>NZ_JBHTFG010000005.1:0-118550 GCF_042666095.1 Terrabacter sp. GCM10028922 | reverse complement strand
TCACGCAACCACCGGAACAGAATCTCCCCCGAGTCGTTCGCATCATGGATCCGATCCATCAACACCCACGCCCCACCGAACTCCCGCCGCACCGGACCCCGGGAGGCGAGGATGCGCACCGGGTCGACCTTGAGGCGGTCGATCGCGTCGCGGCGGCGCGGCGGCGTGGGACGGAAGCGCCGCACGATCGCCTTGGCCCCGAGGGCCCGGACGCGGTTGCCCTTCCAGCCGCTGAGCAGCTCGACCCGGCCGCCGTCGAGGCGCACCTCGAGGGTGCCGCGGGCGTCGACCCAGAGGATCCGCTCCCACATGAGGGTGTCGCCGAAGAAGTCGATGGCGCGCGTCTTGGCGTGCACGGGGGCCTTGGGCTTGCCGCGAGAGTAGACGACCTCGGCCGGCGGGTCGCCGATGTAGCGGTAGAGCACGCGCACCAACCGCTTGGTGCGGTCGTAGCCGTCGGTCACGGCATACGTCGTGTGCCAGGACTTGCCCCGCAGGCCGTGCAGCAGGATGTCGCGCCAGTGCGGCTGGAGCCTGCGGATCGAGAACGAGTCGACGACGTCGGGCGAGAGCAGCTCGGCGATCTCGCCGAGCGTCTCGCGGAACGTCTCCGCCAGCTCACCCTCGATGGCCGACGCGGAGTTGGCCATCGCGTCCTCGGACGAGAAGTACCACGACAGCTCGTAGAGGATCACGTGCTGGACCCACATCGGGATCTCGCCGAAGCGCTGCGCGGCGTCGCGCAGGAGCGTGAGGTAGCCCTCGCGCGGCACCGTCGAGTAGCGACCCACGGCGGAGATGCCCGTCTGGAGCGTCGAGCTCTGGTCGCCCCGCTTGCGGTAGTAGTAGCGCGCCGACCCGACGAAGCCGGTGTTGCGGCTCGGGGCTTGCAGCAGGTAGCGGACGGCGAAGTCGCCGTCCTCGAAGTTCGGACGCAGCCCAGGGTTGAAGCGCAGGTCGCCGATCACGTCACGACGCATCAGGGAGGTCGTCGAGCTTCCCGGGATGTACGACGTCGCGACGTCGAGGTCGACGAGGCGGCTGTCGGTGTACATCTTCCAGCGGGGGTGCTTGCCCAGCTCGCCGGTGGCCTCGTTGCGCAGCACGACGTTGGCCGACAGGAACTGCACCTCGGGGTGCTCGCCGGCGAAGGCTGCCATCGAGGCGAGGAAGCGAGCGTTGACCGTGTCGTCGGGGTCGATGAAGGTGACCCACTCGCCGGTGGCGTGCTCGAGGCCGGCGTTGCGGGCCGCGGCCTGGCCGGCGTTCTCCTGGTGCAGCACGACCACCTCGCAACGCGCCCGCGCCGCCCACGCCTCCACGACCGCCCGCGAGTCGTCGGTCGACCCGTCGTCGACGAGGACGACCTGCAGCCGCGAGAGGTCGAACGTCTGCGCATCGATCGAGGCGAAGAACTCCTCGAGGTAGCGCGACACGTTGTAGACCGCCGAGACGATCGAGAAGAGCGGCCGTCCAGGCTTCGAGGGGGTCGCGCTCTCGGTGGTCGGCTCGGTCATGTCAGGTGCCTTTCCCGCACGGGCCGTGACAGGCGGTCCTGTGCTCTGGTGGATCTGGTCTCGCGGCGGACGTCGTCCCGGTCCCCTGAACGGCGCGCTCGTCGGCGCGACTGCCGCACAAGGATACTGTCCGGTATCGGTCGCGACCGACCGGGGGCTCGTCCGGACGCCGGGGTTCAGTTGCCGAGGTACGGCGAGACGACGACCTCCACGCGCTGGAACTCCTTGACGTCGGAGTACCCAGTCGTCGCCATCGCACGCTTGAGCGCGCCGATGACGTTCGTCGTGCCGTCGGCATGACGGCCAGGTCCGAAGAGGATCTCCTCGAGCGAGGCCTGCGAGCCGAGGGCGATGCGCTCACCACGGGGCAGCTGCTGGTGGTGGGCCTCGGGGCCCCAGTGGTAGCCACCTCCGGGAGCGTCGGTGGCACGGGCGAGCGCCGCGCCGAGCATGACGGCGTCGGCGCCGCACGCGACGGCCTTGACGATGTCGCCGGACGTGCCGACACCGCCGTCGGCGATGACGTGGACGTAGCGGCCGCCCGACTCGTCGAGGTAGTCGCGGCGGGCCGCGGCGACATCGGCGACGGCGGAGGCCATCGGGGCGTGGATGCCGAGGGCCGTGCGGGTCGTGTGGGCCGCGCCGCCGCCGAAGCCGACGAGGACGCCGGCGGCGCCCGTGCGCATGAGGTGCAGGGCGGCGGTGTACGACGCGGCGCCGCCGACGATGACGGGCACGTCGAGCTCGTAGATGAACCGCTTGAGGTTGAGCGGCTCGGCCCGGCCCGAGACGTGCTCGGCCGACACCGTGGTGCCGCGGATGACGAAGAGGTCGACGCCGGCGTCGACGACGGTCTTCCAGTGCTGCTGGGTGCGCTGCGGCGACAGGGCGCCCGCGACGGTGACACCGGCGTCACGCAGTTGGCGGAGGCGCTCGGTGATCAGCTCGGGCTTGATCGGCTCGGAGTAGATCTGCTGCATGCGTGCCGTCGCGGCGGCGGGGTCGATCTCGGCGATCTCGCGCAGCTGCGCGGTCGGGTCCTCGTACCGGGTCCACAGGCCCTCGAGGTCGAGGACGGGAAGCGCGCCGAGCTTTCCGAGGACGATGGCACTCTCGGGCGAGACGACGGAGTCCATCGGCGCCGCCATGACCGGGATGTCGAAGTGGTAGGCGTCGATCTGCCACGACACCGAGACCTCCTCGGGGTCGCGCGTGCGGCGCGAGGGCACCACGGCGATGTCGTCGAAGGAGTAGGCGCGCCGCCCGCGCTTGCCTCGGCCAATCTCGATCTCGGTCACCGCCCGATCCTATCGACAGGGCCGCGACGGCTCGTCCGTCGTCCGGCCGCGCTCCATGCGACGTCCCGGGCATCCCGTCGTATGCCGTGTCCTGACGTATCACCGCGAAGCGGACCAGCTACTGACCTCCATGGCACACGGATCAGCAGATGCCGGCGTCTTCACGCCGCAGTCGACGTTCTACGAGCAGGGGCGCTTCGGACGGATGTTCCCGACGCTGCCGCCCTTCTCCGCAGACACCCCCACCGTCCGCCGAGCCCTGATGGAGCTCGGAGAGCCCGGCGGGATCATGGACGCCGGTGACGGCACCGACCCCATCACGCTCATCACCGACCCGGCCCTGAGCCTCGACAACCCGAACAACCCGGACCTCACGGCCGGGATGACGTTCCTGGGACAGTTCCTCGACCACGACATGACGTTCGACCCGACGAGCTCGCTGGCCCGGCGGCAGGACCCCGAGTCGATCCGCAACTTCCGCATACCGGCCCTCGACCTCGACAGCGTCTACGGCGGCGGCCCCGGGGTGAGCCCGCACCTCTACGACCGCACGGTCGACCATGGTGCGACCTCGTTCCTCGTCGAGACGATCCCCGGCTCGGCCGCCGTGTCCCTCGGGGGTGTGCGGAGCGACGTGCCGCGCAACAGCCAGGACGTCGCGATCATCGGCGACCCGCGCAACGACGAGAACCTCATCGTCAGCCAGCTGCACCTGGCCGTGCTGCGTTTCCACAACCGGGTCGTCGCCGACGTCAAGGCCGACCTCGGCGGCATCCTCACGGTCGAGGAGGTGTTCGCCGAGGCGCAGCGCATCGTGCGCTGGCACTACCAGTGGATGATCCTGCACGAGTTCCTGCCGAAGACCGTCGGCGCGGCGACGGTCTTCGACGTCCTCACGAAGGGGCGCAGGCACTACGGCTGGCGCAACGACCCGTACATCCCGGTCGAGTTCTCCGTCGCCGCGTACCGCTTCGGCCACTCACAGGTGCGTCCGTCGTACCGGGCGAACTTCGGCCGCTCCGCCACCGACGCGTCGAAGCAGTTCTTCGCGCTGATCTTCGACCACACGGCTGCGGGCAGCCAGGACCCGGCCGACCTGCGGGGCGGCTGCCGGGCGCCGCGTCGCTTCGTGGACTGGCAGACCTTCTTCGACTTCGGCGACGGCCGAGCCCGACCCAACAAGCTCATCGACGTCACCCTGTCCTCGCCGCTGTTCGCGCTCATGGGCCAGTCGACGGGCAGCCCGGTGTCACTGGCCCAGCGCAACCTGCTGCGGGCGCTGACGATGAAGCTGCCGTCGGGGCAGGCGGTGGCGAAGGCGATGACGCTGCCCGTCCTCGCGCCCGGGGACCTCGCCGACCTCGCGCCGCTGCACCTCGAGCAGCGCACCCCGCTCTGGTTCTACATCCTGCGCGAGGCCGATGTCATGGCGCAGGGCCGACACCTCGGGCCGGTCGGCGGCCGGATCGTCGCCGAGGTCTTCGTCGGGCTCATCGAGGGCGACGCCGACTCGTACCTCGCCCAGGACCCGGAGTGGACGCCGACCTACGGCACCCACGGCGACTTCCGCATGGTCGACCTGCTCGGCGCCGCGGGAGTCGTCGCGAGCTTCTGAGCACGTATGCCGTCCGGCCGGCTCCCGCTCGAAGCTCGACGCGGCGCCCACCGGCCGGCATACGGCGTGGGTGGGGCGGTCAGCCGACCGTGTAGTTGGGCGCGGGCGCGATGCCCTGGATGTCGTGCGGGTGGCTCTCCTTGAGGGAGGCCGACGTGATGCGCACGAACTGGCCCTTCTCCTGCAGCTCGGTGACGGTGCGCGCGCCGACGTAGAACATCGACTGGCGCAGACCACCGAGCATCTGGTGGGCGACCGCCGACAGGGGCCCGCGGTAGGCGACGCGTCCCTCGATGCCCTCGGGGACGATCTTGTCGTCGGACTCGACCTCGGCCTGGAAGTAGCGGTCCTTCGAGAAGGACTTCTTGCCGCGCGAGCTCATCGCACCGAGCGAGCCCATGCCGCGGTAGCTCTTGAACTGCTTGCCGTTGACGAAGATCAGCTCCCCCGGGCTCTCCTCGCAGCCGGCGAGCAGCGAGCCGACCATGACCGAGTCGGCGCCGGCCACGATCGCCTTGGCGATGTCGCCGGAGTACTGGAGGCCGCCGTCCGCGATGACCGGCACGCCCGCCGGCTTGCAGGCCTGGGCCGCAGCGTGGACGGCCGTGACCTGGGGCGCGCCGACGCCGGTCACGATGCGCGTCGTGCAGATCGAGCCGGGGCCGACGCCGACCTTGACGGCGTCGGCGCCCGCGTCGACGAACGCCTGGGCGCCCGCGGTCGTCGCGACGTTGCCGCCGATGACCTGGACGTGGCGCGTCGCGGGGTCCTTCTTGAGCCGCTCGACCATCTCGATGAGCAGTCGCACGTGGCCGTGGGCCGTGTCGGCGACGAGCACGTCGACGCCGGCCTCGATGAGCGTGGTGGCACGCTCCCACGCGTCGCCGAAGTAGCCGATCGCGGCACCGACCATGAGACGGCCGTCGGCGTCGTTGCTCGCGTTGGGGAACTGCTCGCTCTTGACGAAGTCCTTGACGGTGATGAGGCCGGTCAGGTGGCCCTCGGAGTCGACGAGCGGCAGGCGCTCACGCTTGTGCTGGCGCAGCAGGGCCGTCGCCTCGTCGCGGCTGATGCCGACGTGGCCCGTGATGAGCGGCATCGGCGTCATGACGTCGCTGACGAGCGTGCTCGCCCACTCGGCGACCGGCGTGAAGCGCAGGTCGCGGTTGGTCACCATGCCGATGAGCTTCTTGTCGTCACCGATGACGGGAAGGCCCGAGACGCGGTACTCGCCGCAGATCTGGTCGAGCTCCTCGAGCGTGCGGTCGGGGCCGATGGTGATCGGGTTGGAGATCATCCCGGTCTGGGTGCGCTTGACGAGGTCGACCTGGTAGGCCTGGTCGGCGATCGAGAGGTTGCGGTGCAGCACGCCGAGCCCGCCCTGGCGAGCCATCGCGATGGCCATGCGCGCCTCGGTCACCGTGTCCATCGCCGCCGAGATGAGCGGCGACCGGATCGACAGCTCGCGCGTGAGGCGGGTCGTCGTGTCGATGTCGGTGGGAGCGAGGTCGCTGTAGCCGGGAAGCAGCAGGACGTCGTCGTACGTCAGCCCCATCGTGGCGAAAGCAGCGGGCACGTCAGACGATCCGAGGCTCATTGCCCAATTCTAAGGGCTCGCCGATGTGCGCCGGGACGGGACGGTCAGGGGGCGGCGGTCTGGTCGTCTGTCAGCGGGATGGTCGTCGCATCTGCCGTGCCGTCGGTCGAGTCCCCGGTCGAGTCGCCGGTGCGGGCCTTGACCGGCGGCAGGTAGGGCACCGTGGGCCGGGCCTGGCCGGAGGTCGTCGACGGCGCGAGCATCGTCTCCGGCGTCAGGGCGCCGGTCGTCGGGATCGTCGTCGGGGTCGTCGTCGGTGTCGTCGTCGGTGTCGGCGTGATGGCGGTCCCGCCCTTGGTGCCCTTGGTCGTCCTCGGGTCCTTCTTGCCGGTGCTGGTCGTCTGTGGCGTGCCGGTCTGCCCGCCACCGGCCTGCGTGGCGCCGTCGTCGGGCTGGGGTGTGCCCGTGCCGTCGGCGGGGTCGTCGGCCGTGGCGCCGCCCGGCGTGCTGTCGCCGCGCGCGTTGTCTCCGGGCGGGGTGTCGCCCTGGGTGCCGTCGGGCTGGCCTGCGACGGACTTTCCGTTGGGGTCGTCGTCGCCGGTCGCGGCCGCACCGCCGCGCCTGGCCACCTCGGCCGCCGCGAAAGCCGCGGGCAGCAGCACGATGGTGCCGTCATCGCGGCGCGCGAGCACGAGGCCGCGCGCGGCCGTCGTGCCGCTCGTGCGCGGGAGCCCGAGGCGGGACAGCAGCGCGCTCGGGGCGTCGCTGCGAGCGCTCGCGTCCATCTTCTGGGCGATCCGGGCCCGGTCCGACTGGCTCGGCCCGGCGTCCGGCAGCGACACGGCCGCGGCCACGCCCGCCCCGGAGGCAGCGATCGCCAAGGCCGCGAACGCGCCGAGATAACGGTGCTTGTTGGCGATGCGGCGCCGGCCCGTGCGCGACGGGAGAGGCGTGTCGGCCTGTGTCGCCAGGGCGCCCAGCAGGGCGGCGATCGGCTCGCTGCCCGGGTCGGTGCGGCCACCGAGGCGGTCGAGGAGGAGGTCGTCGGCGATGAGGTCGCTCAGGGGCGAGAGGTCGTTCACGCGACATCACCCGCCCCGGCCTCCGCGATCATGGCGCGGAGCTTGTTCAGGGCCCGGTGCTGGGCCACGCGGACCGCGCCGGCGGACATTCCGAGTGCCGCGGCGGTCTCGTCGGTGGACATGCCGACGGCGACGCGGAGCGTCAGGATCTCTCGCTGCTGCGCGGGCAGCTGCTGCATGAGGGACATCGCGATCGCTGCCTCGTCGCGCATCACCGCCACCGACTCGGGCGAGGGCCCGTCGTCGGGGCCGTCGGGCACGTCGGCCACAGGGGCGGGGCTGCGCATCGCCGCACGTTGGGCGTCGGCGAGCTTGCGGCCCGTGATCGTGTAGACGAACGCCTCGAAGGGCAGGCCACGCTCTTCGTAGGTCGGCAGAGCCGCAACGACAGCCATGCACACCTCCTGGGCGACGTCCTGGGCAGTGTCCTCGGCACCGAACCGGCCGAGGCGGACGCGGGAGTACCGCAGGGCCATGTCCCTCACGCGCGCAAGCAACACGTCACGCGCATGGGTGTCGCGCGCGGACAGTGCCGCAAGCTCACGAAGCGATGGAGCGTCCACCCGCTCCATCGCACCGACGCCCCCGGTCGTTACGCCGGTGTGCGTGGACCACCCAAGACCCATCTAAGTCCTCGTCCCCCGAACTGTTGGTTCTGCGTCCGGCGACACCCCACGCGCCGCCGGTGGCGCCCCTGCCGAAGCGGGCCCATGGTAGTGCCCGCCGACCTCAGCGGACGAGTACGGATGCAGCGAACTGCCCCCGTGGACGAGCATGCCATCCCGATGCCAATTCTTGAACAAGTCCTGAAGATTCCAGTCTTTATCCGTGATCTGGCGCCCGGTTAGCGTCGATTCCGCGGCTCCGCGCCCACGCGCACCGAGCGGACCGGTACGACCGGCGGCATTCCCGCCCCACGCGAAAGACGAGTTCATGGCCGAGATCACCCGCCTGCCCGGTCCAGTCGCCGACCTCTGGGACTGGCAGCTCGACGGTGCCTGCCGCGGCGTCAGCCCCGAGGTCTTCTTCCACCCCGAGGGCGAGCGCGGGCCACGCCGTCGCAACCGCGACGCGCAGGCCAAGGCCGTGTGCGCCGCCTGCCCCGTCGTCGCCCAGTGCCGGACGCACGCTCTCGAGGTCCGCGAGCCGTACGGGGTCTGGGGTGGCCTGACCGAGGCCGAGCGCGAGGTGCTCTACGACGGCATCCAGGAGGCCTCCTGACCCGAGGCCGGGCCGGCCCGCACCGCGCGGGTCCTGACAACACCGCTCGACCGTCCCGCGAGACACGACGGGGTCGCGGAGGTCGAGACGCAGCGAGGGCCACTCCCCACCGGGGAGCGGCCCTCGCCGCGTGTCAGGCGTGACGCCTCGTGCCGTCCGGCTCAGTGGCCGTGGCCGTGCCCGTGGCCACCGGCCTCGGCCTCGTCCTCCGGCTTGTCGACGACGAGCGTGTCGGTCGTGAGGATCATCGACGCGATGGACTCGGCGTTGCGCAGCGCGGAACGGGTGACCTTGACCGGGTCGATGACGCCCGCGGCGATGAGGTCGCCGTACTCGCCCGTGGCCGCGTTGAGGCCCTGGCCGATCGGGAGCTCGGCGACCTTCGAGGTGACGACGTAGCCCTGGTGGCCGGCGTTCTCTGCGATCCAGCGAAGCGGCTCGGCGAGGGCCTTGCGCACGATCGAGGCGCCCGTGGCCTCGTCACCGGTGACCTCGAGAGCGTCGATCGCGGACGCGGCGTGGATGAGGGCGGTGCCGCCGCCGGCGACGATGCCCTCCTCGATCGCGGCACGAGTTGCCGAGATGGCGTCCTCGATGCGGTGCTTCTTCTCCTTGAGCTCGACCTCGGTGTGCGCGCCGACCTTGATGACGCAGACGCCGCCGGCGAGCTTGGCGAGGCGCTCCTGGAGCTTCTCGCGGTCCCAGTCGGAGTCGGTGCGCTCGATCTCGGCCTTGATCTGGTTGACGCGGCCGGCGACCTCGGACTCCTCGCCGGCGCCGTCGATGATCGTCGTGTTGTCCTTGGTGATGACGACGCGTCGGGCCTGGCCGAGGACGGTCAGGTCGGCCTGGTCGAGGCTGAGCCCGACCTCGGGTGCGATGACCTGGCCACCGGTGAGGATGGCGAGGTCCTGGAGCATGGCCTTGCGGCGGTCGCCGAAGCCCGGGGCCTTGACGGCCGCGACGTTGAACGTGCCGCGGATCTTGTTGACGACGAGCGTCGAGAGGGCCTCGCCGTCGACGTCCTCGGCGATGATGAGCAGCGGCTTGCCCGACTGCACGACCTTCTCGAGGATCGGGAGCACCTCGGCGACCGAGGAGATCTTGCCCTGGTTGATGAGCACGTAGGCGTCCTCGAGGACGGTCTCCATGCGCTCGGTGTCGGTCACGAAGTACGCCGAGAGGTAGCCCTTGTCGAACTGCATGCCCTCGGTGAACTCGAGCTCGGTCGCAGTCGTCGAGGACTCCTCGACGGTGATGACGCCGTCCTTGCCGACCTTGTCGAACGCCTCGCCGATGAGGCCACCGAGCGTGGCGTCCTGGGCGGAGAGCGTGGCGACGGAGGCGATCTCGTCCTTGCCGTCGACCTCGCGGGCGTTCTCGAGGAGGCGGTCGTTGACCGCGGTGACGGCCTTGTCCATGCCGCGCTTGAGCGCGGCGGGGGCGGCGCCCGCAGCGACGTTGCGCAGGCCCTCCCTGACCATGGCCTGGGCGAGGACGGTCGCGGTCGTCGTGCCGTCGCCGGCGATGTCGTTGGTCTTGGTCGCGACCTCCTTGGCGAGCTGGGCGCCGAGGTTCTCGTAGGCGTCCTCGAGCTCGATCTCACGGGCGATGGTCACGCCGTCGTTCGTGATCGTGGGGGCGCCCCACTTCTTGTCGATGACGACGTTGCGGCCCTTCGGGCCGAGCGTCACCTTGACGGCGTTGGCGAGCGCGTCGACGCCGCGCTCGAGCGACTTGCGGGCGGAGTCGTTGAACTCCAGCTGCTTGGCCATGGTGTTCCTTTTTGGCTCGGGTTGCTTTGTGGTTCTTGGGATTCCGGGCGGGACCCGGTCAAACGGGACGCACCCCGGGGAGACCCCGGCCTAATGGTTCGGGATGCTCACCGGGGTGCGTTCACGGCATGCGGCGTGACGACGTCAGCCGACGACGGCGAGCACGTCACGTGCGGAGAGGATGAGGTACTCCTCGCCGCCGTACTTCACCTCGGTGCCGCCGTACTTGCTGTAGATGACCTTGTCGCCGACCTTGACGTCGAGCGGGACGCGCTCGGTGCCGGTGTCGTTGAAGCGGCCGGGGCCGACAGCGAGGACCTCGCCCTCCTGGGGCTTCTCCTTGGCCGTGTCCGGGATGACGAGGCCGGACGCGGTGGTCTGCTCGGCCTCGAGGGACTTGACGACAATGCGGTCTTCGAGCGGCTTGATGGAAACCGACACGGTGGTGACCTTCCCTTCGGGACAGTCGGAAACTGACTACGGACTGTGGGCTCATCGAGGCTGGCCGCCGTCGCGGGGGTCGACCGCCCTCGAGGAGGGGTGCTGGCACTTTCAGGTCGAGAGTGCCAACAAGGTGAAATCTAGGTTTGCGGTTAGCACTCGGTCAAGTCGAGTGCCAGATCCGGCGCGTCGCGTGCCCGGCCGCGCTGGCAGGATGTGGCCATGGACGCCGCCATGGTCGACCGCCTCTCGGACGGCGAGGGCTGGGCGCTGCTCCGGTCACTCCCGCCGTACGACGAGCATGCGTCGCTCACCCTCCAGGGCCGTCTGCGCGACGCCGGCTACGACGCCGACCTCGTGGCCGCCGCGATGACCCAGTCGCGGCTGCGCTCACGCGGCGTCGAGAAGTTCGGCGAGTTCGCCGCCGGGATGCTCTTCACCGCCGACGGGCTCGAGCAGTCCACCCGCCTGGCCATCGCGGCGCGCCACGCCCACCGGTATGCCGCAGCCGGGGTCCGTGACGTCTACGACCTCGGCTGCGGGCTCGGGGCCGACGCCATGGCGTTCGCGGGCCTCGACCTCACGGTGCACGCCGTGGACGCCGACGCGGCGACGGCCCGCGTCGCCGCGGTCAACCTCAGGCACTGGCCGTCGGCCCGGGTGACCCACGCACGCGCCGAGGACGTCCTCCTCCCCCAGGGCGAGGGCCGCCGCCACCTCGGCCTCTGGCTCGACCCGGCCAGGCGCGTCAGCGGTGTCGCCGACGTCCGCGGCCGGACCCGACGCGTCTTCTCGCTCGACGCCATCTCACCCTCGTGGTCGCAGGTGCTCGCGTTCGCCGACGACGTTCCGGCAACGGGCGCCAAGCTCTCCCCCTCGTTCCCTCACGGATCCGTGCCGCGCGGCGCCGAGGCCCAGTGGACGTCCTGGTACGGCGAGGTGCTCGAGTGCGCTGTGTGGTGGGGGCCCCTCGTCGCGACCGCGGGCCGCACGGCGGCGGTGTGCACCGAGACCTCGACGACGGTCGTGACGGAGTCCGACGCGGCAGACGGCGCCCTGCCGCCCGCGCTCGGGTCCGTGCACGAGGTGAGCGAGTGGCTCTACGAGCCCGATCGCGCCGTGATCCGGGCCGGTCTGACGGGCGCCCTCGTCGCGGCGGTCGACGGCGCCGAGCTCGCGCCGGGGGTCGGCTACGTGACGAGCGCCGGGTCTCGCGACCTGCCGTGGGCTCGTCGGTTCCGGGTCGTCGAGGCGATGCCCCTGTCGACGAAGCACCTGGCCCGCTGGCTGCGCGACCACGGCCACGACCGCCTCACGATCAAGAAGCGAGGTGTCACGGTCGACGCCGACGCACTGCGCCGCCAGCTGAAGATGACCGGACGCGGGCGCGGCGGGTCCGAGGCGACGCTCGTGCTGACGCGTATCGGGGGCAGCCAGGTCGCACTCGTCGTCACCCCGGCCTGACCCGTCCGGGTCGCCGGGGCGGAGGCACTGGATCGGACCGGCGGACCGGCTTCGATCCCTCGACATCTCGCCGGATCGAAGCTCAGGCGCCCACACGAGCACGGAGCCCGTCGCCCGTCGCCCACGGGCCGGGTCACCGCTCGTGAACAGCCTCGGCGTACCGGGCCTGCAGCGCGGTCCACATCGCCTCCCAGTCGGGCGGCTCCGTACCGTCGACGTGGGCGTCGAGCGAGCGCACGTACGCGTCCCATCCCGCGGCATACCCGGCGACCTGTCCGGGTGTGAGACGGGCATGCCGCAGGACGAGACGCGACCCGTCGGCGTCGGCGGCGATCTCGGCCGTGACGAGCGTCGCGACGTCCCCGATGGGCCACTCCCAGACCAGCCGCTCGGGCGCGTCGCACGAGACGACGCGGCACAGCGGGGTGTCGCCGTCGCCGAAGTGGATCGTGAACTCACCGCCCGGGCGCAGCTCGCCACTGACCGGTGCAAACCAGCGCACGAGGCGCCCCGGGTCGGTGCAGGCCTGCCAGAGGTCGTCCCGGCCGGTTGCGTATTGCCGCTCGAAGACGACCGCCACCCCGTCCGCCGCGCGCTCGATGCGGCCGAGCACCTGCGTCAGCTCGCTCATCCCTGCTCCTGTCGTCGGGCCCGCGTCCCGCGGGCGATCTCGGTGTCCAGCGCGTCGAGGCGCTGCCTCCAGAAGGACCGCACGTCGCGGCACCACTGCTCGACCTCGTCGAGGGCGGCGGGCGCGAGCCGGTAGACGCGACGCTGCCCGACGGCCTCCGCCTCGACGACACCCGCCTCGCGCAGCACCCGCAGGTGGCGTGAGATGCCGGGTCGGGCCGTGTCGAAGAGCGCGGCGACCTCTCCCGCCGTCAGCTCGTCGCGAGCGAGGTGCTCGACGATCGCTCGTCGCGTCGGGTCGGTCAGCGCCTCCCACGTTCCACTCACCCGCTGAGCGTAACCCTTAAGTTACGTAACTGCCAAGGTACGCGTTGGGCGGTCTCGTCAGAGGGCGGCGTCTGGCTGCGCCCCGACCCAGCGGACCGCCGCCGCCCCCGCAGCGTTGGCCGCCTCGAGCGCCGCCTGCGTGTCGGCACCCGAGGCGAGCGCCGCGGCGAGGGCGCCGCAGAACGCGTCGCCCGCACCGACGGTGTCGCCGATCTCGCCGGCCGCCACGGGAAGGCCGTCGACGCCGTGCGGCCCCCACCGCGCACCTGCTGCGCCGAAGGTCACGAGCAGCGACTCGGGGACGAGGTCGGAGTCGGCGAGCTGGCGCATCTCGGACTCGTTGACGACGACCGGGTCGGCGAGCGCGATGACGTCGGGCGGCAGGACGGCATACGGCGCGAGGTTGAGCACGACGCGCGCCCCGGCCGCGTGGGCGCGCCGCGCCACGTGGCAGACCGCCTCGAGGTCGACCTCGAGCGAGATCAGCACGACGTCGCCCCCTGCGGCTCCGAGGTCGAGGGGCTCCGGCCGCAGCCGGGAGTTGGCCCCGGCGACGACGATGATGGAGTTCTCCCCCGCCTCGTCGACGGTGATCAGCGCCGTGCCGGTGGGGTCCTCGGGACGGCGTTGTACACGCGGCTCGATGCCGGCGCGCTCCAGCCGGGCGACGTAGGCGCTGCCGGCGTCGTCGGTGCCGACGGCCGCGACCATCGTCACGTCGGCACCGGCGCGGCGGGCGGCCATGGCCTGGTTGCCACCCTTGCCGCCGGCGAACCGGCCACCGGCCTCACCGAGCACCGTCTCCCCCGGGGCGGGGTGGCGTTCGACCCTCGTGACGATGTCGACGTTGAGGGACCCGACGACGATGACGCGGCCCATCAGCGCGTTCCGACGCGGCCGAGCAGCGTGTCCACCCAGAGGCGGGCGTAGCGTTCGCCGTCCACCCCGAGCGCGACGTCGACCCGCACCGGCGCCTCACCGTGCGGGTCGTGCTTGATCGCACCGCTCCAGTCGCGACGGTCGACGATGGTGCGGCCACGCGACCAGGTGCCGGCCAGCTCGACGCGCAGCGGCAGCGTCTCCGTGCGCAGCACGCCGCGGTCGATGACGGCGCACACCGCGCCGGCGTCACCGATCGTCGCGACCTCGCCCCCGAGTCGCTGACGCTGGAAGTCCATGAGCCGCCCTCCGAGCTCGGCGGGTCCGCGGCCCCCTACGGCCACGAGCTCGGCGGCCTCGGCCTTGCCGACCACCGGCTGATAGAAGACGTCGAGGCCGTACATCGTCACGGGGATGCCGAGGTCGGCAGCGGCGTCGAGCGTGATCGCGGCCGCCTCGGGGTCGTGGAAGATGTTGAACTCCGCCGAGGCCGTCGCGTTGCCGACGTGCGCGGCGCCGCCCATGAAGACGATCTCGGAGATCCCCGCCGCGACGTCAGGGTGCGTGCGGAGCAGCAGCGCGATGTTCGTCAGCGGCGCAAGAGGTACGAGCGTCACCGGACGGCTCTCGCCGGCGGCCGCCCGACACACGTCGCGGAGCAGCTCGACGGCGTGGCGGGGGTCGGGCGTCGTCTCGGCGGCCGGCCAGCCGAGGTCGCCGAGACCGTCCTCGCCGTGGACGTGGCGGGCATGGAGGGGCGGCTCGAGCAGTGGGCGCTCGGCGCCCCGTGCGACGGGCACGTCAGCGCGGCCGGCGGTCTCGAGGACGAGCAGCGTGTTGCGCACGACGTCGTCGACGGGGGCGTTGCCACCGACGCACGACACGGCGCGCAGGTCGACGGCGGGATGCAGAGCGGCGAGCAGCAGGGCGCACGCGTCGTCGACGCCGGTGTCGACATCGAGCACGACGGGGATGGGTTCGGTCGTCACACGCGGCAACGTACCGGCTGCGCGCACCGGCGGGGCCGCCTCGACTCGCCGGGGGCAGCGTGGAGCCCTCGGTTCGCCCGGCCCCCTGGCCGGTCCGACCTCCACAGGCGCGGGATAGGCTCGAACGATGCGCCAGAGCGAGACCCGACGCCACCTCCCCGCCCCCGTCCGGTGGGCCGTCGTCGTGTCCGTCGCCATGTCGCTCACGGCCGCCTGCTCCACGACCCCGAACCCCACGGTGACCGCGCCGGGCGCCTCGTCGACGGGGTCGACCGGGTCGGCGCCGTCCACGTCCTCCACACCGTCGACCACCGGGCCGGACACCTCCGGGTCGACCACCACGACGCCGTCCGACACGCCCTCGGGCACGTCCACGCCCACGGACACGACTGATGCGCCGACGTCGTGCGCGTCGCGCGTCGTCGCCGCGATGGACGCCGACGAGCGCGCCGGACAGCTGCTCATGGTCGGGCTCGACAACGGCGCGAGCCGCACGAGCCTCGACCGGCTCATCGCCCGGCGCCACCTCGGCGGCGTCATCCTGCTCGGCGGCTGGGCGCGCGGAACCGACCGGGTCCGCGCGACGACCCGTCACCTCGAGGCCCTCGCATCGCAGGAGGACACCGCCGGCCTGGGGCTTCTCATCGCAGCAGACCAGGAGGGAGGCGCCGTGCAGCAGCTCCGCGGAGAGGGCTTCAGCCGTATGCCGTCCGCCCGGGTCCAGAACCAGGGCACCCCGGCCGACCTCACCGCCGACGCCACCCGCTGGGCGGACCAGCTGCGGACCGCCGGCATCAACGTCAACCTGGCCCCGGTCGCCGACACCGTGCCGACCTCGGTCGGCCGCGACAACGGGCCCATCGGACAGTACGACCGCCAGTACTCCAGCGACCCCGCCCGCAACGCGACGATGGTCGGCGCCTTCATCGCCGGCATGCGCGCCGGGCGAATCGCCTCGACCATCAAGCACTTCCCCGGCATCGGCCGGATCACCGGCAACACCGACGTCACGGCGCGTGGCATCACCGACCGCACCACGACGACGACCGACCCCTACCTCACGCCGTTCCGCGCCGGCATCGAGGACGATGTCGAGCTCGTCATGGTGGGCTCGGCGAAGTACAGCCGTATCGACCCCGGCGTCAACGCGCTCTTCTCGAAGGCCGTCGTGACGGACCTGCTGCGCGACCGGCTCTCCTACGACGGGGTCGTGATCACGGACGACGTCGGCGCCGCCAAGGCGGTCGCCGACGTGCCGACCGGGGAGCGCGCGACGCGGTTCATCGAGGCGGGCGGTGACATCACCCTGACCGCTCGTCCGTCGACGGTGCCGATCATGCACGACGCCATCACGCAGGCGATGGACGACGACCCTGCCTTCGCCGAGCGGGTCGAGGAGTCCGTCACCCGCGTCGTCGACCTCAAGCAGCGCATGGGGCTCGCCCGCTGCCCCTGAGCCGCCCTCCTGGCGGTCGTGGACCGGCTGACCGGCTCAGGCCCGGACCAGGGTCACCGGCATCGAGGAGTCGGTGGGCAGCCCGAGGTCGCTCGGCTCGCGTCCCTTCGCCACCATCTGCGCCCCGAGAGCCGCGACCATCGCCCCGTTGTCGGTGCACAGGCCCGGCCGCGGCACGCGCAACGTGACGCCCGCCTTGGCGCACCGTTCCTCGGCGAGGGCTCGCAGTCGAGAGTTGGCGGCCACGCCACCTCCGATGAGCAGGTGCTCCACGTCGTGCTCCTTGCAGGCGAGGAGGGCCTTGCGGGTGAGGACGTCCACGACGGCCTCCTGGAAGCTCGCGGCGACGTCGGCGACAGGCACGCTCTCCCCGGCGCGTTGGCGCAGCTCGACCCAGCGCGCCACCGCGGTCTTCAGCCCGGAGAACGAGAAGTCGAAGCGGTGCCGCTCGAGGTCACGGCCTGTGGTGAGGCCGCGCGGAAAGTCGATCGCGAGCCGGTTGCCTTCTCGCGCAGCGCGATCCACGTGCGGCCCTCCAGGGAAGGGCAGGCCGAGCACGCGAGCCACCTTGTCGAACGCCTCGCCCGCGGCGTCGTCCATCGTGGCGCCCAGCGACCGGACGTCATTGGTGACGTCGGGGACGAGCAACAGCGACGAGTGACCGCCGGACACGAGCATCGCCATGGTCGGCTCGGGCAGCGGACCGTGCTCGACGATGTCGACGGCGACGTGCGAGGCAAGGTGGTTGACGCCGTAGATCGGCTTGCCGAGGGCGAGGGCGAGGGCCTTGGCAGAGGCGACGCCGACGAGCAGGGCACCCGCGAGCCCGGGACCCGACGTCACGGAGATGGCGTCGAGGTCGCGGAGGGAGACGCCGGCCTCGCGGCACGCGCGGTCGATCGTCGGCACCATCGCCTCGAGATGGGCGCGGCTCGCGACCTCCGGCACGACGCCACCGAAACGGGCGTGCTCCTCGACACTGCTCGCGACGGTGTCGACGAGCAAGGTCTGGCCGCGCACGATGCCGACCCCGGTCTCGTCGCACGACGTCTCGATGCCGAGGACGAGCGGCTCGTCGCTCATGCGTCTCCCTTCGTGAGCAGGAGGCGCATGACGAGGGCGTCGACGTCTCCCGGCTGGTAGTAGCGGCGGCGCACCGAGATGACCTCGAAGCCCGCCCGGTCGTAGAGGCGGCGGGCAGCGGTGTTGTCGGCACGCACCTCGAGGAGCAGCGCCTCGACGTCGCGGCCCACGGCTCGGCGCACGAGGTCCTCGAGCAGGAGCCGGCCGGTGCCGCGACCCTGGTGGGCCGGGGCTGTCGCGATGGTCATGACGTCGGCCACGTCCCCGGAGACGTCGAGACCGGCGTACCCGGCGATGGCTCCGTCGGGGGTCACGGCGACGACGTAGTCGCGGCGCGGGTGGCCGGCGAGCTCGCTCCACCACGTCGCCTCGGACCACGCGTCGTCGGCGAAGAGCTCCTGCTCCAGGGCGGCGAGGTGGGCGAGGTCGGTCCACTCGAGGTCGCGGAGGGTGACGCCGTCCGCGTCCGTGGGCTGGACAGGTGTCCTGGCCACCGTCATCCGAGGGTCGACTTCGTGGTGGGCGCCGCCGGTGAGACGTCGGGGCGGCGCAGGTACAACGGCTCGAGCCCGTCGAAGCCGCGACCGGGCTCGGTCCATTGCAGCGTCCCGTCGTGGTCGCGTGAAGTGGCGTCCGCCAGGCGGCGCACCGCGAGGTCGGCGAGGGCGCCGCCGCTGACGTCGAGCGGCTCGATGCCGTGAGGCAGGGCCTCTCCGTAGAGCGCCGCTCCGCGACCCGCCGTGGGCAGCGCCCGCAGCTCGGCCGGCAGGTCGGCCGCCCGCGACACCACAGGGTGGGCGGTTCGCCGAGCACCGGCGTCGCCGAGGGCGTACACCGCCGTATAGACCTCCTTGCGGCGCGCGTCGGTGGCCACGAGCAGGTCTCCGCGGCGGCCGCCGAGCCACGCCTGGTGGGCGACCGCGTCGAGGCTCGTCAGGCCGCGTACCGGGATGCCGAGCGCGAAGGCGAACGTGCGGCCGGTGACGATGCCGACGCGCAGGCCGGTGAACGGCCCGGGTCCGATGCCGACGACGACGTCCGTCACGTCGTCGGGTGCCGCAGAGACGGATGCGAGCGCCGCCTGCATGCCGGGCGCCAGGTGCTCGGCGTGGGCGCGGGCGTCGAGCGTCGTCGTCTCGGCGACCACACCCGAACCGTCGTGCAGGCCGACGGTGATGGCAGTCGTCGAGGTGTCGATCGCGAGCAGCAGCACGAGCGTCAGGCTATCCGAGCACGCCGCGGCACCAGCCTGGCGTCACCGTCCCGGCGCCGGATGCCGTGTGGGTGCACTCACGCCGCCGGGGCGAGGTCGTCGAGCACGCCGTCCCAGCGGTCGCCGACCCCGACGAGCCGGGCGGTCCGCACGTCGTCGCCGGTGATGGTCAGCTCGAGCCGGTCGTCGCTCAGCTGCTCGGCGAGTCCGGCGCCCCACTCGACGACGGTGACGCTCGCGTCCAGGTCGGCGTCGAGGTCGAGGTCGTCGAGCTCGAGGGCGCTGCCCAGACGGTAGGCGTCGACGTGGACGAGCTCGGGGCCGCCGACGAGCGACGGGTGCACGCGGGCGATGACGAACGTCGGCGACGTGATCGGGCCGCGCACGCCCATCCCGTCGGCGATGCCCTGGGTCAGCGTCGTCTTGCCGGCGCCGAGGTCGCCCGTGAGCACGAGCACGTCGCCACCGCGCAGCAGTGCCCCGAGCCGCCGGCCGAACTCCTGCGTGTCGTCACGGGTGGCCCACCGGACCTGGCGCTCCACGCCCGCTCACGCTCCCTTGGTGCGGGCCGGCTTGCCCCGGCCGGATCGCATGAGCTCGGCAGCCTCCTTCTCGAGGCGGCGCTGGCGGCGGTTCTTGGCGACGTCGGTCACGATCCGGCGCACGCGGGGCTGCTTCGAGACCTCGATCTGCTCGGTCCGGGCGCGCGCGGACTGGTCGACGAGCTGGACGAGGTGGGCGTTCAGCAGGTCGGGGTGCTCGAGCATGATGACGTGCCCGGCGTCGTTGACGACGATGTGCTCGGCCCCGGGGATGCCCTCGACGATGAGCTCGCTGTGCGACGGCGGCGTGAGGACGTCCTCGCGGCCGTTGAAGACCAGGACCATGGAGTGGCGGAACTCGAGCAGGGCCGGCCGCTTGTCGAAGCCGTCGAACGTCAGGAGGTAGTCGTTGACGACGTCGAGAGGGGTGCCGAGCAGGATGTCGGCGGTGTAGCGCACGACCGACCGCGGCACGGGCGACGCGAACGAGTTCTGCTCGACGAGGAAGTACTCCAGGTCCCGGGCGACCCGCCTCATCCGGCTGAACAGCTCGGGTCGGTTGCTGAGCGAGCCCAGGACACCCGGGCCGAGGCGCTCGAGCAGGAGACGGCCGAACGTCGCGACCCGCCCACCGTTGGCGAGCATCAGCCCGCCGGGGCTCGTCGCGACGAACGCAGCCCCGACGACGCGGTCGAGGATGAGGCCCGGCTGGTGCTCACCGAGCGCGAGCATCGTCATGCCACCCATCGAGTGGCCCACGAGGACGAGATCGCCCTCGGGGACCACCTCGGTGATGACCGCCAGCAGGTCCTTGCCGAGCCGGTCGATCGTGTAGCTGTCCTTGTCCCCGCGGGCCGACCGGCCGTGGCCACGTTGGTCCCACGAGACGACGCGGTATCCGGCGGCCTTGAGCGCGCGCCGTTGGTACACCCAGCAGCGCAGGCTGAGGCAGTAGCCGTGGGTGAGCACGACGGTCGGCAGCTCGTCGGCGCGCCCCCGGCGCGTCGCTCCCCGGGCTGCGGCAGCGGCGGCATCCGGCGACGGGAGGTCGACCTCGACGTGGAGCGCGACCCCGTCGTCGGTGAGCACGACGTGCTCCTCGTCGGAGGTGATGTCGAGCAGCTCAGGCGTCTCGAGCGCCTCCATGGCGGCCCGGTGCCTGCCGGCGCGGTCGGCCGCGATGCCTGCGGCGACGGCACCGGCGACCCCGAGGGTCGCGGCTGCGATGCCGATGACGGGGTTGCGGCGCGGGCTCATGCGACGGTGTCCTGGTGGTCGGCGCCGCCGGCTCCCCCGGAGTGCAGCCGGGGCACGCGCGCGCCGAGCCTCGTGACGATCTCGTAGCTGATCGTGTCGGTCGCATCGGCCCAGTCCTGTGCGGTCGGCTCCCCCGGGGCGCCACCGAAGAGCGTCACGACGTCACCGGCCTGCGCTCTCGACGCCGGCCCGAGGTCGACGACGAACTGGTCCATGCACACCCGGCCCGCAATCGCGGTGCGGCGCCCCCCGACGACGAGCGGCCCCACGTTGGTCGCGTTGCGTGGGATGCCGTCGGCGTACCCCGCGGGCACGAGGCCGACCACCGTGTCGACGTCGGGGACGTACGCGTGGCCATAGCTGATGCCCTGACCCGCGGGGAGCCGTTTGACCAGGGCGAGCCGAGCGCGGACGGTCATGACGGGGCGCAGGCCGAAGTCGTCGTCGACCTGCGGGACCGGGGTCAGGCCGTACATCGCGATGCCGGGACGCACCAGGTCGGCGTGGGCGCTCGGGTGCAGCAGGGTCGCGGCGGAGTTCGCCAGGTGTCGCACCTCGGGGCGGCAGCCCTCGCGTTCGGCCTCGCCGACGGCCTCGAAGAAGCGCTCCTGCTGGGCGAGGACGGTCGGGTGCTCCGGTGCGTCGGCGTGGGCGAAGTGGGTCCAGATGCCGACCACGGCGATCGCGCCCTCGGCCTCGAGCGGCCGTGCGTGGCGCACGAGGTGGGTCCAGTCCTGCCCGTAGGCACCGCCACGGCCCAGACCGGTGTCGACCTTGAGGTGCACCCGCGCGGTGCGCCCGAGCGACCGGGCGGCAGCGGCGATCTCGTCGAGGACCCAGGGCGCGGAGGCAGAGAGGTCGATGTCGCGCGCGACCGCACCGACGAAGTCGGAGCCGGGCACGCTGAGCCACGTGAGCAGCCGCCCGGTGATGCCGGCGTCGCGCAGGGCGAACGCCTCGGCGAACTGGGCGACGCCGAGCCACGTGGCACCGCCGCGCAGCGCCGCTCGGGTCACCGGGAGCAGGCCGTGTCCGTAGGCGTCGGCCTTGACGACGGCCATGAACGCTGAGCTGGGCGCGATGGCGCGGAGCGTGCGGACGTTCGCCTCGAGGGCGTCGAGGTCGATCTCGGCCCAGACCGTCGTGCCGCGGGTGTCCGGCCGGGCGCCAGGGGCTGACCCGGAGGGTGCCGCTGCGGCGGGCAGGGGGGTCCGTTCGGCGTCGGTGGCGTCGATCTGGCTCATCGGTGCAGTCTCGCAGTTCGTCTGGGTCGTCCGGATGCAGGGCCTCTCTCGCGACGCGGCGGCGGGCTCAGCCGGGCGCCGACCGTCCCCGGGCGAGCAGGTCACGCACCGTCGGCCGTATGCCGTGTGCCACCGCCAACGCCCGCAGCGGGCCCCCACCTGACGTGCGGTCGGCGGCGACTCCGTGCACGAGGGCACCGAGGGACGCGGCGTCGTGCGGAGCGCAGCCGGCGGCCAGCAGGGTGCCGATGACTCCGGCCAGCACGTCACCGGAGCCGGCGGTGGCGAGCCACGGCGGGGCGTCGGCCTGGGAGCGCACCGGTTCACCGTCGGTGACGACGAGCGTCGTGGCGCCCTTGAGGAGCACGGTGGCACCGGTGAGGGCGACGAGGCGGCGCGCGTGCGCGAGGGGGTCGGCCTTGACGTCGTCGGCGGTGACCTCGCGGTCGGACGGCGCCACGTGATCAGCGGGACGCACGGCGGGCAGCTCGCCGCCGGCCACGCTCGCCGAGTCGCCGGAGCCGCTCTGCTGCCCGTCGGTCGTCCCTGCTCCGGGACGCTCGAGGCGGGTGAGGAGGCGGGCGAGCTCGCCGGCGTGCGGGGTGAGCACCGTCGGCGCGTCACGCCGCCCGTCGACCAGGGCGAGGCCCCCGGCGTCCACGACGACGGGGAGGTCGCTCCCGAGCGCCGCGCGGGCCGAGTCGAGCTGGGCACGCGCCCGGTCGTCGTCGGCCTCGGTGTCGAGCCCGGGCCCGACGACCCAGGCCTGGACGCGTCCGTCACCCACGACGGCCTCGGGCACGGCCTGGTGCACGAGGGCGACCGGCGTCGGCGTACCGACGTAGCGGACCATCCCGACGCCGGACTCGGCCGCGGCCGTCGTGCACAGCACGGCGGCGCCCGGGTAGGCCTCGCTGCCGGCGACGACGCCGAGCACGCCTCGGGAGTACTTGTCGTCGCCGCGGCCGGGCACCGGCCACAGGTCCGCGACGTCGTCCCAGGTCAGGCGCTCGACGGCGGCGGGCACGTCGTCGAAGTCGAGCCCGATGTCGACGACGGTGAGCCGACCGGTCGCCGCCTCTCCCACCGGCAGGAGGTGAACGGGCTTCGGTGTGCCGAACGTGACGGTCTCGTCGGCCCACACGGCATCGTCCTCACCGGACTCGCCCGCGGGGTCGAGCCCGCTCGCGAGGTCGACCGCGATGACCCACGCGTCGTCGTCGACGGCGTCGACGAGCTGGGCGGCCTCGGGGCGGAGGCCGAGTCGTCCGCCGATGCCGACGATCCCGTCGAGCACGAGGTCCGCCTCGGCGACGACGTCGGCAGCTGCGTCGGGGTCGTCGCTCGCGACGTGCACCATGACTCCGGCGGCCTCGGCCGCCTCGAGGCCCGCGGCGTGCACGCCGTCGCGGCCCGACGTGGGCACCAGCACCACGGCGCAGGGGAACCCGGACTCGGCGAGGTGGGCGACGGCATACAGGGTGTCGCCACCGTTGTCGCCGGCGCCGACGAGCCCGACGACCGTCGCACCCTCGGTGTCGGTGAGGCGCGCGACAGCCACCTCGGCGAGACCACGGGCAGCCCGCGCCATGAGCTCACCCTCGGGGAGACCGGCCAGGGCGGCGGCCTCGGCGGCTCGGACGGCGTCTACGGAGAGTGCGCGGATCATCAGCCCTCCGCGACGACGACGGCCGACGCGATGCCAGCGTCGTGCGACAGCGACAGGTGGAACGAGTCGACACCGAGGTCGTTGGCGCGGGCCAGCACGGTGCCGCCGATCTCCAGCGACGGGCGGCCGTCGCCGTTCGTCACGACACGCGCGTCCGTCCACTCCATGCCGCCCGGGGCGCCCAGCGACTTGGCGAGCGCCTCCTTGGCGGCGAAGCGCGCCGCGAGCGAGGCGATGCCGTGGCCACGCTCCTCCGGCGTGAAGAGCCGCTCGCGCAGCGCGGGCGTGCGCTCGAGGGTCTCCTCGAAACGCGCGATGTCGACGACGTCGATCCCGACCCCGACGATCACGTCACTCGACCGTGACCGACTTGGCGAGGTTGCGGGGCTGGTCGACGTCGAGGCCCTTGGCCGTGGAGAGCCACAGCGCGAAGACCTGCAGGGGCACGACCGTGAGCAGCGGGGCGAGGAGCGCGGACGTCGCGGGCACCCGGATCACCTCGTCGGCGAACGGCTCGACGGACTCGTCTCCCTCCTCGGCGATGACGAGCGTGCGGGCCCCGCGAGCGCGGATCTCCTGGATGTTGCTGACGACCTTGCCGTGCAGGCCGTGCTCGCTCGTGGGTGAGGGCACGACGACGAAGACCGGCTGGCCCGGTTCGATGAGCGCGATCGGGCCGTGCTTGAGCTCGCCCGCGGCGAAGCCCTCGGCGTGGATGTACGCGAGCTCCTTGAGCTTGAGCGCGCCCTCGAGCGCGACGGGGTAGCCGACATGACGTCCGAGGAAGAGGACCGAGCGGGTGTCGGCCATGAACTTGGCGATCTCCTTGACGCGACCCATCTGCCCGAGCAGCGTCTCGATCTTGGCCGGGACCCCGGCGAGCTCCTTCATGACCGACTGCGCGTCGTCGGCGAACGAGCCGCCCCGCAGCTGCGCGAGGTAGAGACCGAGGATGTAGCTCGCGGTGATCTGGGCCAGGAAGGCCTTGGTCGAGGCGACGGCGATCTCGGGCCCGGCGTGCGTGTAGAGGACCGCGTCGGACTCGCGCGGGATGGTCGAGCCGTGCGTGTTGCAGATCGAGATCGTCAGGGCACCGAGCTCGCGGGCGTGCTTGACGGCCATGAGGGTGTCCATGGTCTCGCCCGACTGGCTGATCGAGACCACGAGGGTGCGCTCGTTGACGATCGGGTCGCAGTAGCGGAACTCGTGCGCGAGCGAGACCTCGACGGGGATGCGGGTCCAGTGCTCGATGGCGTACTTCGCGGTCATGCCGGCATACGCGGCCGTGCCGCAGGCGACGATCGTGATCCGGTCGACGCCCTTGAGCTGCTCCTCGGAGATGCGCAGCTCATCCAGCGTGAGGCGTCCCTCGGCGTCGGTGCGCCCGAGGAGCGTGTCGGCCACGGCGTGCGGCTGGTCGTTGATCTCCTTCTCCATGAAGGTCGTGTAGCCGCCCTTCTCGGCGGCCGCGGCGTCCCACGTCACCTCGTACGCCTTGCCCTCCGCCGGCGTGCCGTCGAAGTTGACGACGGTCGCCCCCTCGGGGGTGATCGTGACGATCTGGTCCTGCGCGAGCTCGAGCGCGTGGCGCGTGTGGCCGATGAAGGCGGCCACGTCGGAGCCGAGGTAGTTCGCGCTCTCGCCGAGGCCGACGACGAGCGGGCTGTTGCGGCGGGCGCCGACGACGACGCCCGGCTGGTCGGCGTGGATCGCGAGGAACGTGAAGGCGCCCTCGAGGTCGGCGACGACGGCGCGCATCGCGTCGGTGAGGTCGTGGTGCCGCTCGTACGCCGCCGCGACGAGGTGGGCGACGACCTCGGTGTCGGTCTCGCTCTCGAACTCGACGCCGTCGGCGAGCAGGCCCTGCTTCAGGGCGTGGAAGTTCTCGATGATGCCGTTGTGGATGAGGGCGAGCTTGCCGTCCCTGCCACCGCGGTGCGGGTGGGCGTTCTGGTCGGTGGGGCCGCCGTGGGTCGCCCAGCGGGTGTGGCCGATACCGGTCGTGGACGCCGGCAGCGGGCGGGCCTCGAGCTCCGCCGTGAGATTGGCGAGCTTGCCCGACTTCTTGCGGGTCTCCACGTGGTCTCCGTCGAGGAGTGCCACGCCGGCGGAGTCGTAGCCGCGGTACTCGAGACGGGCCAGACCCTCCATGACGACGTCGAGCGCCGTGCCGTCGTTCGTCGTGCCGACGTATCCAACGATTCCACACATGTGCACCAGCGTAGGGGACCGCACGGGGGCCCAACGCCACCCCCGGTCCGTGCGTCCGCAACAATGGCCGTTGTGTCGGAGCGCGCGTCGGAGGCAACCCCCGGGACCGGCGTGACCGGTGTGACCGGCGTGACCGGCACCAACGGGAACGGTTCGGCGATCCCGTCGCCCTACGTCGAGTTCGACCGCGCTGCGTGGTCGCGCCTGCGCGAGAACCAGCCGCTCAACCTCGACGACGCCGATCTCACGCGGTTGCGTGGCCTCGGCGACCGCATCGACCTCAACGAGGTCGAGGAGGTCTACCTCCCGCTCTCGCGGCTGCTCAACTTCTACGTGGGCGCGACCGCCCAGCTGCACCAGGTCACGAGCGACTTCCTCGGCGAGCGTCCGGCCAAGACACCGTTCGTCATCGGCGTCGCGGGCTCCGTCGCGGTCGGGAAGTCCACGACGGCCCGCATCCTGCGCGAGATGCTCGCGCGCTGGCCCGACACCCCGCGCGTCGCGCTCGTCACGACCGACGGCTTCCTGTGGCCCAACGCCGAGCTCGAGCGTCGGGGGCTCCTGCAGCGCAAGGGCTTCCCCGAGTCCTACGACCGCCGGGCGCTGCTGCGGTTCGTCGCCGAGATCAAGTCGGGCAAGGAGGAGGTGACGGCCCCCGTCTACTCGCACCTGACCTATGACATCGTCCCGGGCGAGCGCATCGTCGTGCGCCAGCCCGACGTGCTCATCGTCGAGGGCCTCAACGTGCTCCAGGCGCCCGAGGTCCATCCGGTACGCGGCACGGGACTGGCCGTCAGCGACTTCTTCGACTTCTCCGTCTACGTCGACGCGTGGGTCGACGACATCCGCACGTGGTACGTCGAGCGCTTCCTCCGGCTGCGTGAGACGGCGTTCTCCGACCCCGACTCGTACTTCCACCGGTATGCCGTGCTGTCCGACGACGAGGCCGTCGCCACGGCGAACCGGATCTGGCGCGAGATCAACGGCCCGAACCTCGTCGAGAACATCCTGCCGACGCGGTCGCGCGCGAGCCTCGTGCTCGCCAAGGGCGACAACCACGAGGTCCGCAGGGTGCGTCTGCGCAAGATCTGAACGCACGGGAGCTCACGGCCGTGATCGGCCTGCGCCTCCTCAGCCCCCGCGGGCCCCCGAAGACGCGCGCCACGGCATACGGCGTCGGTGGGCCTGTCGGTCAGTACCAGTGCGGCGAGCGAGCCTGCCAGGTGGACCAGGCGTTGCACGGGTTGCCGTAGGACATCTTGATGTACCAGAGGCCCCACTTGATCTGCGTGATCGGGTTGGTGCGGTAGTCGGAGCCGAAGGTTGCCATCTTGCGTGCCGGGAGCGACTGCGGGATGCCGTAGGCGCCGGAGCTGGCGTTCTCGGCCCACCAGCGCCAGTCGCTCTCGCCGGTCCAGAGGTTGACGAGGCAGTTGTACTGCGCGTCGCTCGTCCAGCCCTGGTCCGCCATGAGCACGCGTGCGGCGGCCTGTGGGTCCTCCTTGGCGTTGTCGATGGCCCGCTGGCGCTCTCGCTCACGCTCGGCCTTCTCGGCGGCCTCGCGGGCCTCCTCGGCCTTGCGCGCCGCCTCCTTCTTCTTCTTGACCTCGAGCTCCTTGGCGGTGCGCAGACCGGTTGCGGCGATCGCGGTGCGCCGCTCGTTGCGCGAGACCGACGCTGCAGCGCGGTAGGTCGTGTCGACCGTCGTCGCCCGGGCGAGCTCGTCGGTCTGGGCGACGACGCCCGAGCCGACGACGAACGCGGCGGCGTCGGCACCCATGAGGTTCGTGGCCTTGGCGTAGGCGAAGCCGGAGGCACCGAGCCCGAGGGCGAGGGTGCCGGCCAGGATCGGCCGGCCAACGCGGCGCGTGCGCGTGGAGGGCGTCGCGTGCCGGTGGCTGCGGCGGGTGACGGGCGGCGGTGTCGATGTCGCGTCCGAGGGGACCCCGTGGCGGGAGCGCGGGACCGCCGGTGCCGTATGCCGGCTCTCCGCGAGGCGCTCGGGGTGCGAACGACCGTCGGGCGCCGGGGAGCCGGCGCGCTTCGAGCTCGGAGCGGTCGAGGGGGCCGGGGCGTTGCGGTGCCGGCCTTCATACCGTGCCATGAACTGACGTCACGCCTTCCTGGTCTCGGGGCAGTGCCTGGCGCGACCGGCCGCGGGCGCAGGCCCGACGACGGGGGCGCCCGACGTGTGGAGGGGATCACCGGCCCCGCAGCGCTCGCACCCCGAGGCGAGCGTTACCGATCCGAGATCTTTGGCCCCCACCGTGCCAGCCGACCCCCCGAACGGGCAAATCGGTGTCCACCGGACGGAGCCTGGATGGCCGGGCCTGGCATGAGACCCAGCGCACAGCGTCCCGGAGATCGGTGCTCGGGGACGCTGTGCGTGTGCGTGACTCAGGTCACATGTCGATCCCTTCGAGCATGTCGGTGACGAGCGCCGCGATGGGGCTGCGCTCGCTGCGGGTCAGCGTCACATGGGCGAAGAGCGGGTGGCCCTTGAGCTTCTCGATGACGGCGGCGACGCCGTCGTGCCGGCCGACCCGGAGGTTGTCACGCTGGGCGACGTCGTGGGTCAGCACGACCTTGGAGTTCTGGCCGATGCGGGAGAGGACCGTGAGGAGCACGTTGCGTTCGAGGGACTGGGCCTCGTCGACGATGACGAACGCGTCGTGCAGGGAGCGTCCGCGGATGTGGGTCAGCGGGAGCACCTCGAGCAGCCCGCGGTCCATGACCTCCTCGACGACCTCCGTCGAGACGAGCGCGCCGAGCGTGTCGAAGACGGCCTGGCCCCACGGGTTCATCTTCTCCTGCTCGGTGCCGGGCAGGTAGCCGAGCTCCTGGCCACCGACGGCGAACAGCGGGCGGAAGACGAGGACCTTGCGCTGGATGCGCCGCTCCATGACCGACTCGAGACCCGCGCAGAGGGCGAGCGCCGACTTGCCGGTGCCCGCCCGACCGCCGAGGCTGACGATGCCGACGTCGGGGTCGAGGAGCAGGTCGAGGGCGATGCGCTGCTCGGCGCTGCGGCCGTGCAGGCCGAACGCGTCGCGGTCGCCGCGCACGAGCCGGATCTGCTTGTCGGCCCCGACGCGCCCCAGACCGCTTCCCCGCGGCGAGAGCAGGACGAGACCGGTGTGGCAGGGCAGCTCGGCGGCGCCGGCGTGCTCGATGCGGCCACGGTCGTAGAGCTGGTCGAGCTCGTCGGCGCTGACCTCGAGCTCCTTCAGGCCGGTCCAGCCGGAGTCGATGCCCTGCTCGTGGCGGTACTCCTCTGCCTCGAGGCCGCACGCCGAGGCCTTGACGCGCATCGGCAGGTCCTTGCTCACGATCGTCACGTCGGAGCCCTCGTCGGCGAGGTTCTTGGCCACGGAGAGGATGCGGGTGTCGTTGTCGCCGAGCCGGAAGCCCGCCGGCAGCGCCGACGGGTCGGTGTGGTTGAGCTCGACGCGCAGCGTCCCGCCGTGGGTGCCCACGCCGACCGGCCGGTCGAGCCGGCCCTCGCTGACCCGCAGGTCGTCGAGCAGGCGCAGCGCCTGACGGGCGAAGAACCCGAGCTCGGGGTGGTGCCGCTTGCCCTCGAGCTCGGTGACGACGACGACCGGCAGGACGACCTCGTGCTCGGCGAAGCGGAGCATCGCCCGCGGGTCGGAGAGAAGCACGGACGTGTCGAGGACGTACGTCTTGTGCTGCGGGTGGGGTTTGCGCGCGGTGGTTCGTGTGGCGCGTGTGGAGGCCGCGGCCGGCTTGGTGGTCGTGCTGGCGGGGTCCGTGACCGGACGAGTCGTACGTGCCATGTGCCACTCCCTACGCGGCGCGCTCTGCGCGCCTCAATCGCTCCCGAGATGCCGGGCGGTGACCACCAGAGGGTGGCGCACTGCCCGACCCTCCGTCCTGAGCGATCGCTCCATGGGTGGGCCTCCTGGCAGCGAGGGACGGGTGTCCTCCGCTGAGACGACCGTACGTCCCGACACCGACGGGGCGGTGGATTTACCAGCCCTGAATGGCCGTGTCGCGCAAGTGTTCACGCGCCCGTAACGCCAGGGCCAGCGCCGCGGGCTCAGGACCAGGGCGAGCGGCCCATGACCCGGACGTACTCGCGCTTCCAGCGCCACCGGGCCGCAGCGATGGCCATGCCGATGACCCCGAGCCCACCGAAGATCGCGAGAATGAGGAACGCGACCCCCATGGCTCCCTCGGCCCCCTCGTCGGCGCCCTTCTTGACCATGAAGAAGAAGATGACGCCGACGACGGTGAACGCGAGGAAGAAGAGGCCCATGAGAATCGGCTCGCGGATCTTCAGGGTGAGCAGGCCACGGTCCTGGCTGACGTACGCGAAGGGCTCCTTCGGCGGGGTCGGCTCGGTCGGGCGGGGGGCGGGGGTGCTCATGCGCTGACCGCCTCGGCGTAGAGGGCCGACACGGCATCCTGCAGGCCGTTGGCGTCGACGACGCCCCCGGTGCCCGTGCCGGGACCCGCGACGTCGGCGAGCGCCTCGAAACCGGCGCCGGAACGGCGGATCGCGAGGTTGCTGCTTCCCTCGAGCGTCTGCACCTCGAGGAACACGCCCGCCTCCGCGTTGGCGGCGAACCGCTCGCGCACGAGACCGGTGACGAGGGCACCCGTGGCGCCGTCGCGCTCGCCGAGGCGGATGAACCACGACGCGAGCTGGCGCGGCTGCATCAGGGCGATGACCGTGTCGGACTCGACGAGGATCGCGAAGTCCAGCTGGCTGACGTTCTCGCCGACGAGGCCGATGCGCGTCCAGCGCGTGGCCGCGCCGACGGCGTACTCGACGAGGGCCGCGTTCGAGCGGGTCTCGCCGGAGCCGTCGTCCTTGACGGTGAACCAGCCGCGTGAGGCGAGGCTGGAGGCGCCGGCGAGCAGCGCCGCGTCCTCGGCCGCGCGCGGGTCGAGCATGAGCAGGCGCCGCGAGCGCTCCCCGGCGGGCGTCTCGTGCCGCGACAGCAGGTACGCGAGCTCGGCGGCTCCCAGTCCGAAGACCTCGTCGGGCAGCTCGAAGGCCTCGAGCGGGGTGCCCTTCATCGGGTCAGCCATGGTTCTCCTCGGTCGTTGTCGATCGGTGGTTCGTCATCCAGCGGGTCAAGCAGGTCCTGCGGCGTGCTGCGCGCGGTCATGGGGTGCTCGTCGTCCCAACGATGCCCGGCGTGCGCAGGTTTCGCCTGCCGGGGGCCGCATCTCGGTCAGAACGGCCAGCCTGGCCAGAACGGTCAGCCTGGTCAGAACGGCCAGGCGGCGTCGGCGATGTCGCCCACGGTGTCGGCGGCGTCGGAGGCGAAGTCGCCGACGGAGTCGACGGCGTCGGACGTGAAGTCACCGACGGCGTCGACCGCGTCCGACGTGAAGGAGGTGATGTTGTCCCAGTTGTCGTAGACGAGCTGACCGACGGCCATGCCACCGGCGGCGATGCCGCAGACGACGTCGACCGGGGGCGGCGTCATGAGCGCGGCGGCGCCGAGACCGGTCATGACGGCGTCGTAGCCGGCGCGACCGTAGTTGCCCTCGGAGATGTCGTTGGCGACGGTGAAGCCACCGAAGGCGACGCCGATGGGACCGAGCGCCTTGCCGACGGTGCCGAGGGTGCGCGCGAGCGTGCCACCCTCCGCGATCGAGGGCATGAAGCGCGACAGCGTGCCCCAGTTCTTCGGGTTGAGGGCGTCGCCGAACTCTGCGAGACGCCCAGTGCCCCACGCGTTCTTGAGGTTGGCGAACAGTCCCGTGGCGCGGTCCCAGCTGCCGAGGTTCGACAGGAAGTTGCGGATCTTCATGCCGGTGCCGACGAGACCGACCGCGGTGCCGAGACCCTTGATGGGGGTCCACAGCGACTTGAGGAAGTCGTAGCCGGGGATGCCGCCGTCGTCGCCACCGCGACCGGAGCCACCCGTCCCACCGGACCCGCCCGGGCCACCGCCGGAACCCGAGCCGCCCTGGCCGCTCGTCGTGTCCTGCTGGCCCGCGTTGCGACGCAGGGCCTCGGCGAGCTTGCCGAGGTCGGTGCCGAACTGCGTCAGCTGTGCCTCGACCGGCGGCCAGCGATCCATGAGGTGGTCGAGGTCGCCGCCGCCCCACTGACCGCGGAGGGCGTGGACCGCGCGGCTCGCTTCACCCTTGAGGGTCTCGCACTCGCGGGCGTGCCCCGTGATGCGCTCGGCCGACGCACGTAGCGCAACCGGGTCGGCGCCCTTCTTGTAGATCGCCATCTGTCGTCTGCTCCCCTGACGTCGTCGCCGTGTGCGTGTGCCGTGCGTGGTCCGTGTTCGTGGTCCGTGGGTCCACCCGGCGGGTGATCGGGTTCCGGCCCACCCGCAACCTACGCAACCCGACCGAAGACGGACAATGGGGAGCACTCCCCACCGCCCGTCGCGTGCTGGGTGGCGCGGACCTCAGCCGCCGAAGCGCCGGTGCCGGCCGGCATACGCCCGGAGCGCTCGCAGGAAGTCGACGTGCCTGAAGTCGGGCCAGTAGGCCTCGCAGAAGTAGAACTCCGACGTCGCGCTCTGCCAGAGCAGGAAGCCGCCGAGGCGCTGCTCGCCCGACGTGCGGATGACGAGGTCGGGATCGGGCTGGCCCTTGGTGTAGAGGTGCCCGGCGATGTCCTCGACGGTGAGGCCGGCCGCGATCTGCTCGATCGACTCGCCGGCCGCCGCGCGCTCGAGGAGCAGGTCGCGCACGGCGTCGGCGATCTCTCGCCGGCCGCCGTAGCCGACGGCGACGTTGACGGTCATCCCTCGGGTGTCCGCGGTGCGTTCGGCGGAGTCGCGCAGGCTCGAGGCCGTCTCGGGCGGCAGCAGGTCGAGGGCGCCGACGATCGTGAGGTGCCAACGGCCCGCGTCCGCGAGGTCGGCCACGGCGGTCTCGATGATCTTGAGGAGCGGTGCGAGCTCCTCCTCGGCGCGACGCAGGTTGTCGGTCGAGAGCAGCCAGAGGGTGACGTACTCGACGCCGGCCTCGTTGCACCACTCGAGGAGCTCCTCGATCTTGTCGGCCCCGGCCTGGTGGCCACTCGCCGTGCCGGCGCCACGCGCCCGCGCCCAGCGGCGGTTGCCGTCGAGCATGACGGCGACGTGGCGCGGGAGGGACTCCCGGGGCAGATCCTTGAGGACCCGGCGCTCGTATGCGCCGTAGACCACATCGCGCCACCCCACGGAGGCCTCCTCGTCGACTCGATCGGATCGCAGTCAGTTCAGGGCAGCCCGGCGGGCCGCCGTCCCACCGTACCCCTCACGTGCCAAGCGTCCCCGGCGGTCGTGGGCAGGGTCCGCAAGAGTCTCGTGAAGGACCTGTGAAGTCACTCGGAGAGCCGCGAGTCTCAACCTACTGTTCCGTAACCTACGGTTCCGTAGGTTACACTCGGGACATGAGCACCACGCCGGAGCACACCCCCGAGGGCACGTCGACCAGCCCGGTCGCCGACCTCGTCGCCATCGTCAAGCCCCGCCTGCGCGGCTGGCTGCACCTCGGCATGTTCCCCGTCGCCCTCATCGGCGGGCTCGTCCTCGTGCTGCTGTCCGACCCGGGCCCCGTGCGCACGGCCTCGACCGTCTTCACGGTCACTGCGGCCATGCTCTTCGGTGTCTCGGCGGTCTACCACCGCGGCACGTGGGGCCCGAAGATGTCGACGCTGCTCAAACGCTTCGACCATTCCAACATCTACCTCATCATCGCCGGCACCTACACGCCGTTCGCGGTGACCCTGCTGCCGGCCGAGCAGGCGCGCCTGCTGCTCATCCTCATCTGGGGAGGCGCCGTCGCCGGCGTGCTCTTCCGCGTCTTCTGGGTCGGCGCCCCACGCTGGCTCTACACGGCGCTCTACCTGGCGCTCGGCTGGACCGCCGTCTTCTACGTCGTGCCGTTCTGGCGCGAGGGCGGCCCGCTCATCGGCTCCCTCATCGGCCTCGGCGGCCTGCTCTACACGGCCGGCGGCATCGTGTACGGGACGAAGAAGCCCAACCCGTGGCCGAAGTGGTTCGGCTTCCACGAGGTCTTCCACGCCTTCACGCTCGGCGGCTTCGCGACGCACTTCGTCGCCGTCGCCCTCGCGGTGATCGGCTACCGCGCCGCCACCTGAGTGTGCCTCCGGGCCGACTGCCCACAGAACGACCGAACGCCGCGGCCTGCCGCGGCGTTCGTCATGTGAGGCGCGTTCGTCATGTGAGGCGGCAGGCAGCACGCTCAGGACAGCCACCGCCCCGCGCGTATGCCGTCCGGCCGCGCCCGCGCGGCCGCTCAGGCCCCCGCGGCCGCTCAGTCGGCGCGCGTGCCGGGTCCGCGCTCGCCGCCGGCCTGGTCGCCGGGCTCGTCGGGCTCGTCCACGGCGCCCCGGGTCTGCTGCGTCTCGGGCGCATCGCCGTCGGTAGCCGCGCCGTCGGGGTCGGTAGCGGCGCCGTCGGCGTCGGCGGGCGTGCCGGACAGGCTGGCCGCCGAGTCCTCACGGTCGCGGTAGGCCATCCGGCGCAGCCGGCTGTTCATGTTGCGCACGAGCAGCCACAGCGCGATCGCGAGGACGAAGAAGGCGATGAAGCCCCAGATGCCGGGTCCGATCGGGAGGTTGCCGCTGCCGCCCATCAGTCGTCCGCCTTGTCGTTCGCGCCGTCCTCGGAGTGCGTGTCGGAGCTGTCGCCCTGCGCGTGCCCGGCCTGCTCCTCCTCGGCGTCCTCGGGTTCGGGTTCGTCCGCGACGCGGCCGTCGTGCACGATCTGGAGGTCGCGTCGCGTCGCGAGCGCGTCGGCCTCTGCCGGCGAGCCCAGCCCGGCGAAGAGGTCGTCCTCACCGTCGGCCACCGGCACGAACGAGACCGCTGCCTCGAACTCCTCGACGCCCCAGACCCGCTGCTGGATCTCGAGCGGCACCTGGAACCAGAAGCCGTCGGGATCCACCTGCGTCGCGTGGGCCATGAGGGCACGGTCGCGCACCTCGAAGTACTCGCCGCAGGCGATCGTCGTCGTGGGCCGGCTCGAACGGCGCGGCTTCCAGTTGGCCAGCCACTCGGCATACGGACTCTCGAGCCCCTCAGCGAGCATCGCCTCGTGGATGGCCTCGAGGCGCGTGCGCGACCAGCCGCCGTTGTAGTAGATCTTGAGCGGCTGCCACGGCTCCCCGGCGTGCGGGTAGCGGCCGGGGTCTCCCGCGGCCTCGAAGGCCGCCATCGACACCACGTGGCACATGATGTGGTCGGGGTGCGGGTAGCCGCCCTTCTCGTCGTACGTCGTCATGACGTGGGGACGCCAGGCGCGGATGACACGCACGAGGGCCTCGGTCGTGACGTCGATGTCCTCGAGGCCGAAGCAGCCGTCGGGCAGCGGCGGCAAGGGGTCGCCCTCGGGCAGGCCGGAGTCGACGAAGCCCAGCCACGTGTGCTCGCAGCCGAGCACCTCCTGCGCCGCCTTCATCTCGTCCCGGCGGACCTGGGCGATGTCGCGCAGGATGTGCGGGTCGTCCTTGAGCTTCTCGTTGAGGATGTCGCCGCGCTCGCCGCCGGTGCACGAGACGACCATGACGGACGCGCCCTCGGCGACGTACTTCGCCGTCGTCGCGGCGCCCTTGCTCGACTCGTCGTCGGGGTGCGCGTGCACCGCCATCAACCGCATGCCCTCGGCCACGTCGCTCCCTGTTTCTCAGCAGTCGTCGGTGGGGACGGGCGCGGGCGGCTCGTGGCCTCCCGACGCCCGGGCCTGTGCTCGCTCCCGTGCTGCCATGGGAGACACTGGACCCGCCCGCCATCCTCTCACTCCCCCGGAGCCCTCGACGCCCGGGCCCGACTCGCCAGGACCCCGAATGCCGTCCCGCCCGATACTCCCCCGCCCCGCCCCCGGCCAGCTCAGGTGGTGGGTCATCGGCACGGTCGGCATCCTCGCCGGCGTGGCACTCGCGACCTGGTGGGGACTGTCGGCGACGCTCGGGCAGCCCAGCTGGCAGACCCTCGGCTACAAGGTGGTCAGCGACGGTGAGGTCCGGGTCGACTTCGAGGTGCACCGGCCCGGCGGGAGGGCCCTCACGTGCACCGTCGAGGCGCTCGCACGCGACTTCGCGCCGGTCGGCACGAGCCGGGTCGAGGTGCCGGCCGGCGTCGACGAGACGACGACCGAGTCGGTGACGCTGCGCACGACGTCGCGAGCGGTCACAGGCCAGGTCAAGACGTGCTCCTGAGCGGCCGTCGGACCACGTGAATAGCGCGTGAACTGCGCGAATGCCGTTCACTTTGTTATCCTTGTTGCTTCATCCAAGGGTCCGGACCCGTCGCCAACGGCATCTCGAGTCGGTGACAACACGGTCGGGACCTTTTCTGTTGTGTAGGCGCCCACGCGAGCACCGCGTGGGCGTTGGTCCATCCGAGGAGTGACAAGAGTGACCGAGACTGCCGCTGGCTTCCTGACCCAGGAGGCCTATGACCGCCTCAAGGCGGAGCTCGACCAGCTGACGGGCGAAGGTCGCATCGAGATCGCGCGCAAGATCGAGGAGGCCCGTGAGGAGGGCGACCTCAAGGAGAACGGCGGCTACCACGCCGCGCGCGAGGAGCAGGGCAAGATGGAGGCCCGCATCCGTCAGCTCTCCGAGCTGCTCCACAACGCGACGATCGGCGAGACGCCGGCCGACGACGGCGTCGTCGAGCCGGGCATGCTCGTGACGGTCGAGATCTTCGGTGACGAGGAGACCTTCCTGCTCGGCAACCGTGAGATCGCCGACGGCTCCGACCTGCAGGTCTTCTCCGAGAAGTCGGCCATGGGCGCCGCCATCAACGGCAAGAGCGTCGGCGACAGCACGAGCTACGAGGCCCCCAACGGCAAGACGATCGGCGTCAAGATCATCGCCGCGAAGCCCTACACGGGCTGAGCACCGCAGCCTGACACGAGACGGGCCGGCTCCCCACGGGGGACCGGCCCGTCTCGCATGCGCCCACTCCACCGTCGAGAGGCCACCATCCGCGCCCTCTCCACCGTCGAGAGGCCACCATCCGCGCGCTCAGGACCGCCGGCGTCGACGCGTCACGAACTGGGCCGGCGCGAAGAACTGCGGGCCTGCAGCCATGACGTCGAGCACGTGCGCATTGACGTCGAGATGCCCGGCCAGCTCTCGCAGCTTGAGTGCGCGCGGGCCGGGCTGGAACACCTCCTCCGAGACGAGCTCGACGTAGGTCCAGTCGCCACGTTCGATCCGCTCCTGGCGGATCTCGTCATGGACACGGTCACGCAACCTGGTGTGGAACTCGACGCCTTGGTACTCGGCCACGACCCGCTGCTTCCTCCAGACCAGGTCTTGGAAAGCCGCGGAAGGTGGCCACTCGACGGTCAGGGGGCGATCTGGGCGGCCACGGCGCGGGCGACGGCCGGCTGGTCGGCGGCGAGCAGGCCGGCCGCGAAGAGGAGGTATGCCGTGTCGACCGTCGCGCGCGCCGAGCGAGGCACCTTCCAGCCGCCCGCGTGGTCGGCGAGGACGGCCCCGAGGACGTGGTCGTGCCCGGCGGCATCGGTGTGGCGCAGCACTCCGCCGGACCCGACAAGGGCCGTGACGTTGGCGAGTGGACGGGGCGACTCCGTCGGCTGGGCCGGCCGGGCGTGCCGGCGTACCGCGACGAGGGCTGCGAGCCGCGCCAGCTCGAGGTCGAGCGCGCGCTCGGCGTCGTCGAGCGGGAGCGAGCCGGGGCGCTCGTGGACGCGGGCCGCATACGACGTCAGCGCGCGCGGGTCGGTCACGGAGTCGAGCAGATGCTCGGCCGCTGCTGCCTCCACGACGTGCTCGGCGTTCCACCGCATGCCGAGGTCTCCCTCGACGGTGCGCGCGTGCCACAGGGTCGCGACGACGTCCTTGCGCAGGCCGGCGTCCTCGCCCTCGGGCGTCAGGCACGAGTAGACGTCGGTCGTCGCACCGCCGATGTCGATCACGAGCACGTCACCGACGCCTGCCACCGACGCGAGAACCTCGACGCCGCGCAGGACGACGTCGGGCGTGGCTGCCTCCACCATGGCCGCGAACGCAGGGTCGCGCGAGAGTCCCTTGCCACCGATGACGTGGTGCAGGAACGCGTCACGGATGGCGGCGCGCGCCGACTCCGGCGCGATGACACCGATCTGTGGCAGGACGTTGTCGGCCGGGACCGTCGGGCGGTTCGTCGTGGCGAGGACGTCGGCGGCCTCGTCACGCGCGTGGACGTTGCCGGCGACGACGACGGGCACCGCATGCGACCCGTGCCCACCGATCGCGCCCTTTGCGAGCCGGGCAGCGTTGTGCAGCAGGACGTTGCTGTTGCCGCCGTCGGTGCCGCCGACGAGCAGGATGATGTCGGGCCGGGACGCGCGGATGCCGGCGACGTCGGCGGTCGTCAGCTCCCCGGCCGCGACGTGGACGACCTTCGCCCCCGCCGAGAGGCCGACCCGGTGGCCGGCCTGGGCCGTGACGGTGCGCTCGTAGCCGACGACCGCAAGGCGCAGCCCGCCGCCGGCGCTCGAGCAGGCCCGCACGTTGGTGCCGTCGGGCACGTCGAGCGCGGCACGCAGCGAGCGGTAGCCGTCCAGGATGTCGCCGCCGCCCTGCGTGCCGGTCGTCGGCGTTGAGCCGGTTGCCAGCACGGTGCCGTCGTCGGCGAGCAGGGCACCCTTCGTGAAGGTCGACCCGAAGTCGACCGCGAGGATCGTCATGCGAGGCGCGTGTCGCGTCAGCCGTGGATGTCGAGGGCCTCGCGCAGGTCGGCGATGAGGTCGTCGACGTCCTCGATGCCGACCGAGAGGCGGATGAGGTCCGAGGGCACCTCGAGCTCGGTGCCGGCGACGCTCGCGTGAGTCATGCGGCCCGGGTGCTCGATGAGCGACTCGACCCCGCCGAGCGACTCGCCCAGCGTCCACAGGCTCACCGCGGCGCAGGCCTTGACCGCAGCGTCCTCGCCCCGGCGCATCCGGAAGCTCACCATGCCGCCGAAGCGCGTCATCTGGCGCGCGGCGATGTCGTGGTTGGCGTGCCCGGGCAGGCCCGGGTAGAGGACCTGTGAGACGCCGTCATGGCTCTCGAGGAACTCGACGACCTTCTCGGCGTTGTCGCAGTGGCGTTCCATGCGGATGCCGAGGGTCTTGAGCCCGCGCAGCGTCAGCCACGAGTCGAACGGACCGGCGACGCCGCCGATGCTGTTCTGGTGGAAGGCGATCCGCTCCTCGGCGTCCTCGTAGCCGGGGACCCGGATCTCCTTAGCGGTGATGACCGCGCCACCCACGACGTCGCTGTGCCCACCGGCATACTTGGTCGTGGAGTGGGTCACGATGTCGGCGCCGAGCGCGAGTGGGCTCTGCAGGTAGGCCGTCGCGAAGGTGTTGTCGACGACGAGCACCGCACCGGCCTCGTGGGCGACCGCAGCGATGCCCTCGATGTCGGCGATGCCGAGCAGCGGGTTGGTCGGCGTCTCGACCCAGATCATCTTCGTGCGGCCCGGGACGACCGCGGCCCTCACCTCGTCGAGGTCACCCATGTGGGCGATCGAGTGCTCGATGCCCTGCGGCTTGGCGACCTTGTTGAAGTAGCGGTACGTGCCACCGTAGGCGTCGTTCGGGACGACGACGTGGTCGCCCGGGACGAGCAGGGCCCGGACCACGGTGTCCTGACCGGCGAGCCCCGATGCGAAGGCGAATCCGCGGCTGCCGCCCTCGAGCGCGGCGATGCACTCCTCGAGCGCGGTGCGGGTGGGGTTGGCCGACCGGCTGTACTCGTAGCCGTTGCGGAAGCCGCCGATGCCGTCCTGCTTGTACGTCGACACCTGGTAGATCGGGGGGACGACCGCACCCGTCAGCTCGTCGGCCTCCTGGCCGGCGTGGATGGCGCGGGTCGAGAAGCCGTGCTCGTCAGACATGCGCCCGAGCCTATGCCCTGCCCGATCGGGACCTGCGCCCGCCCGACAACGCTGTGGTCGGTCGAGCGAATCGAGGAGGCGCTGCAAGGAACCGCCGCGCACGCTCGGTGCGTGGCCGGGTCAGCTGGTCGTCAGGGGTGCGTCAGCTCTCCCAGGTGCTTCTGCCACTCGCGGCTGTAGCCGTCGACCGCATACCCGAGGCGGCGGTTGACGGCGAGCATGTGGTCGTTGGACGCGGCGTTCCACGTGCGGATGGCCCGGACCTCGGGAAGCTCGTCCATGAGCAGCTGCGCGTTGACCGCCTTGAGCCGCAGACCTAGCGCGTGGCCGCGGTGCTCCTCGAGCACGAGGGTGTCCTGCTGGTAGCCGAGGTCGGGCTCACCCGTCGACACCGCGACCGTGGTGAAGCCGACGAGACGCCCCGACGGCACGTGGCGGGCGACCGTCTCGACGACCCGTCGGCCCGAGGCGCGGGTCCGCGCAAGGCTCGCCCGCAGGCGCTCCGCGTCCCAGTCCTCCTCCTCGATGTCCAGCTCGTCGGTCGGGGCGTCAGTGCTCATCCGCTGCTGGAGGACGGCTCGGTCCTCGAGCCAGTCCTCAGGCATCTCGTCGACGTAGGACTCGAACGCGTAGTCCTCGGCGCCGGCCGCCTCGACCGCCGCACGAAGCGCCTCCCGGTCGGTCGGGAGCGGCTGCTCACTGCGCAGCACCGTCTGTGCGACGACGAACCCGCGTGCGGTGGCGAACGCCTCTGCCGTGTCAGCCTGCCCGTCGGCCCACTCGCTCTCGACGAGGAGGGTCGTCCGGTCATGCTCGGCAGCGATCCGCTCCCCCTCGGCCAGCAGGCGGCTCCCGACACCGCGCCCGCGCGCCGACGGCAGGACCGAGAGCCACAGCATCGCGCTGTGCTGGTTGTCGCGGAGCGGGAGGTGCACCTCGAGCGCGCCCACGAGGTCGTCGCCACGCCAGGCCCCGACGGCCACCCGCTTCTTGTCGGCGCTCCGCACGAAGCCCTGGATCTCCTCGAGGGTCCAGACACTCCCCCGGTCGCCGAAGAGGTCGCGCTGGACGGCCGCGTGGACGCCGATCCAGTCACGGGCCGCCGACTCCTGGTCCGGGTCGAGCAGGTCGACGGGGCGGACGTCGAGGGCATCGAGGGTGTCGAGGGCATCGCTCATGCGGGCAGTCTGACCGGCCCGCCGCGCCCGCCGCGAGCGATTTGTCGGGTCGGCGGCACACGGCATACGGGAGGGGCCGGCGACGTTACAGGGACGTAAGACGCTCTCGGCGCGAAGGATGTGACACTGGCATGGTGTTCGGTTTCGGTAGGAAGACCCAGATGCCCATGCGTGACGAGGCCCTCCCCGGCCGCGAGACCCGCCCGTATGCCGTGAACCCCACCCACGCCGTGTTCGGCACCCCGCTGGAGGGCCCGTGGCCGGGCGGCTCCGAGGTGCTCTACGTCGCGATGGGCTGCTTCTGGGGCGTCGAGCGGATCTTCTGGCGCCAGGACGGGGTCGTCTCGACCGCCGCCGGCTACATGGGCGGCTACACCCCCAACCCGACCTACGAGGAGACGTGCACCGGGATGACCGGCCACGCCGAGACCGTGCGCGTCGTCTACGACCCGACGAGGACGTCTCCTGAGCTGCTGCTCAAGGCGTTCTGGGAGAACCACGACCCGACGACGCCCAACCGGCAGGGCAACGACATCGGCACGGCCTACCGCTCTGCCATCTACTGGACCACCGAGGGCCAGCGACTGGCCGCAGAGGCCACGCGCGAGGCGTTCCAGAAGGTGCTCGACGACAACGGCCTGGGGCAGATCACGACGGAGATCCGCTCCGCCGACGACGCCGGCCCGTTCTACCTCGCCGAGGACTACCACCAGGGCTACCTGCACAAGAACCCCGGCGGCTACTGCAACCACGGGCCCAACGGGTTGACCTGCCCTGTCGGGATCGTGCGCCAGGACCAGCTCCCCGCGCAGCAGGAGATCGCTCCACCGGCCTGAGCCGCACCGAGCCACCCGCACGGCACCGAGCCACCCGCACAGCACCGAGCCACCCGCACGCGGGTGGCTCGGTGCCGTTGTCGTCGCTCAGGGCTGGCAGGCGACCTGCTCGAAGTGCCCGGGAGTCGTCGGGTATGCCGCGCCCGACCCGTGGGCGTTGATGTCGGCCGTGTAGACCATGGCAAGCTCGCGGAAGGCCGAGGTGCCCGGTGTGGTCACGTCCGACGCCTGCCGTCCGGCACCCGTCCCCCATGCGACCTGCTGGAGGAAGGTCTGCATGGCCGGGGAGATCTGACGCACGTCGTTGAAGCCGCCGTAGGCCGCGTTGCAGTGCGTGTAGAGGTTGTAGACCCCCACCCAGTCGACGAGCCGGTCGCCCGGGTTCGGGCCGTTGGCCGCGACGTCGCCCTGCATGACGTCACGGTCCCAGCCGCCGTAGATCCAGTCGGTGCCCTGGTGGTGACTGTTGTCGGCCGTGTCGGCGTTGTCGAGGCTGGTCAGCTCGAACCACAGGCACGGGTCGATGGTCACGGCGTTCTTGCCGTTGCCCGTCGTCTGCGGCCAGCTGCCCAGGGTGCAGCCCGATCCCGGCGTGTAGCTGCCGCGTGGACGCACGTCGAGCAGGTCCGACCCGGCGACGTCCTGCAGAGCCACCACCGGCTCGCCGGTGCCACCGAACAGGTGGTCGACGAAGCGGTCGTCGGCGCCTCGTGACGTCGGGTCGAACGCGCCGTTGGTGAGGCAGTCGGGCGTCGCACCGTCGAGCGTGGCGTCGCAGCCCTGGCCGCCCCAGAGGACGTCCTCGCCGTCGCCGCCATAGACCTCGTCGCCGCCACTGTCGCCGTTGGCGACGTCGTCGCCCCAGCCGCCGTGGATGTTGTCGGCGTCGGTCCCACCACGGATCAGGTCGCGACCGCCCTCGGTGAGGCCGGCGTGCGGCATGGCCGGGTCGGTCGAGGTCCCGATCCACTGGTCGCCGTCGACGTCGTGGAGCAGGTCGACGCGCCTGTCGTAGGCGCCACGGCGGAAGCCCGTGTAGGACTCGGCCGGCGGGCTCGTCAGCGACGTCGTGACCTGGGCCGGGGTGTCGGCTGCACTCAGCAGCTGGTTCACCACGCCACCGCGGTCGCCGACGATCGCGTCTCGTCCGGCGTCACCGTCGATGCGGTCGTCGCCGAGCTCGCCGTAGAGGTCGTCGTCGTCGGTGCCTCCGGAGATCCGGTCGTCGCCGTCCTGTCCCCAGATGCCGTCGTCGCCCGTGTCACCCCAGACCACGTCGCCGCCGAACGCGCCCGTCACCTCGCACGTGGCCTGCGCCGTGGTGCAGAACCGCGTGCTGGGCCCGGGCAGTGCCGGGTCGTGCGTACGCGACACGGTCGCGTCCTCGGGCACGGCACCGTCGGGGTAGCGGTCGGCATACACCTGCTCCGAGCGCGCGCCCGCCGCGCCGACGAGCGTCCTCAGGAGCGAGCCGTTGTCGCCGAGCACGACGTCGTCGCCGCCGTTGCCCTCGATGACGTCGGCGCCGTCGCGGTAGCCCGGTGTCGGCGTACCACCGATGACGTCGTCCTGGCCGGGGACCGAGCTCGTGCCGCGCAGCAGCGCGGTCGGGCTCGCCGAGCCCGGCCAGGCGGCACTCACGGGGGCCACGGTGGTCCCATGGGCCGAGGCCTCGCCGAACGGCAGGTCGCCGAACAGCACGTCGGCTCCGCCGTTGCCCTGGAGGTGGTCGGCCCCGGAGTCACCCGTGACCGCGTCGTTGCCGTCCTGGCCCTCGAGCACGTCAACACCGTCGCCGCCGGAGAGGCGGTCGAAGCCGTAGAGCTGTGCCGAGGGCGTCGTGAGCACGCCGGCGCCACGGTCCCAGGGCTCGATGACGCGCGGCGTCATCGCGATGCCCTGCGTGCTGCCGAGGCGCACCGTCACCGACGTCGGCGCCTGTCCCGAGACGGGACGCAGCACCTGGCCGTTGTCGCCGAGCACGACGTCGTCGCCGGGACCACCGAAGACGGCGTCGTCGGTGTCGGGCTGGCCGGCCGTCGTGGGGCCGGAGCCGCCCGACGGCGTGGAGCTGCCGCCGACGAGGTCGTCGTCACCGAGGTCACCCTCGACCCAGTCGACGTCGGGGCCGCCCTCGACGTAGTCGTCGCCTGCGTCGCCCTTGAGCCGGTCGGTGCCGCTCTGGCCGAGCACGACGTCCGCGCCCTCGCCGCCGAAGGCCTGGTCGGCCCCCGAGTTCGCGAGGACCGGAGTCGTGCCGAGGTCGAGCAGCTCGACGCGATGCGTCCGCGCGAAGCCGCGCATCCGCGTGACCGGGGTCGAGTCGGCCGCCGCCACGCCGGACGTGACGACCGCGTTGTCACCGACGACGAGGTCGGGCCCGGCGTCGCCGTGGAGGACGTCGCCGGCATCCGGGCGGCCGACACCGGTGGTGGCCTGCTGGAACGAGCCACCGACGACCTCGTCCTCGCCCGCGTCGCCGTGGACGATGTCCGAGCCGTTGTTGCCCTCGAGGTGGTCGGCCTCGCCGCCACCGTTGACCTGGTCGTCACCGAGGCCGCCGTATGCCGTGTCGTCGTCCGAGCCGCCGAAGACCTCGTCGCCGCGGCCGGCGTCCGGAGACGTGCCGGCGAGGTCGAACGGGATCGCCTGGGCGTCTGCGCCTGTCGACGGGTCGTCGACGGTGCCGTTGTCGCCGACGATGACGTCGCGTCCGGTGTCGCCGGAGAGGATGTCGCCGGCGCCGGCGGGACCGACGTCGTCTCGACCCGCCGCCCGGGTGCCGCCGTAGAGGACGTCGTCGCCGTCGCCGCCGCTCGCGCGGTCGGAGCCGTCGTTGCCCTCGATGACGTCGGTACCGTCCTGACCGTAGAGCTGGTCCTGGCCGGCGTTGCCGAAGACGAGGTCGGCGCCGGCCTCACCGTAGCCACGGTCCTGCCCGCTGCCGCCCCAGATGCCGTCGCCGGCGTCGCCGCCGAAGAGGACGTCGTCGCCCTGCTGGCCGCAGACGAGGTCGCCTGCGCCGGCGGCGAGGACGCGGTCGCTCGCGCCGCCGGCCGAGATGGTGTCGACACCCGCACCGCCGAGGACGAGGTCGTTGCCGTCGCCACCGGCCGCCGAGGTGCCCTCGGGCACCGCGTCGGACGCGACGGTGCCGGCGCGGCACGTCTCGTCGGCGCCGGAGCCGACCGTCGCGGCGTCGCGCAGGGCGTCGCCGAAGATGGTCGCCGGTCCGTCACCGCCGAGCACGTGGTCGTTGCCGCGGCCACCGACGAGCGTCTTGCTCGACGACGTCTCCCCGGCCGGGATCGCGAGGTGCGTCACGAAGCGGTACGCCCCGAAACCGACGCCCTCGATGACGTCCGGGCCGCGTGCGTTGCCGGCCTCGTCGAGCCCGCGGGCCCCCACGACGCTGGGCTCCGCGATGACGTAGTCGTCTCCCGGGCCGCCGAAGACGGAGTCGGTGCCGTAGCCGCCGACGAGGGCGTCCGGGCCGTCACCGCCGATGATGCGGGCGTGCTCACCGCCCTTCGAGTGGCTCGTCACGACGTCCTCGACCGAGCTGCCCCAGACCTCGTCGTTGCCTGAGCCGGTCTCGATGATGTTGGGGATCGACGGCTTGCCGGCCGGGGTCGTGAGCGTGTCGGCCGTGCCGTTGTCGTCGACACCGAAGGCGCCCTTCGCGGAGGCATAGATCTTGTCCGGACCCGTGCCGCCGGTGATCGAGTCGCTGCCGAGCTCACCGATCAGGATGTTGCCCTTGGAGCGGATCACCTGGCCCGCCGTGGCACCGGGACGGTCGGACGCGACGCCGATCTTGTCGTCGCCCGGACCGCCGTTGACCGAGTTGGCCCCGAGGCCGACGCTGATGACGTCGAGTCCGCCGCTGCCCTGGTCGCCCTCGGTCGGGTCGACGTCGAGCGCCGACCAGTCGATGACGTCGCCGAGCGACACCGAGGTGATCTTCGGGTCGGAGTTCTCGACGTCGACCGGGTTGAGCGCGGCCGTGACGGCCCGCGTCGTCTGCGGGAGTGCACCGTCACCTGAGACGAAGTCGTCGCCCTGGCCGGTCGTGATGGCGTCGTCGCCGGCGCCGCCCGCGACGCGGGCGACCTTGCCCGCGACGTCCGCGGTCACGATGCGGTCGGCGCCGCCGCCCGCGTCGACCCACGAGCTGCCGGTGCCCGTCTGGATCTGGTCGTCGCCGGAGGTGCCGAAGACGACTGCGTCCTTGTCGAAGACGGACAGGTCGCCCTGGCTCGTCGTCGACGACGGGTTCGCGTCCTTCTTGCCGTCGCCGACGAAGCTGACGATCAGCGGCGTCGAGGAGCCGCGGCCGTCGACGACGACGCGCGTCAGGTTCGGGTCGAGGTAGTCGCGACGCTCACCGAGCATCTGCACGGAGAACCCGTCGAAGTCGGGGTTCGTGCCTGCGTCGTCGCCCGCCTTCTGGGCGAAGCGCAGCGCGGACACCTTGACGACGTCTGCCTCGGTGTCGGCCGTGTTGCCCCACGGGTTGCCCCGCGCGGAGTTCGTGCCGAAGTGGCCGGCGAAGACGACGAGCGTGTCGCCGCTGGTGCCGCCGAGCCGTGGGGGTGGCGGCTCACAGTCCGGCTGCGCGGTGAAGTCGAGCAACGTGATGTCCGCGAGGTTGATCGAGAACGACACGCTGAACGGCGAGAAGCCGATCGTGACGTAGAGGCGCAGGAACAGACTGAGCCGTCCGGTCGTCGTGAACAGGCAGAGCGGGTTGTTGATCGCAGTCTGGAGGAACTCGCTGACGCGGAACTTGCCGTCGTTGTTCGGGTCGTTCCAGTGGAACCCGATGGTCAGGTGCAACCCACCCTCGATGCCGACCGTGATGATGACCGCCGTCACTGCGGCGCCGGCGGCGATCTCACCGTCGAGCTGCACGACCGGCACAGGCCGGCCCTCGGAGTCCGTCGTCTTGAAGTAGAGGCCGTCGAGGAGCTTGACGGCGTCGACGGGCGCACCCGCCTGGGCCGCTTCGACGGCATACCTGATGCCGGCGGTGTCGAGACCCGCCATGAAGCGCAGGGTCACCGACGCGGAGCCCGACAGGGTCACCATGACGGGTGGCGGCGCGTACACCGGGCCGAACGCCTGGCGCCACGTGAAGCCGAGCGTCAGCGGCCCGCTGTCGAACTCGACGAGCGAGACGTCGCTGCCCATGAGGAGGCTGAACACCGACGAGGGGTTGTCGAGGATCGGGAAGGTGAAGCCGGACTTGTTGGCGCTGCCCTCGTCACCGGTGGAGCCGAAGACCTTGCCCTTGCCACCCTTCGTGTTGAGGGAGCTCTTCACCTCGGACTCGCTCTTGGCGGTCTTCGAGCTGATCAGGGAGGTCGCCGTGCCGGGCTCGAGGCTGCTCGTCGGTGAGACGTCCGTGGTCAGGGCGTTCGCGCCGCTCACGGTGAAGCTGCCGATCGGGATGAGGCAGGTCGGGTCTCCCGGCCCACCGCCGCAGTCCGGAAGGTTGTTGATGAGTGTTGTGAGCGCGGCGATCTTGTCGACGAAGTCGAGCTTCGGTCCGCCGGCCAGGGTGTTGAAGGTCTTGGCGAGCGTGATGAGGCTGACGTCGCCACCACCGGCCATCCGGCTGAGGTCCGACAGCACCGGGATCGGCGCGTAGAGCGTGTCGATGACCGGCTGGAGCGGTCCGGTCACTGACTTGACCCTCTTCAGCACCGGGCCGAGCAGGTTCGAGAGGAACCCGCCCGCGTCGATGGCGACCTCCTTGAACTCGATCGTCGGGGCGCCGAGGTTCTTGAGGTCCTTGTTCGAGAACTCCCAGCCCATGACGAAGTTGGCCTGGACGCCCGGGAGCACCGAGTCGACCGAGGCCTTGACGATCCAGTCGGCCTTGATCTTCGCGGTCAGGGCGATGCCGAAGAGGGAGCCGGCGTCGCCGCCCGCGATGTCGGCGATCGTCAGCACGGAGTCAGCCGTCTCCGTCGCGTCCCGGGACTTCAGGTCGACGAGGAACGCTCCGGCGAAGAGCGGCGCGGTGCCGTTCTTCGTGACGTCGATGTCGAGGAAGGCCAGCTGGGCCTTCATCGTCGCGGGCATGTCGAAGCGCGCGCCGAGGCCGAACTCCGGCGCCGCCGCACCGTCCTTCCAGGTGTCGTGCGTGTAGATGACGAAGCCGTCGTCGGTGTTGATCCCGGCCTTGAGGTGCAGCTGGAGGCCGATGCCGTAGGTGATGGCGTCGTCCTCGCCCGCCTTGAGCGCGAGACCGGGGATGCCGATGTCGAGCGGCAGCTCCTCGCCGTCGCCGAGGCAGCCCGAGCCGGCCACGCAGCCGTCGTCGGCGTTGACCGTGCCGGCCTTGATGTCGAACGCGACGTTGACGCCGTTGATGCTCGTCGTCGGGCAGTCGATGAGCATCGGCTTGGTGTCGACGGGCGTGTAGGCCGTAGCCGTGGCGCTGCCGTCGTCGGTGTACGACTGGGCGCTGCCGGACGCCGCATCGACGACGGTCACGAGCTCGTACGCGCCGCCGTCCTTGCTGCGCAGCACCTTGTACTTCGTGGCTCCGTCCGTGGCCGTCCACGAGACCTTGATGGAGTTGCCGCTGCCGAGGGCGGTGAACGCCGTCGTCGTCTCCGCGCTGGGGGCCGAGGGCACGGTGTCGCCGTCGGTGCCGGAGCCACTGCCCTGGCTGGCGACGATCTCGTAGCGCCACTTCGTGGCCCCTCCAGCCGCCGGGGTGGCAACGAGCGTCGGGGCTCCGGTCGGTTCGAGCTTGGCCTTGCACTCGTAGTTGACCGTGAGACTGGTCTTCTCGAGCCCGGCTGCCGTGATGGCCTCGTCGAGCTTCGTGTTGACGTAGTCGCGCGCCTCCTTCGGGCTGGCCGGGACGGATCCGAGCTTGGCCTTGATCTCGGCGCGCAGGCGGCCGATGGAGTCGGCACCCTGCTGGAGGTCCTCGCCGACGAAGGGCAGCTTGCCGTCGAACGTCGCGAGGCGCATGGCCTGCTCGATCTTCTCGAGGTAACCGTCGAGGCCGGGGCCGATCTGGGTGAAGTCGGCGAACGCGTTGGCGAAGGCCGCCGACAGGTCGGGCAGCTCGAAGCGCTTCTTCGCGTCGTCCGGGGCGGGCAGGTTGCCGGTCAGGTCGACGAGGTCCGACGCGTCGGTGGAGTCCTCGAGGCGCAGGGCCACGGTGCCGAGCGAGGTCGTGGGGCCACCGGAGACGGTCGCGTAGAGCGGGACGACGCCGCAGACCATGAGCGGGGTGGTCAGGCCCTCGCCGCAGTCGACCGGTGTGTTCGACGCGTTGAAGTTCACGTCGAGGGCAGAGAGGAACGTCGAGAAGCTGACCGGGGTGTCGGCGGTCGCTGCGGCGTCCGAGAGGTCGAGGCTGAGGTTGGCCCGCAGCTTCGCCTGCTTCGCCGGGTCGCCGCCGGGGTCACCCGCGGAGACCGTCAGCGGCCCGATCGTGCCGGCGGCCCGTCCGGTGAACGCGGCGTCGGCCGCGATGCTCACCTTCGAGTCGGCCAGCACCTTGAGCGACGTGGCGTCGCCGGGACCGGTGCCCGGCGCGAGCGGGACGACGAGGCCGACGTCGACCCCGCCCTTGACGTGCACGGAGCCCTGGCCGGTCGCGGCCGCGGAGACGAGGGACTTGTCTCCACCGAGGTCGAGGCGCAGCGGGGCGTTCGTGCGGTAGTCGCGCTTCCAGTCGAGGTCGAGCACGACGCTCGGCGTGCCGCCGTCGTCGAGGTAGCTGAAGTCCAGCGCACCGGTGCCGAGGCGGTCGTCGAGGAACTCGACGAGGTCCTGCATGTTCTGCGGCGGGTGCGCCGACATCGCGTCGATGGCGTCGTCGAGCGGCGAACGGAAGGTGTATGCCGTGTCGTTGGCCGGCTTCGTGGGCCAGTTCTCGGTCAGGGTGACGGTGTCACCCGAGGCGGAGGCGACGACGGCCACCTGCGTGCCGACGACGATCGTGCGACCGACGAAGGACGCGTCGAACGTGCGGCCCACGTGCTGAAGGGTGTTCGCGCCGTAGTTGACGTCGCTGCCGACGCCCGAGGTGTCGCGGCGCATGAGGTCGCGCAGTGACGTGCCGGTGCCGGGGATCTCCTGGCTGTAGATGCCGGAGGCTCCGCCGGGCTGGGCCTCGGCGAGCTGGGCGGCCAGGGTCTGGAGCGTCTTGAGGACGATCGCGAAGAGCTCGGCCTGCGAGCCCGGCTTGATGTCGAGCGCGAAGATCCGGTCGAGCTTGCTGAGGTCGAGCTGCGGTCCGTCGGCGCCGGAGAGCTGGGTGAGGTCGTTCCACGTCGCGGAGACGCTCACGTCGGACCCGGCGGGCAGGAAGCCGTCGGCCTCGGGGATGGACACCGCGAGGGAGGCTGCCGCGCGGACGTTGACATCGACGTCGAGGAGGCCGCCTGCCTGGCTGGGGCCGGTCGGGGTCGCCGTGACCAGCTGCTCGAACAGCTGGCGCAGCCTGATGTCGTGCTGGGCGTCTCCCGCCTGCTTCAGGCCGACGGAGAGCATGTTGCCGGTGCCGGCCGCCGAGCAGTCGGCAGGCGCCGAGCTGTTGCAGACCTTGAGGTTGCCCTTGAGCCGCACCTGGAAGAAGCCTGCGTTGGCCGTGAAGTCGACGGCGGTCTCGATCGGGAAGTCGGCTGTGAGGAGCGGGCTGCCGGTGCGCACCATGATCCGGTCGGGCCCGAGCGGCAGCGAGGTGACGTTGGTCGAGAACGCCCCGGTCTTCTGGAGGAACGGGCACGCCTCGGTGTTGCCCTCGAAGCCGATGCAGGCATCACCGGTGCGGGCGTCCTGGAGGTCGAGGACGAGCGTGAGGTCTGCCGCGAACGACGGCTTGACCGTGGCGAAGGTCTGGGCGGCGTTCGCCTTCAGGATGCCGCGACGCGGTCCGTTCACGACGGGCTGGTCGGTCAGCTGGTCGCCGAAGGTCACCGCGCCGAGCTGCGCCTCCGGGCCGACGATGACGAACGGCGTGGTGTCAGAGGGCTTGCCGCCGATCCATGGCCCGGAGAGGGTCAGCGAGTTCTTGGTGTTCGACGTGATCTCACCTGCGGCGGTGCCGGCCATGACGCGCATGCCGGCCCACTGGTTCGCCGTCCACGGCTGGGTGCCGTCGTCGAGCGTCAGGCCGCTCGCGGCATACGTCGCCGACGGCCGGGAGGTGCGGGCCGCGCCGGCGTCCATGGAGACGCCGGACGACGGCGCCGTCTTGACCATCCGCATCCGGAAGACGAGCTTGCTCGTCGTCGCGTCCCACGAGAGGTTGTCGAGACCGATGCCCGCCGCCTTGAGCTTGGCGATGAGGTCCTGGAGCGACGTGAAGGTCGGGTTACCGACCGTCGTCGCGTCGAAGCCCGGGGGCGCCGGCTGGTCCGGATCGGGCTGCTGGACGACGTTGGCCTTGAGGAAGTCGACGAGGACCTGGTTGGCCTTGACCGCGTCGGCGACGGTGCCACGAAGGAAGGGAAGGTCGAGGTTGCCGGTCGTCGGGAGCGGACCCGCCCCGTCGGGGTCGAACTTGGCCTGCTGGATCCCGGTCAGGGCGGTGGCGACCTGGGCCAGGCCGTCCGCGAGGTCGCGCAGGCTCATGTTCTGGAACTTGCCGACGAGCGTCGCAAGGCTCGGAGCCGCGATGGACGGCGTGCCGGTCGAGATGTCGGGCCACGTGATCGTGATGTCGGCGGCGACGTTGCTCGGGAAGCTCACTCCGGCAAGGCCGCTCGTGTCAGCAGCGATGGACAGCGTGCCGTTGACCGACCCGGCCGTGCCTGGGTCGGAGATCGACCCGGTCGGGTCGAGCGCCGCGGTGACGAGCCCGGCGAGCGACCCGTCGGCGGCGAGCTCTCCGTCACCGGTGCCTGCGGCGTCGAAGGCGAGGACGCCGTCGTTGTTCGGGTCGTTGGCGCGCGCGAAGGCGTGCGCCTTGACCGTGAAGTCGGTGCTGCTCAGGGTGACGCCGAGAATGCCGACGGCGGCCTTCGCGGACGCCGAGAGCTGTGCCGTCACGTCGACGTCGAGGCGCGGGGCATGGGGTCCGTCGCTCGCGAGGTAGACCTTGTTGGTCGCCGGCCCGGTCCAGACGACCCAGAGCGACAGGGTGGCCTCGACGGTCGCGGTGACACCCTTCGGCGACGACAGCTCGACCTTGGGTGTGGACGAGCTCACGGCGAGGGCCTGCTGCGTGGCGGTGCGCGTCACGACGAGGTTGACGTGGACGCGCTTGCCGTCACCGAGGTCGTCGACGGCGATGTCGAGCGTGCCGTTGCGCCCGCCCGGCAGGGACACCGACTCCCCCGACGTCGCGAGGTCCGCCCACGTCGTCGTGCCCGCGAGCGCCCCGGCCACACCTTCCTCGACGAGGTCGTCCACACCGGCCAGCCCACCCGGGCTGGCCGACACGAACGGGAGCGGCTTGCCGAAGGAACCGATGCCGGCCAGGCCACGGGTCCACACGGCGAGGTTCTTCGTCCCTCCGCCGCCACCGAGGAGGGTCACCACCTGCTGCACCCCCGGATCGGGGTCGGCCGCGAAGGCGGGCGACGGCCCCGCAAGCGCTCCCACCAGGACAAGGAGGGCGGCCAGACCGGCTCCGAGGGCATGACGAATCGACTTGCGCACCATGGTTTCTCCCCACGTGGCACGCGCCCGTGCTCGTTCCCTGGCGAGCATCCAGCGCGCTACTGCTCGACAACGTAGTGACCATCACGTTGCTCGTCCGGCGAATCGGGAGAAAAGGCCGCGAAGAGGTGATATCGGGACGGGTGGGACTCGTGAGGCATCACCGCTGGTGCCCCGGCCCACTGACGATGGCAGGATGCCGCCATGGCCGCCAAGACCTTCCACATCACCCGCGAGACGACGATCTCCGCTCCGCCGGAGCGGATCCACGCCCTCATCGACGACTTCCACGAGTGGCAGGCATGGTCGCCGTGGGAGGGCCTCGACCCGGCCATGGATCGCACCTATGCGGGAGCGGACTCCGGCGTCGGGGCGGTCTACGCGTGGAAGGGCAACAGCAAGGCCGGCGAGGGCCGCATGGAGATCCTCGAGTCCGAGCCGTACCACGTCGGGGTCGACCTGCTCTTCGCGGCGCCGATGAAGGCACACAACCGGGTCGACTTCACGCTCACGCCGATCACCGACGGAACGCGCGTCGAGTGGGCCATGACGGGTCCGCAGAACCTCGTCATGCGCCTCATGAGCGCCTTCTGGTCGATGGAGAAGCTCGTCGGCCCCGACTTCGAGAAGGGGCTCGCCCAGCTCAAACGCACCGCCGAGTCCGCATGAGCGACATCGTCATCCGCCCCGCCACGACCGACGACCTCGTCGCGATCGTGGCGATGCTCGCCGACGACCCGCTCGGCGCCGCCCGGGAGGACCTCGACCACCCACAGACGTACGCCGCGGCCTTCGCCCGCGTGTCAGCCGACCCCGGTCAGCACCTCGTCGTCGCCGACCGCGACGGGCGCGCGGTGGGCACCCTGCAGCTCAGCGTCATCCCCGGCATCTCCCGCCGAGGCGCGACACGCACGATCATCGAAGGCGTACGCGTCGCGCGCGAGGAGCGCGGCAGCGGCCTCGGCACCGAGCTCATCACGTGGGCGGTCGACGAGTCCCGCCGCCTCGGAGCCACACTCGTCCAGCTGACGAGCGACGCGAGCCGCACCGACGCCCGACGCTTCTACGAGCGACTGGGGTTCGTCGCCTCGCACGTCGGCTTCAAGCTGCAGCTCGACTGAGGGGGCTCGCGGCCCGCAGCACCACCCCTCGACGGCGCCGTGGGCCGTCACCGGAACCGTCAGAAGATGCGGACCCGTTCGTCCTCGTCGAGCCACATCTCGTCGTCGGGCTTGACCGCGAACGCCTCGTGGAACTCCGTCACGTTGCGCACGGCGTTGCCGCGCACGTCCTGCGGCGAGTGCGGGTCGATGGCGAGCAGGCGGATCGCCTCTGCCTCACGGGTCTTGCCGCGCCACACCTGCGCCCAACCGATGAAGAAACGCTGCGGGCCGGTGAAGCCGTCGAGCTCCGGCATGCTGCCGCCCTCCGACGCGATGCGGTAGGCCGAGTAGCCGATCTGCAGCCCTCCGAGGTCGCCGATGTTCTCGCCGACGGTCAGGCCGCCGTTGACCTTGTGGGCGCCGTCGAGCCCTGCGGGCGTGTAGGTGCTGAACTGCTCGATGAGGCGCTGCGACAACGCGTCGAAGCGCTCGCGGTCGGCCTCGGTCCACCAGTCACGCAACGCCCCCGTCCCGTCGTACCGCGACCCCTGGTCGTCGAAGCCGTGGCCCAGCTCGTGCCCGATGACCGCTCCGATCCCGCCGTAGTTGACGGCGTCGTCAGCCTCGAGGTCGAAGAACGGCGGCTGGAGGATCGCCGCCGGGAAGACGATCTCGTTCATCGACGGCATGTAGTAGGCGTTGACGTGCTGCGGGAGCATGAACCACTCGGTGCGGTCGATCGGCCGGCCGGTCTTGGCGAGGTTGCGGTCGACCTCGAACGCCGTCGTGCGGCGGACGTTGCCGACGAGGTCGGTCGGGTCGATCTCGATCGAGGAGTAGTCGCGCCACACGTCCGGGTAGCCGATCTTCGGCGTGAACGCGTCGAGCTTCTCGACGGCCTGGGCGCGGGTCTCGGGCCCCATCCACTCGAGCGAGGAGAAGGAGCGCCGGAACGCCTCGACGAGGTTGGCGACGAGCTGCTCCATCCGCTCCTTCGCCGCGGGCGGGAACCAGCGTTCGGCATACAGCTGACCGACGGCCTCACCGACACCCGACTCGACGACGGCCACCCCGCGCTTCCAGCGCTCCTTGTTCTCCGGCTGGCCCGAGAGAGTGCGCCCGAAGAAGTCGAAGTCCTCGTCGACGAACGACTGAGGCAGCAACGGCGCGAACTCCGACAGCGCGTGCCACGTCAGCCACGACCTCCAGTCGCCGATGTCCGTCGACTCCAGCGCGGCACCGAGCGCCGTGACGAAGCTCGGCTGGCGGACGACGACCTTCGTGAATGCTCCGTCGGGGGCCTGGAGCCCGGACAGCCAGGCGTCCCAAGGGAACTGAGGAGCCAGAGCCTTGGCCTCGTCGAGGGTGTAGGCGTTGTACGTCTTGATCGCGTCACGGTTGGTGACCTTGTCCCAGTGCGACGCGGCGAGCACCGTCTCGAGAGCCATGATGCGCGTGGCCTTGTCGTCGGCGTCGGGGATGCCTGCGAGGCCGAGCAGCCGGCCGATGTGCGCGACGTAGGCGGTCCGAATGTCGGCGTACTTGTCCTCGCGGTAGTACGACTCGTCGGGCAGGCCCAGCCCGCCCTGCTCGAGGTAGACGACGTAGTCCTCCGGCGAGCGCTCGTCCGGTGCGACGAAGTGGCGCAGCGGCCCGTCGACCCCGTCACGCTCGAGGCGCCCGACCGCCGTGCCGAAGCGCTCGATGCCGTCGACCGCGGCGACCTGCGACAGCACGGCCTGCAGGGGCGCGAGCCCCAGCTCCTCGATGCGGTCGGTGTCCGTGAAGCTCGCGTAGAGGTCACCCACCTGCCGCTTCGGCGTGCCGGGGGAAACGTCCTCGGCCGCGGCCGCCTCCTCGATGAGGTCGCGCACGCGGGCCGTCGACTCCTCACGCAGGATGTCGAACGTGCCGAAACGGGCCCGGTCCCCCGGGATCTCCGTCGTGTCGAGCCACGTGCCGTTGACGAAACGGAACAGGTCGTCCTGCGGCCTCGTGGACCGGTCGAGGGCGTCGAGGTTGATGCCGGACTTCATGAGCACGTTCTCTCCCCACTGCGTGCGCCGGACCTCCCGGCGAGCGTGCTCCCGAGCCTAACCACGGCCCGGCGCCCTGAGGGCCAGAGGGCCCTCTGGCGCACGGATGCCGCCGGCCGGGTCCCTTCTCCCGGCCGGCGGCACCCGGCTCCCGCGTCCTCCAGGGACGGTGGTTCAGCGACGCAGCTTCCCGGCGACGACGCCGGCGAGCCCGACGATGAGCAGCATCCCGCCGAAGGCCCCGATCATCGGCGGCCCGACGAGGTGGAAGCTGAGGTCGGCGTTCGTCAGGTTGGCGACGAGGACGTACGCGCTGACGATCATGGTCAGCAGCCCGAACATGATCGACCCGGGACGCGGACCCTTGCGCACGGTGACCAGGGCTGGGCGAGGCGGCTCGTGAGCGACGACCGGAGGCGGCCACGTAGGGTCCGGCGCGGATGCGGAGGGCGGCGGGAGGTGCGGCAGGGCCGAGGTCTCGTCGGCCGGGTCCGGGTCGGTGACGGTGTCGTCGGGCACGGGGGTCGCCGGCTCGACGCGGTACGGCGCCGCCGTCGGCATCGCGAGCGTGGGCGATGCCGGGATCGTCGTGGTCTCGTCCGGGGCAGCCGTCGGGTCGCTGAACTCCTGTATGGGCTCCGGTGTGGAGGGGGTCTTCTCGTGCTTGGTCATCGCGCTCGTCTCCGGTGCGTTCGTGGACTCGGTCGTGGACTCGGTCGTGGACTCGGTGGTGGACTCGGTCGTTGACTCGTGGATGGGGTCGTGACGCTCGGTGCTCATGACGCGCTCGCCGTCGTGATCCGGATCGAGGCGAGGCCGACCTCTGCGTTGACGATGATGTCGGGGGTCTGCGTGGCCGCGCCGAAGGTGACGCGCTGGGTCCAGTTGGCGCCCTCGTAGTCGAGCTGGTCCGGTCCGCGCTCGCGCATCCCCTCGCCCGCCACGCCGGCGCCGGTGGCGACGATGTCGCCGGCGCGTGCCTTGGCGTTGACGACGACGTCCGCCCCTTCGGGGACGACGACGTTGAGCTCGCCGAGCCCCAGCGTGGCAGTGACGGTGTCGACACCGGCGGTCGCCCGGTAGTTCGCCTTGCTCAGGTCGAGCTTCATCTCGCCGACGCCGAGCTCGTAGTCCCGGTCAGGGGTCAGCGTGGTCACGGTGAACGTGCGTTCCCCGACGTTCCACGGCTGCGACAGACCGGCGGGGGCGGCCGTCGTCATGGCGGCGGCGACCATGCCGACCACCGCGAAGAAGGGGAGCCCTCCCGGGCGTCGCCCGGCGATGCCGGCGACCACGATGCCGAGGCCGAGCAGGCCTACGGCAGAGGCGATCCCGACGGCCACGTTGTTGCCGGGCCACCCGGCCGCATCGGCGGCGGTCGAGAACACGACACCCGTGACGATGGCCAGGCCGAGGACGAGCAGTCCGCCGGCGAAGCCGATGGAGGGCGTCCGGTACCGCACCGGCGTGGGCGCAGGAGGCCGCGGTGTGGCGAGGGCCGCACCGGCGTTGGCCGCCGCGTTGCCCGTCGAGGCGTATGCCGGGTGCGAGCCCGGACCGGCCGGGACCGTGCCGCTGCCGGTGCCCGTCGCGCCGGGCTGCGTGGCACTTGCCGGGTCGGTCGTCGCGCTGCCACCGGTCGTGGCGGATGCCTGGTTCCTCCACGGGGCCTGGGCGAGCAGGTCGCGGCCGGTGTCGGTGCGGGTCAGGAACCACCACGCGCCGGCGACGAGGAGGGCGAAGCCGAAGAACCGGAAGCCCTGGAAGTCCCCGCCCCACCATGGGCCGCCGCCGAGGATCGAGATGACCGTCACGACGAGCAGGAAGATCGAGTGGCCCTCGCCGTGCTTCAGCGCGCGCTCGGCGTGGATCTCGCCGCGGTCGTCGGGCATGAGCAGCCACAGCACGAGGTAGAGGGCCAGGCCCATGCCGAAGAAGATCGAGAAGAGGATGAAGCCCGCACGCACGACCAGCGGGTCGACCCCGAGCCAGCGGGCCAGCCCCGTGGCGACACCGGCGAACCAGCGGCCGTCGGACTGCCGCATGATCCCGGGCCGCCTGAGGGCGGCGTAGAAGCCGTCCAGACCGTGCCCCTGCGTCGGGGCCCCATTGCTTTTCGTCATGTCACCAGAGTGTCGGCTCGGGCACGACCCAACCATGAGGGTCGACCCTGAGCGCACCCTGACGCGACCCCCAAAGCAGGTCCGGATGGTCGCCCGACCGGCCCGCGTGGGTGAGGATGGAACGGTGCAGACGGCATACGAGAACGGAACGGGCCCGGTGCGACCCGCCTGGCGGGCGACACCCCGGCCCCCGCTCGTGCGCCACCGGCAGGGCAAGGTCGTCGCCGGCGTCGCCTCAGGACTCGCCGACCACCTGGGGGTCCCGGTCAACGCGGTGCGCATCGCCCTCGTCCTGTCGAGCATCCCCTTCGGCGCGGGTCTGGTCGTCTACGTCTTCCTCTGGGCGACGATGCGTGAGGTCGGCGACGTCGACCCCGCGCTAGCCGCCGCGACGAGCCCGGGCATCGACCCGGCCACCGGCGTGCCGGTCGGCGGCGCTGCCACGACGACCGGCACCACCGGCACCACCGGCACCACCGGCACCACCGGCACGACGCCGGGCGCAGCGACCATCGGCGGGCACCACATCGACCTCGCGAGCGTGCGCACCTGGCTGCGCAGCGGCAACCAGGCCGTCCTCATCACCCTGCTCGGTGTGGCAGCCCTCGCCCTCGCGGGTGCCCTGTGGCTCGGCAGCGCCGGACTCGACGTCCACGCCGAGGTGATCCTGCCGCTCGTCGCCATCGTCATCGGCGCGATCTTCTTCTGGTCGCAGCTCGACGACACCGACGCGATCGGCGCGCGCCGCCCGGTGCGGTGGATCTGGCTCGTCGTCGGTCTCGGTCTCACGATCCTCGGCCTCGTCGGCCTGCTCGTGCGCGGTACCAACCTCACGGAGCTGTGGCAGGTCGCCGGCGCCGTGCTCGCCGCCCTCGTCGGGGTCGCCGTCCTGTCCGCGCCGTGGGTCCTGCGACTCTGGAGCAACCTGCGACTCGAGCAGGCCGCCCGCATCCGCGCCACCGAGCGCGCCGACATCGCGGCCCACCTGCACGACTCTGTGCTCCAGACCCTCGCCCTCATCCAGCGACAGTCCGGCGATGCCGCGACCGTGGCCCGGCTCGCCCGAGCGCAGGAGCGGCAGCTGCGCAGCTACCTCTACGACGAGGACGCGCGCGCCGGCTCGCTCGGCGCCGCCCTCACCGCGGCGATGGGCGAGGTCGAGGACCTCCACGGGGTGCCCGTGGAGCTCGTCGTCACCGGTGACCGCCCGATGGACGAGCACCTCGACGCGCTCGTCAAGGCGGTGCGCGAGGCCACGTGGAACGCCGTGCGCCACGCGAGCCCGCCGGTCAGCACCTACGTCGAGGTCGGGCCCGTGGCCGTCGAGGCGTTCGTCCGCGACCACGGCGCCGGCTTCGACCTCGACACCGTGCCCGACGACCGCGCAGGCGTCCGCGAGTCGATCATCGGACGCATGGAGCGCCACGGCGGCAGCGCGCGCATCCGGCGGCGTCCCGACGGCACCGAGGTCGAGCTGCGGCTACCGGTCGGCGAGCCGCCCCCGAGCGATCCGACCTCCACCCCGGCCCCGGCGGCGAGCGCCGCACCGGCAGCCCCGAGCACCCCGGACCCCCAAACCCAGGAGCAGGCTTCATGACCGACCCGCGGACCATCCGGATCGTCATCGTCGACGACCACCACATGTTCCGCACGGGCGTGCGGGCAGAGCTCACCTCGCTCGCGGCCTCGGCCGGGCCGGCGTCCTTCCGTCTCGAGATCGTCGGCGAGGCCGGCGCGGTCGAGTCCGCGGTGGCGGCGATCACCGAGCAGCAGCCCGACGTGGTGCTCCTCGACGTCCACCTGCCCGGCGGTGACGGGCACGGCGGCGCCGACGTCATCCGCGCGTGCGCCGCCGTCCAGTCGCGCGCCGGTGTGCCGGTCCGCTTCCTCGCCCTGTCGGTGTCGGATGCCGCCGAGGACGTCATCGCCGTCATCCGTGCGGGCGCGCGGGGCTACGTCACGAAGACGATCAGCGCCGAGGACCTGCTGACCGCCATCGGTCGCGTGGCCGACGGCGACGCCGTCTTCAGCCCGCGGCTGGCCGGGTTCGTCCTCGACGCGTTCGGCGCGGCGGCGGGTGAGGTCGCGGAGATCGACGAGGAGCTCGACCGGCTGTCGGCCCGAGAGCGCGAGGTGATGCGCCTCATCGCCCGCGGCTACCAGTACAAGGAGGTCGCGAAGGAGCTGTTCATCTCGATCAAGACCGTCGAGACCCACGTCAGCTCGGTCCTGCGCAAGCTCCAGCTCAGCTCCCGCCACGAGCTCACGGCATGGGCGATGGGCCGGCGCCTGCTCTGACCCACCGCCCCCGGCTCCCCCGGATCGATGTATCGACGCGGGCCAGGAGCGGCGCCATTACATCGACCCGGGGCTCAGGCGTGGGCGTGCAGGACTCGGCGCAGGGCTGTCACGACGATCTCGGGTGCGTCGGTGTGCACCCAGTGCCCGGCGCCCTTGATCGTGAAGAGTCGCGTCCTCGGGAAGTGGCGACGCATGCGCTCGGCGTCCTGACGCTGGATGTAGCGCGAGTCGCCGCCGGCGATCCAGAGGACCGGGCCGGGAAACGGCGGGAGGTCGTCGACGGCGTCGGGCCAGTCGGCGATGCGCGAGCCCGACCCGAGCGCCGCGTCGCCCGCCACGAGGTCGAGGTTGACCTGCCAGCGCCACGAGTGCCCGTCACGACGGAGGTTCTGCAGCAGGAACGCCTTGACACCGGGGTCCGGCTCGTCGAAGCGATCCTCCGCGTCGGCGCGGCTCGTCAGGTCGGCGAGCGGCAGCTCCTGCATCTCGCGGATGTAGCCCTCGAAGCGCTCGAGCGAGCCGTAGCCCTTGGGCGCGATGTCGACGACGACGAGTCGCTCGACGAGGTCGGGGTGGCGTAGCGCGAGCACCATCGCGACCTTGCCGCCGAGCGAGTGCCCGACGACCGTCCACGGCTCTCCCGGCGCGGCCCCGCTGAGGGCGCCGGCGACGGCGTCGGCGTACGCGTCGAGCGAGAACTCCCGTGACCACGGTGACCGTCCGTGGTCGGGCAGGTCGACGAGCAGGCACCGGGCGTCGGTGCCATCGGGCCCGCTCACGGCCTTGGCGATCTGCATCCAGTTGCGGCCCTGCCCGAAGAGCCCGTGCAGGAAGGCGATGCGCGGACCCGTCGTGCCCACCGACAACGTGTTGAGGGACTCCTGGTGACGTGCCGCGGTCATGCCCGCGAGCCTACGCGGCACGCGGCAGGTGCCTCACGGCGGCGGCGCAGGTCCGTGAGACACGTGTCGGAGGCCTGCCGTGCGTGACCTCACCGCCCTGCACGACCCACGTGAGGCAGATGTAACGCCCACGTCACAGCGGGTCGGTCGTCGTGCAACACCGGGTTCCTAGCGTGAGCGTCACGCTCTCGCAGCGTCCCATGCAACCGGCTCAAGCAGCCCAGGAGGAACCGTGAGCACCACCACCGGAGGAACCACCGGCACCACCAGCACCACCGGCAGCGCCGCCGGGTCCCCCGTCCTCGCCCCCACGACGACCACCGAGCGCCCGAGCCGTTTCCGCGAGCTCACTGCGCCGAAGAAGCGCGTCATCCGTGACTGGGACCCCGAGGACACCGCCGCCTGGGAGGGCGGCAACAAGAACGTCGCTCGCCGCAACCTCATCTGGTCGGTCGCGACCGAGCACATCGGCTTCTCGATCTGGTCGATCTGGTCGGTGATGGTGCTCTTCATGCCGCAGGCCGTCTACGGCTTCACCCCGGCCGACAAGTTCTTCCTCGTGGCCGTGCCGACGCTCGTCGGCGCCCTGCTGCGCATCCCCTACACGATGGCGACCGCGTTCTTCGGCGGCCGCAACTGGGCGATCTTCAGCGGCGTCGCGCTCCTGGTGCCGGCGGTGATGACGTGGTGGCTCATGGTCAACCCCGGACACTCGCTGACGACCTTCCTGCTGGTGGCCGCCCTCGCGGGCCTCGGCGGAGGCAACTTCGCATCGTCGATGACGAACATCAACGCCTTCTACCCGCAGCGGATGAAGGGCTGGGCCCTGGGCCTCAACGCGGGCGGAGGCAACATCGGTGTCCCGGTGGTGCAGCTCGTCGGCCTGCTCGTCATCGCGACCCTCGGCAACCGCCGCCCCGAGGTCGTCTGTGCCGTCTACCTCGTGCTCCTCGCGGTTGCGAGCGTCGGGGCCGCGATCTTCATGGACAACCTCGACCACCAGACGGCCAACCCGAAGGCCATGCTCGAGGTGCTGCGGCACACCGACGCCTGGGTCATCTCGCTGCTCTACATCGGCACGTTCGGCTCGTTCATCGGCTTCGGCTTCGCCTTCGGCCAGGTGCTCAACCAGACGTTCCTCGCCGGCCTGACCGGTGGCGCCGCACCCACCCCGGCGCAGACGGCCGCCGCGAGCCTGCACGCCGCCCAGATCGCCTTCGTCGGCCCGCTCCTCGGCTCGGTCAGCCGCGTCTGGGGTGGCAAGCTCGCCGACCGTCGCGGCGGCGCCGCCGTCACCCTCTGGACCTTCGTCGGAATGGCCGTCGCGGGTGTGCTCGTGACCCTGGCCGCGCGTGCCGACGACGTCACGAAGGGCGCCGCGACGGGCCTGCAGCTCACCGGCCTCATCGGTGGCTTCGTCCTGCTCTTCATCCTGTCGGGCATCGGCAACGGCTCGGTCTACAAGATGATCCCGGCCCTCTTCGAGGCGAAGTCGGCGTCCATTCCGGGCCCGGCCATCGAGCGGACAGCGTGGTCGCGCTCGATGGCCGGCGCCCTCATCGGCATCGCCGGCGCGATCGGAGCCCTCGGCGGCGTCCTCATCAACCTGGGCCTGCGCGCCTCGTACCTCGGCGCTGCCAAGTCGGCCACCGCCGCCTTCGTGGTCTTCACGCTCTTCTACGTCGGCGCCGCCATCCTGACGAAGGCGCGCTACCGCCGATGACCACGGACGTCCGAATGCCGTCTCGCGCGCTCGGAGGGGACCTCCCCTCCGAGCGGGCGGGCGTTGCCACGCACTGCGCCTACTGCGGGCTCCAGTGCGCGATGACCCTCACCGGGTCATCGGCGGCCGACCTCACCGTGACCCCGCGTCGGTTCCCGACGAACCGGGGCGGCCTGTGCCAGAAGGGGTGGACGAGCGCCGAGCTGCTGCGCACCTCGAGCCGCATCACGACGCCCCTCGTGCGCCGGGACGGCGAGCTCGTCCCCGCGTCGTGGGACGAGGCGCTCGACGTCGTCGCCGATGCCATCGTCCGCACCCAGACGGCACACGGCCGCGATGCCGTGGCGGTCTTCGGCGGCGGTGGCCTGACGAACGAGAAGGCTTACCAGCTGGGCAAGTTCGCCCGGGTCGCACTGCGCACGAGCCAGATCGACTACAACGGCCGGTGGTGCATGAGCTCGGCCGCGGCAGCCGGCATCCGGTGCTTCGGCCTCGACCGCGGGCTCCCCTTCCCCGTGACCGACATCGGGTCGGCGCACGCCGTCCTGCTCCTCGGCGCCAACCCGGCCGAGACGATGCCGCCCTTCCTCACCCACCTCGTGCGCGCGGCCGACTGTGGCGGCCTCATGGTCGCCGACCCCCGGCTCACGCCGACGGCGGCCAAGGCCGTCGACGGTGGTGGCCTGCACCTGCAGCTGCGCCCCGGCACCGACGCCGCCCTCGCACTGGGGATGCTCCACCTCGCGGTCACCGAGGGGTACGCCGACCGGCGCTTCATCGCGGAGCGCACCACGGGCTTCGACGACCTCTGGTCCGTCGCGGCCCAGTGGCTGCCTGAGCGTGTCGAGCGCGTCACCGGCGTCGCCGTGACGACGATGCGCGCAGCGGTCGCCGCCCTCGCCCGGGCACGCGACACCGAGCGCGGCGCGTACATCCTCTCCGCGCGCGGCAGCGAGCAGCACGCGAGCGGCACCGACACCGTGACGGCCTTCATCGCCCTCGCGCTCGCGCTCGGCCTGCCGGGCAACCCCGGCACCGGCTTCGGGACCATCACCGGCCAGGGCAACGGTCAGGGTGGGCGCGAGCACGGCCAGAAGGCCGACCAGCTCCCCGGGTACCGGAAGATCGACGACCCAGCCGCCCGCGCGCACGTCGCCGCTGTCTGGGGCGTCGACCCCGCGGACCTGCCGGGTCCGGGGCGCAGCGCCTTCGAGCTGCTCGCCTCGCTCGGCACCGACGGCGGCGCGAAGGTCCTGATGGTGCACGGCAGCAACCCGGTCGTCTCGGCCCCCGACGCCCGCGTCGTCACCGAGCGCCTGGCCGCGCTCGACCTGCTCGTCGTCTGCGACTTCGTCCTCTCCGAGACCGCCGCGATGGCCGACGTCGTCCTGCCGGTCCTCCAGTGGGCCGAGGAGGAGGGCACCCTGACCAACCTCGAGGGTCGCGTGCTGCGTCGCCGCCGGGCGCTCGCGCCGCCGTCAGGCTGCCGCAGCGAGCTCGACGTCTGGAGCGAGCTCGCTCGCCGAATCGGTTGTGCCACGGACTTCCCCACCGACCCCAGGGTCGTCTTCGACGAGCTGCGCCGGGCCTCGGCCGGCGGACCGGCCGACTACTCCGCGGTGACGTGGGAGCGGCTCGACGCCGGCGAGAGCCTGCACTGGCCGTGCAGCACCGAGCGCCCGCAGGGCACCCCGCGACTCTTCCTCGACCGCTTCGCGACCCCCGACGGCCTCGCCCGGTTCGTCCCCGTCGACCACGTCGGTCCGGCGGAGGCCGACGACCCGGCATACCCCCTCGTCGCGACCACCGGACGGGTGCTGCAGCACTACCAGTCGGGCGCGCAGACGCGGCTCGTGGAGGAGCTGTCGGCCGCGGCAGGAGACATGTTCGTCCAGGTGAACCCCGACACCGCGGCCGCCGCGGGCCTCGTCGAGGGCGAGCCCGCCGACGTCGTCAGCCGCCGCGGACGCACCCGCGCGACCGTACGCCTCGACGACGACATGCGCCCCGACGTCGTCTTCCTGCCCTTCCACTGGGGCGGCGACGCGCGCGCCAACTCGATCACGCACGCCGCCCTCGACCCGACCAGCCGCATGCCGGAGTTCAAGGCGTGCGCCGTCCGCCTGGAGGCCGTCTCATGACACCCACCCCCCGCCGCGTCGTCATCGTCGGAAACGGCATGGCCGGTGCGCGCCTCGCGGAGGAGATCCGGCACCGCGACCCGAACGCCTCGCGGTTCGCCGTGACGATCGTCGGCGAGGAGCCGCACGCCGCCTACAACCGCGTGCTCCTCTCGACCGTCGTCGCCGGGAAGATCACACCGCGCGAGACCCGACTGAAGCCCGACGGCTGGTGGACGGCCCGCCGGATCGACGTCGTCACCGGCGCGCGCGTCAGCGCCGTCGACCTCGAGGCGCGGACGGCAACGCTGAGCGGCACGGTGTCCCCGGCCGACGACCGCGTGCTCGAGTGGGACGAGCTCGTGCTCGCGACCGGCAGCACGTCCTTCATCCCACCCATCGAGGGCGTCGACCGCGACGGTCTGGACGCCTCGGGCCCGGACGGCGTCGTCGCGTTCCGAACCGTCGACGAGTGCCAGCGCATCGTCGAGCTCGCCGGGTCCGCCACGCACGCCGTCGTGCTCGGAGGTGGGCTGCTCGGTCTCGAGGCCGCTCGCGGCCTGCTGGGCCAGGGCATCGACGTGACCATCGTCCACCCGATGGGCTTCCCCATGGAGCGCCAGATGGACGCCGACGGCGGTGCCGTGCTCGCCCGGGTGGTCCGCGAGCTGGGTGCGAACCTCGTGCTCGGCCGGTTCGTGGCAGCCCGCCGCTCCGCGGACGCCCAGGGGCCGGCTCGGGTCGTGCTCGACGACGGCTCAGAGCTGCCCGCCGACCTCGTCGTCATCTCGACGGGGGTGCGCCCGCGGGTCGACCTCGGCCAGAGCCTCGGTCTCGAGGTGAACCGGGGCATCGTCGTCGATGACCGCCTCGCCACGTCGGCCCCGCACGTCCACGCCATCGGCGAGTGCTCCGAGCACCGTGGAGAGGTGCCCGGCCTCGTCCAGCCCGGCTGGGACCAGGCCCGCGTGCTCGCCGACGTCCTGACGGGCGCGGATCCCGACGCCACCTACACCGGCACGAGCGTGCTGACCCGGCTCAAGGCGCACGACATCGACCTCGCGAGCATGGGCTCGATCACCGTCGACGTGCACGACGCGGAGCACGAGGTCCTCTCGTTCACCGACCCGAGCCGGGGTCGCTACGCCAAGCTCGTCCTGCACTCCGACCGCCTCGTCGGTGCCATCCTTCTCGGCGTCGGCGACGCCGCAGGTGCCCTGACCCAGCTCTACGACAGCGGCTCGGCAGTGCCCCGGGACCGGCTCGCCCTCATGCTGGGCCGCGCCGTGACGCGCAGCTCCGCGCCCGAGAGCGCGAACCTCGCCGAGATGCCCGGCAGCACCGTCATCTGTCGCTGCAACACGGTGACGAAATCTGCCATCGTCGGCGCCTTCCGAGCCGGTGCCGACTCGGTGCCCGCCGTCGCCGAGGCCACCCGCGCCACGACCGGCTGCGGCTCCTGCAAGGGCGCCGTCGAGGGCCTCTGCTCCTGGCTCCGCTCCTCCGAACCCTCGACGAGCCCCGCCGCCCAGACCTCCCCCGAGACCGACTCCACCGCAACCTCCGCGCCGGCGCCCGCCGCGGCCCTGGCCACCGCTCTCACCGAAGGAGCCGCATGATGTCCGACCCCACCGGCACCAACACCGTCGCCCCCACACGGACCGTCGTCGTCGTGGGCCACGGCATGGTCGGCCACCGCTTCGTCGAGGCCCTGCGCTCGCGTGACGCGGAGAGCACGTGGAAGGTCGTCGTCCTCTCCGAGGAGGCGGAGGCGGCATACGACCGCGTCGGGCTCTCCTCCTACGTCGGCGCCTGGGACCGCAGCGCGCTCGCCCTCACGGGCAACACGTACGCCGGTGACGAGCTCGTCGACCTGCGCCTCGGCACGCGCGCCGACCACATCGACCGCGACTCCCGCAAGGTCACGACGAGCGACGGCGACGTCATCGCGTACGACGAGCTCGTCCTCGCGACCGGCTCCTCCCCCTTCGTCCCGCCGGTGCCCGGTCACGACTCGGTCGGCTGCTTCGTCTACCGGACGCTCGATGACCTCGACGGCATCCGGTCGGCGGCGGAGCAGGCCATCGCCCGGGCCACGGCCGAGGGCCGCACGGCGAACGGGCTCGTCGTCGGTGGCGGCCTGCTCGGGCTCGAGGCGGCCAACGCGCTGCGCCTGCTCGGCCTGACCCCGCACGTCGTCGAGTTCGCCCCACGGCTGATGCCGCTGCAGGTCGACGAGGGCGGCGGCGCGGTCCTCAAGCGCCTCATCGGCAACCTCGGCGTGCAGGTCCACACGGGGGCCGGCACGAGCTCGATCGACGCCCAGGACGACGGCCGGCTCGCGGTCGACCTCTCCGACGGAACGGCGCTGCTGACCGACCTCGTGGTCTTCTCGGCCGGCGTGCGCCCGGCCGACGCGGTCGGCCGGGCCGCCGGCCTCGACATCGCCGAGCGCGGCGGCGTCATCACCGACGTCACGTGCCGCACCTCCGACGAAAACGTCTGGGCCGTCGGCGAGGTCGCCGCCGTCGAGGGCCGCTGCTACGGCCTCGTCGCACCCGGCTACACCATGGCCGAGGTCGTCGCCGACCGGCTGCTCGGCGGTGAGGCGACCTTCCCGGGCGCCGACCTCTCGACGAAGCTCAAGCTCCTCGGTGTCGACGTCGCCTCGTTCGGAGACGCGATGGCCGCGACGCCCGGCGCTCTCGAGATCGTCCACACCGACGCCACGAAGGGCACCTACGCGAAGATCGTCGTCTCCGACGACGCGAAGACGCTGCTCGGCGGCATCCTCGTCGGCGACGCGTCGGCCTACACGACGCTCAAGGCCTACGTCGGGCGTGAGGTGCCCGGTGACCCGGGCGCCCTGATCTCCCCCGCCGGGGCCGAGCTCGGCGCCGACGCGCTGCCCGACGACGCCGTCATCTGCTCGTGCAACAACGTCACCAAGGGCTCGATCTGCGGCGCCATCGCCGAGGGTGCGTGCGACCTCGCCACGATCAAGGGCTGCACCAACGCCGGAACCACCTGCGGCGGTTGCCTCCCCACGGTCAAGAAGCTCCTCGTCGACTCCGGTGTCGAGCTGTCCAAGGCGCTGTGCGAGCACTTCGAGCAGAGCCGCGCCGAGCTCTTCGAGATCGTGGCCTCGACCGGGATCCGAACCTTCTCGGGCCTGATCAGCCGCTACGGCACCGGCACCGGCTGCGAGATCTGCAAGCCGACCGTCGCCTCGATCCTCGCCTCGACGAGCAGCGACCACATCCTCGACGGCGAGCAGGCCGCGCTGCAGGACAGCAACGACCACTTCCTGGCCAACATCCAGAAGAACGGCACGTACTCGGTCGTCCCCCGTATGCCGGGTGGCGAGGTCACCGCCGAGCAGCTGATCACGATCGGCCAGGTCGCCAAGGACTTCGACCTCTACGTCAAGGTCACCGGTGGCCAGCGCATCGACCTCTTCGGGGCCCGCGTCGAGCAGCTGCCGGCGATCTGGGAGCGCCTTGTCGAGGTCGGCATGGAGTCGGGGCAGGCCTACGGCAAGTCGCTGCGCACCGTGAAGTCGTGCGTCGGCTCGACGTGGTGCCGTTACGGCGTGCAGGACTCCGTGGGCATGGCCGTCGACCTGGAGCACCGCTACCGGGGCCTGCGCTCACCGCACAAGCTGAAGTTCGGCGTCTCGGGCTGCGCGCGCGAGTGCGCCGAGGCCCGAGGCAAGGACGTCGGCGTCATCGCGACCGACAAGGGCTGGAACCTCTACGTGTGCGGCAACGGCGGTCAGACGCCCGCTCACGCCAAGCTTCTCGCGAGCGACCTCGACGACGAGACGCTCCAGCGCTACATCGACCGGTTCCTCATGTTCTACGTCCGCACCGCCGACCGGCTCCAGCGCACGGCGCCGTGGCTCGAGTCGCTCGAGGGCGGCCTCGACCACCTCAAGGCCGTCATCTGCGAGGACTCGCTCGGCATCGCCGAGGACCTCGAGGCCGCGATGGCGCGCCACGTCGAGGGCTACAAGGACGAGTGGAAGGCCGTGCTCGACGACCCGGAGAAGCTGGCTCGCTTCGTGTCGTTCGTCAACGCCCCCGAGGAGGCCGACCCGACCGTGGCCTTCGACGAGTCCGGCCCGCGCAAGGTGCCGGTCATGCTGGGCATGCCGTCGGCGAACCGGCCGAGCTGAACCAGACCTCCTGTGCCAGAAGGGATCCCCATCATGACGAGTCTCATCACCCCTCCCGAGCTCACGCCCGTCGAGGACGTGGCGGTCCGGCCCGCCCGCACCGTCGTCCGCCCGGGCATCCTCCCCGGTCCCGGCCCCAAGGAGTGGGTCGCGGCGTGTGCGCTGCACGTGCTCGTGCCCGGCCGTGGCGTCGCCGTGCTGCTGCCCGGCGGCGGCCAGGCCGCACTCTTCCTGCTGTCGAACGGCATGATCTACGCCGTCGACAACATCGACCCGTACTCCGGCGCCGCGGTCATGTCCCGCGGACTCACCGGCGACCACGCCGGGGAGCCGACGGTCGCCTCACCCCTGCTCAAGCAGGTCTTCTCGCTGCGCACCGGCGTCGCCCTCGACGACCCCGACAACGCCGCTGTGGCCCTGCCGACCTACAGCGTCCGCGTCCACCACGGCATCGTGCGCATCGGCATCCCTCTCCCCTGACCCGCCGGCCCCCTCCCACGTCGAGTGGGCACTTTCACCCACACGCCGCGGTGCAAAGTGCCCACTCGACAGTGCTTTTCGGTCGAGTGGGCACTTCGCACCCACACGCCGCGGTGCGAAGTGCCCACTCGACAGTGCTTCTCCCCCGTCGAGTGGGCACTTTCACCCGGTGGTCAGACCTGGACGAGAGCGGCGCGCACCGCGTCCTCGACGCCCGTCGTGGGGCGGCCGGCGAGACGTGACAGGTCTCCGGTGTCGGTGAACAGCGCGCCGGCGGAGATGCCGCGGTCGCTGTCGGCGAGCAGGGCGGCATACGGCTCGGGCAGGCCGGCCGCCACGAGGGCTGCGGTGTAGTCCTCGACGGACAGGTCACGGTAGGTGACCTCCTGCCCGGTCACGCGGCTCACCGCAGCGGCGTACTCCGCGAGAGAGAACGCATGGTCGGCGCCGAGCTCGTAGACGGCACCCTCGTGCCCGTCGCCGGCCAGCACCGTCGCGGCAGCCGCCGCGTAGTCCGCGCGGGTAGCCGCGCTGACCCGGCCGTCACCCGCGGCACCCAGGACGGCTCCGTGCTCCTGGACCGTCGGCAGCTGACCCGTGTAGTTCTCGAGGTACCAGGAGTTGCGCAGCAGGGCGTGCGGCAGACCCGAGGCTGCGAGCAGCTCCTCGGTGGCGCGGTGCTCGGCGGCGAGCGCCAGGTCAGACGTGCCTGCCCGGGTGACGCTCGTGTACGCGACGAAGCCGACGCCGGCGCGCTTCGCGGCGTCGATCGCGTTGGCGTGCTGGGCGACTCGCTGACCGACCTCACTGCCGGACACGAGGAGCAGTCGGTCGACGCCGGCGAAGGCCGTGTCGAGCGAGCTGGGGTCGTCATAGTCGGCGCGGCGCACCTCGACGCCCCGCTCGGCGAGGTCGGCGAGCGTCTCGGGCTTGCGGGCGGTGGCGACGATGTCGGACGCGGACGTGCCACGGTCGAGCAGTGACTCGACGACGAGGCGGCCGAGGTGGCCACTGGCACCGGTGACGAGAAGGGTCATGACGTTCCTTTCGAGAGGGTCGGACACTGTGAGAACGACCCACTCCACGGCATACTTCCCAAGAGTTAGTACCCACTTTGAAGTAAGGTACTGATATGAAAGTTAGTCAGACGCTGCGCGACTACTTCCCCGACGCCGTCTACGCATCCGGGTGCCCCAGCCGAGTCGTCCTCGACCACGTGGCGAGCAAGTGGGGCACGCTCGTCATCCTTGCCCTGTCCGAGGGCGAGCCGCTGCGGTGGAGCGAGCTGCGCCGACGTGCGGAGGGCGTCAGCGAGAAGATGCTGGCCCAGACGCTCCGCATGCTCGAGGCCGACGGGCTGGTCCACCGCGACGCCAGGGCTGTCGTCCCGCCGCACGTCGAGTACTCCCTGACCGATCGAGGCACCGAGCTCGCTGCCCGGATGGTGCCGCTCATGGTCTGGATCGTCGAGAACGCGCCGGCCATCCTCGCCGACGCGGAGGCGGCGGCCCTCACACGTTGAGGCGGTAGCCCCTCCGCACGACCGTCTGCACGAGATGGCGGTCGGGTAGCGCCGAGCGCAGCCGGCTGACGGCCATGTCGAGCGCGTGCTCGTTCTCGGCGTCGGGCAGCTCGTCGAGCAGCCGCTCCCGGCTCAGCACCGCACCAGGCTCCGACATGAGCGCGGCGAGCATCGCCCGCGGTCCGCGGGCCAGCGTCACCGTCTCGCCGCCGAACGTCACGACGCGCCCGTGCACGACGAGCGGGCCGAGCGCCGTCTGGACCTCCTCGACACCGTTGAGCGTCAGGTGCTCGATGACCGTCCGGATGAGCGCGCCCATCCGGAAGCGCTCGGGCACGATCGGCGTGATGCCGAGGTCGAGCAGCGGTGCGGCCGTCACCGGCCCGACGGCAGCCGCCGTCACCCCGCACCGCATGGCATCGACGAGGACGCCGTCCATCCCGAGCTGGGCTGCCGCCGACACGAGCCCGTCGACAGCGGGTGCCGACGTGAACGTGACGACGTCGACCTCCCGGGCCGCCACCGCGGCGATGAGCCGACCCAGCCTGCTCTCGTCGGTGGGTCGCACCCAGCGGTACGGCGCGACCGTGAGGACCGAGGCGCCCGCCGAGCGCAGCCGTTCGAGCTGCTCGACGTCCTCGTGCCCGTGCAGCTGCACCGCGACGCGCTTGCCGGGGACGCCGTCCTCGAGCGCGAGGCCGACGGTCGAGGCCGTCCGCTCGTCGTGGGCGATGCCGTCGTCGTCGTGGCCGGCGGCCCGCACGGCCCCACGCGCCTTCGGGCCGCGCACGATGATGCGCGCCCGGTCGAGGGTGCGGGCGAGGTCCTCGCCCAGACCGGCCGCGTCGGCTCCCTCGATCCAGCGTCGGAAGCCGTATGCCGTCGTGACGATGACGATGTCGGGCCGGCTCTCGATGACGGCCCGGGTGTCGCCGACGAGGATCTCGTCCTCGTCGACCGGCGCGATGCGCACGGCGGGCGCGTGCAGCACCTCGGCACCACGGCGCACGAAGGCGTCGATGAGGTCGTCGGATCGGCGGTCCGACGTGACCGCGATCCGGAAGCCCTCGAGCACCGGACCACTCGCCTCGACCCTCGCGGCGTCCGTGTCCGCCTCGTTCAGCTGGGCGGACCACTGCGTGGCCGGGTGCGAGCGCCGGCCGCTCCCCTCGCTGTCGGTGGGCGCGTTGTCAGTGGGCGCGCTGCCGGTCGGCGCCGAGCCTGCCTGCTCGGGCGGTAGCTCGTTCACGCGACCACACCGATGGGGGCGGCGTCGAGGGTCGCGACCCGGCGGGCCCAGACCTCCGACTGCCGAACGACCTCACCGACGACGATGACGGCAGGTGAGGCGGCGCCCGCTCGGGCCGCGAGGTCGGGAAGGGTGCCGAGCGTGCCGACGACGCTGCGCTGGTCGGGGGTGAAGCCGCGCTCGACGACGGCGGCCGGGGTGTCCGTGGGGAGACCGGCCCGCGCGAGCGCGGTCATGAGGGGAACGAGGTTGTGCATGCCCATGAGGAAGACGATGGTGCCCCCGAGTCCGGCGAGCGACTCGGCCCGGCGTGGCTCGAGTGGCACGTGGCCCGAGACGACGGTCACGACGTGGCTGACACCGCGGTGGGTCACGGGAATGCCGGCCGCCCCGGGAACGCCGACGGCCGACGTGACCCCGGGCACGACGGATACCGGCAGCCCGGCCTCGACGGCAGCCGCGACCTCCTCCCCGCCCCGGCCGAAGACGTACGGGTCTCCGCCCTTGAGGCGCACGACGGTGAGCCCGGCGAGAGCCCGCTCCACCATGATCCGCTCGATCTCGTCCTGAGGCACGGCGTGGTGGCCCGGCCGTTTCCCGACGTCGATCACCTCGGCGCCTGGCGCCAGGGCCGCGACGTCACCGACCTCCGCGAGGCGGTCCGTCAGCACGACGTCTGCGGTGGCGAGGGCGCGGAGCCCGGCGAGTGTGAGCAGCTCGGGACCCCCGGGACCCGCACCGACGAGGACGACGCGGCCACGGGGTGTGTCCGGCACCGGCTCCGAGACGACGGCGGCCCGGCCCGTGAGCGCCTCGCGTGCCGAGGTCCACGTCGACGCGGGGCCGACGAGCACCGCCACGCGTGCGCGCGCGCACACGTCGGTCGTCGCCTCGGCGGGCGACGTGGCCAGCGTGACGGCGGCGCCCGCGCGCTCGTAACGGCGGACGACGGATGCCGTGAGTCCCGCAGGACCGAGGACCAGGACGGGCAGCCCGGTGAGGTCGATGTCGATCAGCACGGCGGACTCCCTTCCGTCGCCGGTCGCGTTTTGCGTCGGTACCCACGGTAGGAAGCGCGTGTTTCGTCTGCGTTTCGATCGTGGGATGCCCCGGTAACGACCGGCTCACCCGGCGGTCCCCGACGGGTGCGCTGCGCCGACCTGACACAGTGGCGACATGACCAGCGAAGCGCCAGTGCTCGTCGCCACCGCCCACGGCACGTCGTCACCGGCCGGGCGGGCCGCGATCGAGGGGCTCGTGGCGGCGGTGGCGGCACGCCGCGCCGACCTCACCGTCCGGGCCGCCTACGTCGACGTCCAGCAGCCCGAGCCCGCTGCGGTGCTCGCCTCGCTCGGCGGCGTACGCGGGGGTCGGCTCGTGCCGTTGCTGCTGTCCGCGGGGTACCACGTCTACGTCGACCTCACCGAGGCTGCCGACGCAGTACCCGGCACGACGGTTGCGCCGGCCCTCGGCCCCGACGACCGGCTGGCAGAGCTCCTGCGCCGGCGGCTGCTCACGTCCGGGCTGCGCGACGACGACGTCGTCGTCCTCGGGGCGGCGGGCTCGTCGCAGCCCTCGGCCGTCGAGGACTGCCGCACGGTTGCCGCCGCGCTGAGCCGGCTGCTCGACCGTCCGGTCACCCCTGCCTTCCTGTCGGCGGCGGAGCCCAGGCTGTCGGATGCCGTTGCGGCCCAACACCTTCCGGGTCGACGGGTCGTCGTCGCGACGTACCTCCTCGCGCCGGGGTTCTTCGCCGATCTCGCATCGGCGTCGGGTGCCGACGTCGTGACCCCGCCCCTGCTGCTGCCCGACGAACCCGTCCCCGACGAGCTGGTCGACATCGTGGTCGAGCGCTACCTCAGCTGACGACCGCCCACGCGCCCCAGACCACAGCCAGCCCGACGGCGACGTTGGCGACGACGTTGCCCAGGGCGTCCCGCCGGCGGTTCTCGAGCCACAGCTCGACGGTGTCGGCCGCCAGGGTGGACAGCGTCGAGAGCCCGCCGCAGAACCCACCGACCAGAACGAGCGACCACACGACGCCGAGCGCCTCCCGGTCGGCGACGACGGCCCCACCGACGGCGGAGGCGATCGTGTTGGCAGCGAGCACCCCGAGCGGCACCGGTCGCTTCGCGAGCCGCCGGACCAGCCAGGTGCGCAGCAGTGCCCCGGCCGAGCCGGCCGCGACCGCGGCCACCCAGCCCCACCAGGCGACCGCGCTCACGCGGCCTCCGCCCTGGACGTCAGGAAGCGGCCGAGCCACATGCCGACGGCGGCTGCGGCCACCCCGAGCACGATGCTCGTGAGCAGCCCGAGCGCGACGGCGTACCCGGGCGTCGCGTCGGCGAGGGCGATGCTGAGCGCGGAGAACGACGTCAGCGAGCCCAGCACGCCGGAGCCGAGCAGCGAACGGACCTGAGGTCGCACGGGGATCCGCGCGAGGACGCCGAGCAGGAACGCCCCGACGACGTTGATGACGCTGATCCGCAGATCCCAGCCACCCCCACCTCCGCCCCCGGTGGTGAGCAGAAGCCGCAGCAGCGTGCCGACGGCGCCACCCATGGCCACGGCGAAGGGATGCATGCCGCGATTGTCTCAGCAGCCCCGTGCGTCACGCGCGACGTGCCCGCCACAGCGCCCCTCCCCGGGGCGCCCGTCATACTCGGAGCGTTCCACGCGACCGAGGAGGTATGCCGCTGAGCCCGCCACGCCGTTACGTGACCCTCGCCGCCCCGGCCGCCGCGGAGACCGAGGTGCGGCGATCGCGCTTCCTCTGCGACGTCGCGCCGGCATCGACGGAGGATGGGGCACGCGCCTTCGTCGACGAGGTGCGCTCACGCAACCGTGACGCTCGCCACCACTGCACGGCCTTCGTGCTCGGTCCCGACGGGGCGACGGCGCGGAGCAACGACGACGGGGAGCCCTCGGGCACGGCCGGGGCCCCGATGCTCGACGTGCTGCGCGGCCGCGGCCTGACCGACGTCGTTGCCGTCGTGACCCGGTGGTTCGGCGGCACGCTGCTCGGCACCGGTGGCCTGATCCGCGCCTACGGGGACGCCGTCACCGCAGCGCTCGACACGGCGACACCCGTGGTGCGCGAGCTGCGCAAGGGACGCGTCGTCGACGTCGACCATGCGGTGGGGCCTCGGGTGGAGCACGCCCTGCGCGGTCTTGCCGGTGTCGCCGTGGGCGACGTCGAGTACCTCGCGACCGGCATGCGCCTCCACCTCGCTGCCGCGCCGGAGGCCGTCGGTGAGGTCGACCGCACCGTGGCCACCCTGACCTCCGGTGTCGGACGCGTGAACCCAGGTGAGTCATCGTGGGTCGAGGCGAGCGGGGACGACTGAGCCGCAAGGGAGCTCATCCCCGCAGGTGCGACACCATCTCCCAGCCCGGGTCGTGCGTCACCGTGACGGACGCCGAACCCTCGGTCCACCGCTGGGCTGCCACACGCACGAGCTCGGCGGCACCGGTCGTGCCGTCGACGTAGACGTGCAGGACGCGCGTGCCCGCCGACGACTGGTGGGCGACGATCCGGCCCGTGCCCGCGAGGTCGACCGTGAGCCCGTCCTCCAGGCGTCGCATGGAGTCCAGCGAGCCGGGGCTCGGCAGGCCCGAGTCGTCCGTCGACAGGTAGGGCAGGAAGACCGCCACGTGGGTGTCGAGCTCGGGCGCCGTCGCAGCCGCGAGGGGCACCTGCGCCATCGCCACCAGCGGTCCCTCGGCGCCGTTGCCCTGGAACATGACGTACTGCGGCTCGCCGTCCGGTGTCGTGTGCTCCCCCTTGAGGTCGCGCACGAGGCCCCGCAGCCACGTGATCGGGAACGCGTCGAGCGGGCTCGACTCCGCGGCCGTCACCTCACCGACCCAGCACTCGACGTCCTCCTCACCGAGCACCGCATCGAGCGCGAGGTAGGTGATCGTCAGGCGGGTCCTGTCGTCGACGTCCGGGAAGACGGGGTGGTAGACCGCGACCGGGATGCGCAGCCCCTCGCGACGCGCGGTGATGACGACGTCCTTGAAGGCGATGACGCGTCCGTTGACCTCCAGCTCCAGCCCGTCGAGGTCCTCGACGGGCTGACGGGTGTCGGCATAGGCCCAGGCCGCATCAGCCGGAGGAGCGGCACGCAGCCACCGGCGTGCGGTTCCGCGCAGGTCGGGGTTGCCCTCAGGACTGACGACGAGCATGTGGGCGCTGCTCCTGCCGGCGGCCAGCTCCCACGCGAGGTCCGGGTGGATCGCCCCGACGTGCGCGCTGATCGCCTGGCCCGCCCGCTCCGGCGCGTGGTCCGCGACCGCCGACGCGGTTGCCGTCGCGCCCTCCCTGCGCCACCACCCCCAGAAGTCCGCGATCGCGTCGGTTGGCGGTGTCTCGTCGCGCCGGCCGCGCCTGAACAAACCCATGTCGCCATCCTGCCCGACCGCGGTCGCCACGCGCTCTGGCGACCGGGCCGAGCTGCATACGTCAAGATGGTTCACATGGCACTGCACCTCGGCTCCACCGACGACGCGAACGCGCTTCTCGAGCGCGACCCCCTGGCGCTGCTGCTCGGCATGCAGCTCGACCAGCAGATCCCGATGGAGAAGGCCTTCACGTCGCCGAGCGTCCTCGCGCAGCGCATGGGCGTCGAGCCCGGCGGTCGGCTGGACGCCGCGGCCATCGCTGCCCTGCCCCCGGAGACGCTCCTCGAGCACTTCCGCACGCCACCGGCGCTGCACCGTTTCCCGGGTTCGATGGCGACGCGCACGCAGCAGCTCTGCCAAGCGCTCGTCGACGAGTGGGACGGCGACGCCGCCAACGTGTGGGCCGGTGTCGGCAGCGGTGCCGAGCTCGTCCGCCGCATCGGCAGCCTGCCCGGCTTCGGCGACCAGAAGGCCAGGATCTTCGCGGCCCTGCTCGCCAAGCAGTTCGGCGTCACACCGGACGGGTGGCAGGAGGCCACCGGCGACTACGGCCAGCCGGGGCACCGCTCGATCGCCGACGTCGTCGACGACTCGTCCCGCCTGAAGGTGCGAGAGTTCAAGAAGGCCAAGAAGGCTGAGGCGAAGGCCGTCCAAGAGGCCTGAGCCCCAGGACTTTCCTTACGTATGCCGCCGGGCTCGCTTCTCGTGGAAGCGAGCCCGGCGGCCTACCCGTGCGAGACGCGCGGCTCAGCTCGCGAGGAAGCCGAGGAGGTCGGCGCGGGTCAGCACGCCGATCGGCTTGCCGTCCTCGACGACGAGGATCGCGTCGGAGTCCTCGAGCTCCTTGCGTGCGGCCGACACGGGCGAGCCGGCGCCGACCAGCGGCAGGCCGGGCTCCATGTGCTTCTCCACCGAGTCGGCGAGGTGCGCCTTGCCCGTGAAGAGCGCCTGCAGCAGGGCGCGCTCGCTCACCGAGCCGGCCACCTCACCGGACATGACGGGCGGTTCGGCCTTGACGACCGGCATCTGCGAGACGCCGTACTCGCGCAGGATCTGGACGGCGTCGCGGATCGTCTCGTTGGGGTGGGTGTGCACGAGTGCCGGCATGTCGCCGGACTTGCTGTGCAGCACCGACCCGACAGTCTCCTCCGTGTGGTCGTTGAGGAAGCCGTAGGAGTGCATCCACTCGTCGTTGAAGATCTTGCTCATGTAGCCACGTCCGGAGTCGGGCAGCAGCACGACGACGACGGCGTCCTCGGGCAGGTCCTTCGCGGCCCGAAGTGCCGCGACGACGGCCATGCCGCAGGAGCCACCGACGAGCAGCCCCTCCTCGCGGGCCAGCCGTCGCGTCATCTCGAACGAGTCGGCGTCGCTGACGGCGATGACCTCGTCGACGACCGACGGGTCGTAGGCACCGGGCCAGAAGTCCTCACCGACGCCTTCGACGAGGTACGGGCGGCCCGTCCCACCCGAGTAGACCGAGCCCTCGGGGTCGGCGGCGATGATGCGCACGGCGCCGTCGCTGACCTCCTTGAGGTACTTGCCGGTGCCGCTGATCGTGCCACCGGTGCCGGCACCGGCCACGAAGTGCGTGACCTTGCCGTCCGTGTCGCCCCAGACCTCGGGACCGGTCGTCAGGTAGTGGCTGTTGGGGCCCTCGGGGTTGTAGTACTGGTTCGGCTTCCAGGCACCGTCGATCTCGCGCACCAGGCGGTCGGAGACCGAGTAGTACGAGTCGGGGTGCTCGGGCTCGACCGCGGTCGGGCACACGACGACCTCGGCGCCGTACGCCTTGAGCACGTCACGCTTGTCCTGGCTCACCTTGTCGGGGCACACGAACACGCATGAGTAGCCGCGGCGCTGGGCCACGAGGGCGAGGCCCACGCCCGTGTTGCCGCTCGTCGGCTCGACGATGGTGCCGCCGGGCTTGAGCAGGCCCTCGCGCTCTGCGGCCTCGACCATGCGCAGCGCGATGCGGTCCTTCACGGACCCGCCGGGGTTGAAGTACTCGATCTTCGCCAGAACGGTGCACCTCACCCCCGCATCGGCGACGACGGAGCCGAGCTTGACCAGTGGCGTGTTGCCGACGAGGTCGACGACGTTCTCTGCGTACTTCACCCGACCATCCTAGGAGGGGCGTCCCACTGGACGAGACACGTGGTCCTGTGTGCGAACGTGGCGAACGGGCACGGAGCGTCGGGTCCGGGCGTTACCGTGGTGCACCCGGTTCGACGACGGAAGAAGGGGGCCTTCGAGATGGGGCGTGCACGGCGCGCGCGCAAGATCGCGCAGGCTGCGGCATACGGCAGCGGGATGGGCGTGGCCGGCCTCGGCGCGCTCAGCCTGCTCGGCTACGCCCTCATCAGGGCCGAGGCAACCATGGCCCGCAGGATCGTCGGGCAGGCGTTCGAAGGTGCTCCCGAGGACAGCGGCACCTACGGTTCCGGTCACGGCACGCCGATCCGCTTCCTCGTGCTCGGCGACTCGACCGGGGTCGGCATGGGCGCCGACCACGCCCACCAGACCATCGGCGCGACGGTCGCGAGCGGCGTCGCCGCGTTCAGCGGTCGGCCAGTCCAGCTCACCAACGTCGCCGTCATCGGTGCCGAGTCGCCCGACCTCGACGAGCAGGTCGAGCGCGGGCTCGCGGCCGTGCCCCGTCCCGACGTCGCCGTCATCATGGTGGGTGCCAACGACGTCACGCACCGCATCGACACCTCGGTGGCCGTGCGCCACCTCGAGATGGCCGTGCGGAGCCTGCGCGAGGCCGGTGCCGAGGTGGTCGTCGGCACGTGCCCCGACCTCGGCGCCATCGAGCCGGTGGCCCAGCCGCTCCGGCTGCTCGCGCGACGGTGGTCGCGCGACCTCGCTGCCGCGCAGACCGTTGCCGTCGTCGAGGCGGGCGGGCGCGCCGTCTCCGTCGGCGACCTGCTGAGCGACGCCTTCTCGTCGGAGCCCACCGTCATGTTCAGCAAGGACCGGTTCCACCCGAGCCCGGCGGGCTACGCCCGCGTCGCCGCCGCGCTGCTGCCGACCGTGAGTGCCGCGCTCGACCTGTTCGGCGAGCGCAGCACTCCGATCGAGCCGAACCTGCGCCGCGGTGAGAGCGTCGGCCCCGTCTCCAAGGCCGCCACGAAGGCCGTCACACAGCCGGGCACCGAGGTCGCACCGGCCGTGGTCGCGGGGCAGTCCCGCGGGGCCCAAGGGCGCTGGGCCGTCCTGCTCCACCGCATCCGCCCCGCGGTTCCGCTCCCGGGGCTGCCCGGGAGCACGCCCGCAACCGGGAGTGCTGCCGAACCGACGACGCGTGCCGCCGGGTCGCCTCAGGCTGTCGCCGCCGGGACCCCGGCCGCAGACGCGCCAGAGGGGCCGCCCGGCCCGGACGACCCCTCTGGACGAGTGAGCAGCGGCCTCACCCGATCTTCATGATCTGGCCGGCCTCGGGGGCCTTGATGCCGAGGTCCTGGTTCCACCTGGAGAAGTCGAGCTGACCCGGACTCGACGCCGAGCCGGAGAAGCGGACGACCTCGAACGTGTCCTTGGAGACGTATAGGGCGCCCTCCGTCTTGCCCTTCGCGTCGGTGAGGACCCAGCAGTCCACGCCCGAGACGGTCTCGCTCTTCACGTCGGTGGCGAGCTGCTCGGGCGTGACCGCACCGAAGGCCTTCTCCAGGAACGACTTGAGGGAGAGGCTCTCCGTCATCGACGCGGCCGACGCCGGAGCCTTGATGAACTTGTCGCCGGCCTTCTGCACCGACGCCGGAGCCCCCTGCTTCTTCCAGAACGTCTCGTCGCCCTGGATGTAGATGCCGTCGGCGAGGGAGATGATGCGGGCCTTGCCGTCGCCCTGCATCTCGATCGCGATGTCGGCCGTCTTGCCGTCGCTCGTGCCCTTGAAGTCGATCTTGATGGTCTTGCCGCTCTGGTTGACCTCGCCGACGAAGGCCCCGGACTTCGCGGCGAGCGCGTTCTCCTTGGCCTTCGTGAGGATCTCGGAGGCCTCCGGGGCGTCGCCCGCCGCCGTCGCCGTCGAGCTCGTCGAGCTTGCCGAGGCGGCCGGCGTCGTGCCCGACGTGGTCGATGTCGGCGTGTCGGACTTGGAGCACGCGGCGGCGCCGAGGCTGATCGCGAGCGCGCCCGACAGGGCCACGACGCGGGTCGTGAAGGTCTTCATTGGGTGGTCCCCCTGATGGTCGGATGGCCCGGAGTGAGGCCCGGGCGCGGTCGGCGCAGCCGGCGCCGAGAACTGCTCCACCCTATCGGCCGCCCTCCGGGGCCTCCTGACGAGTCCCCGGCCATGGGCCGAGACGCAGGTCATCCCGGGCACCCTGTCCAACGGTACGTGGACGTCCTACCATCGAAGGACTGAGCAAGCGCTTAGTCGCCCGCAGCGAGAGCGCGGGCCGTCGATGAAGTCCGATGCACCCGCAGGAGAACCCCCGTGACCGAAGCCGTCATCGTCTCGACCGCCCGCTCGCCGTTCGGCCGGGCCTTCAAGGGCTCGCTCAAGGAGGTCCGCCCCGACGACCTCGCCGCTACGGTCATCCAGGCAGCCCTCGACAAGGTGCCCGCCCTCGACCCGAGCCTCGTGGAGGACCTCTACCTCGGCTGCGCCGAGCCCTCTGGTCGCCACGGCTCCAACATGGCCAAGGTCGTCGCCACCCTGCTCGGCCTCGACGCGACACCGGCCGCCACGATCAACCGCTTCTGCGCCTCGTCCGCCCAGACGACGCGGATGGCGTTCCACGCGATCAAGGCCGGCGAGGGAGACATCTTCGTCTCCGCAGGCGTCGAGTGCGTCTCGCAGTACACCGACTGGGCCGGCGCCGGCGGCGCCAAGGAGGACCAGCAGAACCCGCGCTTCGCCGAGGCCAAGGCCCGCACCGCCCGCATCGCCGAGACGAACGAGACCTGGACCGACCCGCGCACCGAGGGCCTGCTGCCCGACATCTACATCTCGATGGGTCAGACGGCCGAGAACGTCGCGACGGCATACGGCATCTCCCGCGAGCGCCAGGACGAGTGGGGCGTCGCGAGCCAGAACCGTGCCGAGGCCGCCATCGGCCGGGGCTTCTTCGACTGGGAGATCACGCCCGTCACGACGCCCGACGGCACGACGGTGACGAAGGACGACGGCCCTCGGGCCGGGGTGACCCTCGAGGCGGTGCAGTCCCTCAACCCGGTGTTCCGGCAGGAGGGCACCGTGACGGCCGGCAACTGCTGCCCGCTCAACGACGGCGCTGCCGCGCTCGTCATCATGAGCGACACCAAGGCGAAGGAGCTCGGGCTCGAGCCGCTCGCGCGCGTCGTGTCGACCGCCGCCACCGGTCTCTCCCCCGAGATCATGGGCCTCGGGCCGGTCGAGGCGACGAACCTCGCGCTCAAGCGGGCCGGGCTGTCCATCGGCGACATGGACCTCTACGAGATCAACGAGGCCTTCGCCGCACAGGTCATCGGCTCGGCCGACCAGATCGGGATGGACTACGACAAGCTGAACGTCAACGGCGGTGCCATCGCCATCGGCCACCCCTTCGGTGCGACGGGCGCCCGCATCACCGGCACGATCATCAACGCGCTGCGCGAGCGCGACGAGCAGTTCGGCCTCGAGACGATGTGCGTCGGCGGCGGTCAGGGCATGGCCGTCGTCTTCGAGCGCCTCAGCTGAGCCCAGAACGCCTCAGCCGAGCTGAGAACGCCTCAGCTGAGCTGAGAACGCCTCAGCCGAGCCCAGAATCCGGTCGAGTGGGCACTTTCACCCCGGGTGAAAGTGCCCACTCGACGTTCGGGCGGCGGGTGAAAGTGCCCACTCGACTCAGAGGGCGCGGCGCAGGTCGGCGAGCCGCGCCGCGAGGTCGGCACCGACGCCCGCCGCCCACGCGTCGCGCACCATGACCGTCAGCTGGTCCATCACGACGGCCGGTCCGAGGTCGGGCACCCATTGGGGCGTCAGGCCGCGCGCCCCGGCCGCCCTGTCAGCGAGCGACTGGACGAGGGCCCGGACGGGCGGCATACGAGAAAGCGCGTGGTCGAGCGGCAGCTGGTGCCACCGCTCGACCACGCGCCGGAGCTCGTCCGACACCTCCTGCGGGGTCGGCGAACCCACGCGAGGAGATGTCACCGGGTCAGTCGCGCAGACGCGCGAAGAGACGGACGAACTCGATGTAGAGCCAGACGATCGAGACGATCAGGCCGTGCGCGAGCAGCCACGAGTACTTCTGCGGAGCGCCCACCTGGACCGCGTGGTCGATCGAGTCGAAGTCGATCGCCAGGGAGTACGACGCGAGGCCGACACCGAGCAGCGACAGGATGATGCCGAGGCCGCCGCTGCCGCCGAAGCCCCAGCCGTCGATGACGCCGGTCATGAGCAGCACGACCTGCAGCAGCGAGAAGATCGCGTAGCCGACGATCGCGAAGAAGAACATCCGCCGGGTCTTGGCGTTGACCTTGACGAAGCCCGTGGCGTAGCCGATGTACATGGCGACGAACACGCACAGCGTCGCGAGCACCGCCATGAGGACGACGCCCTTGTAGTCCGGGATCGAGTTGATGAACTGGCTGAAGGCGCCGACGAAGCCGCCCTGGAGCACCGCGTAGACGACGATGAGCGGTACTGACACCTTCTTCATGAAGGCGATGACGAGACCCAGGATCAGCGTGCCGAACATTCCACCCAGCCAGAGCGGGAGGGTGAGGCTCGTGTTGCCGGCCGTCACGAACCACGAGACGGCGGCGACTCCGACCGTGACCACGAACAGCGAGAGGCTCTTGACGATGACGTCGTCGATGGTGACGCGGCCGGTGTCGACCGGACCGGCGCTCTGACGGGCGTACATCTCGTTCAGCTGCTCGGAGGTCATCGCGTCCTGCGTGGCGTAGCCGGCGCCCATCGCCTGCTGGCCAGCGGGAGCCCGTCCCTCGCGCTGGGGGGAGCCGAAGCCGGGGTACCGCTCCTGCTCGATCTGCTTGTTGAGCCGGTCGAAGACCGGGTTTCCACCTGCCATGTGAGTGTGCTCCTCGGGGCACTCGCGCCACCGTTCGTGGCGACCGTCACCAGACTAAGCGTTCGGGGACACCGTGCGGGTTCCCCGACGGCGCGCCACACCGCGACCGCAACGGGATCGTGACGCCCGTGGACGCGACCACCGCGCCCGGCGGCATACTGGGCACCGCGCCCCCGTGGCCCAACTGGCAGAGGCAGGCGACTTAAAATCGCCAACGGTGAGGGTTCGAGTCCCTCCGGGGGTACGGGGCAGGTGCCGGTGGTCGGGGACGGTTCGTGACGGCCCTGCTCACGCCTTGGGCGTGGCGCGGCACGCACCCAGCCGCACCACCTAGAATGACCTGCGAGAACGAGGTCCAGGGGCTGATCTGTCGCGCTCCTTCACGACCGTGCCGCGCCCGGGGGCGCGACCCTCACACCTCACGAAGGAGCAGCGGGTGCTGGAGCAGCGTGTCGCCGGTGCGACGACGACCGCTCCGCCGCGCACGCCGTGGCCCGCCGAGCTGCGCGTCGTCGCGTTCGTCGACCGGTTCAACGCAGCGCTCGTACGCAGCTGGGCCGACCCGATGGTCCGCCGCGGCACCATCGGCATGGGCCTTGTCGCCGCCGGCTCGATCAGCCCGGCCTTCCTGCCCGGCGACACCTTCGACACCCCGGCCTCCCCCCTCATCGAACGCTTCGGCCTCGAGTGGCTCGGCACCGGCCTCGGTCGCGTCGTCACGACGGTCCTGCTCGCGGTCGGCATGCTGCTGCTCGTCGACGCGTGGCTGCGCATGCGTCCGGTCCACGGTCGCAAGGCGCCGTCGATGGCGTGGTTGCTGTGGAGCCTGCCGATCATGCTCGCGCCGCCGCTCTTCAGCCGTGACGCCTACAGCTACGCCGCCCAGGGCCAGATCGTCCTGCGCGGCATGGACCCGTATGCCGTCGGGCCGTTCTGGGTGGCGGGACCTTTCGCCGACCAGGTCGACCCCATGTGGGTGCAGACCCCGGCGCCGTACGGCCCGCTCGCCCTCCAGGTCCAGCACGCCATCGTGGGACTCTTCCCGGAGAACGCGTACGTCTCGGCCGTCGCCATGCGGGTGCCCGCGCTCCTCGCCGTGGGCCTGCTCGCGTACGCGCTCCCCCGGCTCGCGGAGCGCTACGGCGTGAGCGGTCGGCACGCCTTGTGGCTCGGCGTGCTCAACCCGCTCGTCATGATGCACTTCATCGGCGGCGCGCACGGCGACGCCGTCATGGTCGCACTCGTGACGCTCGCGCTGCTCCTCGCGAGCCGTGGACAGCTCGTCGTCGCGACGATGACGCTGGCCGCCGCCACCGCGTACAAGCAGACGGCCATCCTCGCCCTCATCGGCGTCGTCGGCATGGCGCTGCAGGCGCAGACCGACCTCGCCCCCGGCGCCGCCGCGCGGCTCAAGGCGCTCATGCGTCACGGGTTGGCGTACGGCTCGGTCCTGGGCGCGACGTTCGTCGCGATCACGACGCTGACGGGGCTCGGCTGGGGCTGGGTCGGCAACCTGTCCGTGCCGGTGTCACTGCGCTCGCTGCTCTCACCGCCGACGTTCGTCGGCAGTGCTGTCGAGTGGCTGATGCGGGTCGGCGGGATGCCCGAGAGCGCGACCGACGTGCCCGTCCCGTTGGCCCAGACGATCGGGCTCGTCGCGGGCCTTGCCGGTATCGCCTGGATCACGTGGCGGGTCGCGCCGCGCAACCCGGTCCTCGCGACGGCCGGCGCGATGCTCGTGCTCTGCGCGTCGGGCCCGGTCCTGCACCCGTGGTACCTCCTCTGGGGAGGCCTGCTGCTGGCTGCGGTCCGCCTCTCCGCCGCGCAGCTGCGCACCATCGTCGTCGTGACGCTCTTCTTCGTCACCTACGGCGTCGTCGATGCCACGGTCTCCAACGGCACGTGGGCCCTCGGCGTCTCCGCGGCAATGTGGATGATCGCGCGGTTGCGCGCCCACCGCAGGCGCGCCCACGAGCAGGCCAACGAGCCGGTGCTCGTGGCGGCCCTGCCGCGCCGCTGACGGTGCGCCGCGAGCGGGCGCGGAACCGATACCGCTTCAGCCTCGCGGGCCTGGTGCGACACTCAGGGCGATGCCGTCGAGGATGTCGTGCTCCGACGTCATGACCTCGGTGATGCCGGCCCGTGCCGCGACCCGCTCGACGACCCGGCGCCAGACGAGTGCACCGGCGCCGATCACGTCGACGCGGCCGGGGTGCATGTAGGGCAGCTCGGTCCGTTGGGCGCGAGACAGGTGCAGCAGGTCGTCGCACGCGGCCAGGACGTCGGCCACCGACGCGCGCGAGAGGTGGATGCGCTCCGGCTGGTATGCCGGCAGGCGGAGCAGGTGCGCGGTGATCGTCGTGACGCTGCCGGCGAGCCCCACCAGGGTCGCGACGCCGTCGAGCGGGACCGTGGACTCGGCGAAGTCGATCGCGGCGTCGATGTCGCGTGTGGCACCGGCGATCTCGTCGGCCGTGGGCGGGTCGCTGACGAGATGGCGCTCGGTCATGCGCACGCAGCCGATGTCGACCGAACGCGCGGCCTCGACGAGGGCGGTCCCGCGGACGAACTCGGTCGAGCCGCCGCCGATGTCGACGACGAGATACGGACCGGGGACCCCTTGCGCGGCGAGGCCGGCCGTCGCCCCGGAAAAGGAGAGTGCCGCCTCCTCGTCACCGGAGACGACTTCGGGCGAGACCTCAGCGCCGTAGTGCTCGAGGAAGGTCGACTGCACCCCGTCGATGAACTCCCCCGCGTTGCGCGCGTCGCGCGAGGCCGACGTGGCCACGAAACGGGCCCGCACGGCGCCCAGGTCACGGCACGCGGCGGCATACTCCCGCGTGACGGCGAGGGTGCGCTCCATCGACTCCGGCGCGATCACGCCGGTGCGGTCGACACCGTGGCCCAGACGGACGATCTCCATGCGCCGCAGCACGTCGCTCACCGCACCGCTGATGGGGTCGACGTCGGCGACGAGCAGGCGGATCGAGTTGGTGCCGCAGTCGATCGCGCCGACGCGGACGGTCGCCTCACGCATCGGAGGCTTCCGGGGCGGCGTCCTCCGCTGCGTGGATCGCGGCACACGAGGTGGGCCTCCACCAGTCGTCGAGCATCGCGAGCGCCTCGTCACCGAGCGGGTTGACGCCGGGGCCGGCCGCGAGCGAGTGGCCGACGAGGACATGCAGGCACTTGACGCGGCTCGGCATGCCGCCCGCCGAGATGCCGTCGATCTCGGGCACGTCACCGAGCTCAGCGCGCTTCGCGAGGTAGTGCTCGTGGGCGCGCGCATACGCGCCGGCGAGCTCCTCGTCGCGAGCGAGGCGCTCGGTCATCTCCTTCATGACGCCGGCCGTCTCGAGCGTGCTGACGGCTCCGGTGAGGCGCGGGCACGTCGCGTAGTACGTCGTCGGGAAGGGCGTTCCGTCGGGGAGCCTCGGCTCGGTGCGCAGCACGTCGGGCTCGCCGCATGCACACCGATGTGCGACCTCAGCGACGCCACGGGGTCGCCGACCGAGCTGCCGCTCGACAGCGTCGAGGTCGACGGAATCGACCGATTCCACCGGAGGCGGCGGGGCGGGAGGGGCACTGTCGTTCACGCGAGGGCTCACTTCTCGGGCTGTCGGGTCAGCCGGCATCACTTGGTGCGAGCGACACCGGCGGTCGGCCGGTCGGCGATCTGGATCGACTGCCACACCTTGCCGTACCAGGGCGAGGACGCGTTGGCCATGGGTGCGGCGACGACGGGGCGTTCGGCAGCGGGAGCGCTCGCGTCGCTGGTCGAGGGGTCGATGACGGTGTAGGCGCGGTCACCGACCCGGACGAACTTGAGGCGCTCGCGGGCCTGGACCTCTATGTAGGCCGGGTCCTTCCAGAGCGCGGACTCGCGCTCCAGCTGCTGCACCGTCTGGCGCTGCTCGTCGACCTTGTCCTGCAGGGCGGTCGCGTCGCCACGCTGCTGCACGAGCGAGCGCAGCGTCGGCACGATCGTGACGGCGAGCATGACGAGGATGCCGAGCAGGATCGCGCCGCGGACCCAGGCCGTCGAGGCCGAAGGCGGCGCCGGCTGGGGCGTACGGGCTCGGGCCGCCAGGGCGGGACGCTCCTTGCCCGCGCCGGGTCGGCTCTGGCGGGAGGCCCCGGGCCGCGCCTGACCCGGGCGAGTGCCCGACGCGCGACCCGCCCCGGTGCGCGCCGCCCCCGCCCGTGGGGTCGACGCGGGCTGGGTGCGCGACGCCTGCCGGGGTGCGGCCGGCCGCGCGCCACCGCTCGGGCGGCCCGTCGACGACGGACGACCCGGGCGCGGCGGCGTGCGGTCGGCCACGAGGGTCAGTCCTCGGCGCCGAAGCGGCTGGCGTCGAAGCGCGGGAACGCGCCGGCGCCGGCGTAGACGGCGGCGTCGTCGAGCTCCTCCTCGATGCGCAGCAGCTGGTTGTACTTCGCGACGCGCTCGGAGCGGGCCGGGGCGCCGGTCTTGATCTGGCCGCAGTTCGTCGCGACGGCGAGGTCGGCGATCGTGACGTCCTCGGTCTCGCCGGAACGGTGGCTCATCATGCAGCGGTAGCCGTTGCTCTGGGCGAGCGTGACGGCATCGAGCGTCTCGGTCAGCGTGCCGATCTGGTTGACCTTGACGAGAAGGGCGTTGGCCGTGCCGCTCGTGATGCCGCGGCCGAGGCGCTCGGGGTTGGTGACGAAGAGGTCGTCGCCGACGAGCTGCACCTTGGCACCGAGCAGGTCGGTCATGGACTTCCAGCCGTCCCAGTCGTCCTCGTTGAGCGGGTCCTCGATGGACACGAGCGGGTAGGCGTCGACGAGCTCGCCGTAGTAGGCCACCATCTCGTCGGCCGACTTGCTCGCGCCCTCGAACGAGTAGGAGCCGTCCTCGAAGAACTCGGACGCCGCGACGTCGAGCGCGAGGGCGATGTCACGGCCGGGCTCGTAGCCGGCGACCTTGATCGCCTCGAGGATGAGGTCGAGGGCGGCGCGGTTGGACTCGAGGTTCGGCGCGAAGCCACCCTCGTCGCCGAGACCGGTGGCGAGGCCGCGCTCGTGCAGGACCTTCTTGAGCGAGTGGTAGACCTCGGTGCCCCAGCGCAGCCCCTCGCGGAAGGTCGGGGCGCCGATCGGCGCGATCATGAACTCCTGGATGTCGACGTTGGAGTCGGCGTGCGAGCCACCGTTGAGGATGTTCATCATCGGGACCGGGAGGACGTGGGCGTTGGGGCCGCCGACGTAGCGGAAGAGCGGGAGGCCGGCCGACTCCGCGGCGGCGTGGGCCACGGCGAGCGAGACGCCGAGGATGGCGTTGGCACCGAGGTTCTCCTTGTTGGGCGAACCGTCGAGCGTCATCATCTCGGCGTCGATGAGTCGCTGCTCGCTCGCGTCGAAACCGACGAGGCGTGGGTTGATCTCCTCGATGACGGCGTCGACGGCCTGCTCGACACCCTTGCCGAGGTAGCGACCCTTGTCGCCGTCACGGCGCTCGGAGGCCTCGAAGGCACCCGTCGAGGCGCCCGACGGGACGGCCGCGCGCGCGAACGTTCCGTCGTCGAGGCGGATCTCGACCTCGACCGTGGGGTTGCCGCGCGAGTCCAGGATCTCGCGGGCGCCAATCTCCTCAATGCTGGCCACTGACTCTCCTGTGCTGGTGCTGCTCGCGCCGCCGGGCGCTGCCCGGTGGTCGGTCGAGCAGGACGGGTTGGGTGGATGGGTCCGAGGTGCCCGGCGCGATCGAGCCGCGATCGGGGCGGACCCCGACGCACACGGGGCACCGGTGCTGGGAACGAGCGTAGCCCGTGGCGCGGGCAGGCCGACGGAGCGACCCGGCATACGGGCGGGTAGGGATGAACCCGCCCCGGGGCAGGGACAAACACGGCTCAATGCGTCGAATCATTTTTTACCGGTTCCTTACCATTCCCTGACCAGAACCCGGCATACTCGCAACTAGCCATCCGGGGGGGTGGAGCTGGTCGGAGATGGCGCCGCTGGGTGCCGGGGGTGGGGTGTGGACATGGGTCAACCCATGCGCGAGTCGGGGGTAGTTCTTCTAGACGTGAGTGCGCGTCCCGTGACGCAGCCACTCAGCGAGAGGGGCCGGGGGCAGCGACTGCTGCAGCTCGGGATCGCCGGTGGCGATCTCGTCATCATCGCTGCCGCGACCGCTCTCGCGGCGGTCGGGCGCACGAGCCTCGACGTCTTCGACGTCGCCAACGACGTCAACCAGGTCGCCCAGTCGGTCGGCCTGTGGATCGTCGCAGCGTGGATGGTCGCGAACCTGTGCCTCGGCACGTACACGAGCAGCCACCTGGGCGTCGGCACGATCGAGTACGCGCGGGTGTGCAGTGCCGCCGGCCTCACCGCCGGTGCCATCGGCATCCTCAGCTACCTCACGAAGTTCAACCTCTCGCGAGGCTTCTTCGTGCTGATCTTCGCCATCGGGGTGCCGCTCGTGCTGATCTGGCGCTGGTGGGCACGACGCCTCGTGCACCGCGCCCACTCGAGGGGACACCTGCTGACCCGCGTGCTCATCTCCGGCTCGGCGGCGCACGTCGACGACGTCGCGGCCGTGCTCGAGCGCGAGTCGTGGCTCGGCTACCGCATCGTCGGCGCGCTCATCCCGAGCTCGCAGCCGACTGTGGCGACACCACGCGGCGTCCCCGTCGTCGGCAACACGACGCAGACCGCCGAGTCCGTGCTCGCCGAGAAGGCCGACATGGTCGTCTTCACCGAGGGCGCCTTCCCGTCAGCCGTGGACTTCCGCCGGATCGCGTGGGACCTCGAGGGCCACCACGTTCAGATGGCGGTCGTGCCGAGCCTCAGCGACATCAGCTCCGGGCGCATGGCGATGCGTCCGGTCGGTGGCCTGCCGCTGGTGCACGTCGAGCAGCCGCAGAGCCTGGGCGCCTCCCGTGGCCTCAAGCGCGCGTTCGACTTCGTCGGGGCCACCCTCCTGCTGCTGCTCGTCTCCCCCGTCATGATCGCCTTCGCCCTCGCGACGAAGCTGCAGGACGGCGGTCCGGTGCTCTTCCGCCAGACCCGGGTCGGCCGCGACGGCGAGCTCTTCGAGTGCCTGAAGTTCCGCAGCATGGTCATCGACGCCGAGGCTCGGCTCTCCGGCATCACGCACCTCAACCACAACGCCGACGGCGTCCTCTTCAAGATGCAGGCCGACCCGCGCGTCACCCGGGTGGGCGCGGTCATGCGCCGCTACTCGATCGACGAGCTGCCGCAGCTCATCAACGTCATCAACGGCGACATGAGTCTCGTCGGGCCGCGGCCCGCGCTGCCGGCCGAGGTGCGTCGCTACGTCCCCGACGTGCAGCGCCGCCTGCACGTGCGTCCCGGCGTCACGGGCCTGTGGCAGGTCTCCGGCCGCAGCGACCTCTCGTGGGACGACACCGTGCGCCTCGACCTCTACTACGTCGACAACTGGTCGATCGTGCAGGACCTGTCGATCCTGGCCAAGACGATCCACGCAGTCGTCCGATCGCGCGGCGCCTACTGAGGCCTACACCAAGCCCGACGAGGGCCGCGTCACCGCACCCGGGTGACGCGGCCCTCGTCGTCCGCCGCGACGGTGCGACCGCGAGATCGGGCGTGAGGTGTCGTCACGCGACAGCAACCGCGCGATCTCGCCCCCGGCGAGCCCGACGAGCCCGACGACGTATGCCGTCCGGCGGGCTCAGCGGGCCGGGCCCGGCCCGGCGGTGTCGTCCGACGCAGGCAGCGCGGCGGCCTCGCTCGCGGCGGCCTCGCTCGCGGCGGCGAGCCCACGCAGGGTGTCGCGGAGGGCGGCCTCGGCGTCGACGCCCTCGGCCCGGGCCCGGCGTACGAGGTCGAGCAGCTGCGCTCCCAGGCCTCCGGTCGCGACAGCCGCGTCGACGAGGTCGTCACGGCCGGCCTTGCGCAGCCGCGAGACGTACTTCTCGGCGCGCGCGAGCGCCGGCAGCGAGTGCGGCACGCCCTCGACAGGGTGGGTGCGATGCTGCTTCTCCCCCGCCTTGATCGTCTCCCAGTTCGCGGCGACGGCGTCGGGGGTGGCAGCCTCGACGTCGGAGAAGACATGCGGGTGGCGGCGCACCAGCTTGTCGACGAGCGAGCCCGCGACGTCATCGATGCCGAAGGGGTGGCTCGGGTGCTCCTCGGCGACGCGCGACTGGAAGGCGATCTGCAGCAGCAGGTCGCCGAGCTCCTCCTGCATGTGCGCGGGGTCGCCGCTCTCGATGGCCTCGATGGCCTCGTGCGCCTCCTCGAGCAGGTAGGGCACCAGCGACTCGTGCGTCTGCTCGGCGTCCCACGGGCACCCGCCCGGCGAGCGGAGCCGGTCCATGACGGCGACGACGTCGAGCAGCCGCGCGCCCGGCACGTCGAAGGAGCCGATGAGCAGCTCCACGTCGGGCGGTTCGGGCAGTCGGGTCACCTCGACGGCGATGGCGTCGCTGAGGCCGGGGTCTCCGTCGGACGAGCCCACCCACACGACCACACCCGACTCCGTGGCGGCGACGAGGTCGCGGGCGAGCTCGGCCGGGTGCCCGTCCTCGCGAAGGAGGACCTCGATGCCCGCCTCGACGACGGCGGCGACCTGCGGCTCGTCGGGACGGCCCCACACGGCATACGCCTGCTCGAGCCCAGCCCAGGCCTCGCGGGTCAGCAGGCCGGGCGCGACGCGCGGGGTCGTCACGAGCAGGACGACGCGGGCAGGCACGTGGAGGACGTCGGGGACTACTGGGCGGTGGCCGGCGCGGGGTTCGCGCCCGGCTTGACCCAGTTGGGCGTCTGCTGGCCGATCGTGAAGTAGACCGGGCCCTCCTCGGACTTCACGACCGCGCCGTATCTCGGGTTGACCGAGATGTCGGCCTTCTTGAGGTCGTCGCGGTAGGCGGCGACGTCGGCCGGCGTCATGCGCTGGGACTGGATGAGGGCGACCGCCTCGACGAACTCCTTCGTCGTGTCGGTGGCCTCGGGGATCGAGGCGATGACGGAGGCGTAGGTCTCGTCGGGCTTCCAGCTGCCGGTCTTGGCGACGGCCTGCTTGAGCAGCGGTGCGGCAACGAGGGCCGTGACGACGATGTTCTCGGCGAAGTCGAGCTTGGCGGCCTTGAGCTGGTCGAACGTCTGGCGCACGTCGGACTCGTGGATGACGTGCCCGTTGACGACCGCGGCGGCCTGCTGGCGCGTCTCGAAACCACACCCGCCCAGGAGCGACACGGCACCGAGCGCGGCGATGCCGACGACGGCGACGCGCCTCGTGGGCTGAGCTGACCAAGCCTTCACTGATTTCCTCCTCTGGCGGATGCGTCTGACATCCTACGGGGCACCGACGGTGGACCTTGCCGCGGTCGACGAGGCGCCGGCCGCTGAGGCGATGTCGTCGAGCAGGACGGCCGATATGAGCTGGCGCGCCCAGGTCAGGACCTCGACGTCGCGCAGCGGCTTGCCGCCGACGCGGGCCGTCATCGGCACGGGCACGAGGATCGTGCCGAGGGCCTCCTTCACGATGGTGCCCGGGTAGAGGCGCATGAGCCGCAGCTGCTGGCTCTCGCGCAGGTCCTTGACGGGACCGAAGCGCACGACGCGGCCCTGCACACCGATGTCGCCGATGCGGGCCTCGCGCGCGACGACGCGCAGGCGAGCGACCTCGAGGAGGTTCTCGACCGGCCGCGGCGGCGCGCCGTACCGGTCGCGCAGCTCGGCCTCGATCTCGTCGACGGCCGCGAACGTCTCGACGGTTGCGAGCTTCTTGTACGCCTCGAGCCGCAGCCGCTCCCCCGGCACGTAGTCGTGCGGCAGGTGGGCGTCGACGGGCAGCTCGATCTTGATCTCGGCCGGCACGTCGACCGCGTCGCCGCGGAAGTCGGCGACGGCCTCACCGATGAGCCTGACGTAGAGGTCGAAGCCGACCCCCTGGATGTGCCCGGACTGCTCGCCGCCCAGGAGGTTGCCGGCGCCGCGGATCTCCAGGTCCTTCATGGCGACGGCCATGCCCGACCCGAGGTCGGTGTTGCTCGCGATGGTGCGCAGGCGGTCGTGGGCCGTCTCGGTCATCGGCTTCTCGGGCGGGTAGAGGAAGTACGCGTAGGCCCGCTCGCGCCCGCGGCCGACACGGCCGCGCAGCTGGTGCAGCTGCGAGAGGCCGAGGACGTCGGAGCGCTCGACGATGAGGGTGTTGGCGTTGGAGATGTCGAGGCCGGTCTCGACGATCGTCGTGCAGACGAGGACGTCGAACCTCTTCTCCCAGAAGTCCTCGACGACCTGCTCGAGCTTGTGCTCGCCCATCTGGCCGTGGGCGGTCGCGATGCGTGCCTCGGGCACGAGCTCGCGCAGGCGGGACGCGGCCCGCTCGATGCTGCTCACCTTGTTGTGCACGAAGAAGACCTGGCCCTCACGGAGGAGCTCGCGCCGGATCGCGGCGGTGATCTGCTTCTCGTCGTACGCGCCCACGAAGGTGAGGACCGGGTGCCGCTCCTCAGGGGGCGTTGCGAGAGTGGACATCTCGCGGATGCCGGTGACTGCCATCTCGAGCGTGCGCGGGATCGGTGTGGCCGACATCGAGAGGACGTCGACGGCCGTGCGCATCGTCTTGAGCAGCTCCTTGTGCTCGACACCGAAGCGCTGCTCCTCGTCGATGATGACGAGGCCGAGGTCCTTGAACCGCACCTCCTTGGCGAGCAGGCGGTGCGTGCCGATGACGATGTCGATGCTGCCCTCGGCGATGCCGTCGAGGACCTCCTTGGCCTCCTTGTCGCTCTGGAAGCGCGACAGGGCGCGGACCGTCACCGGGAACTGGGCGTAGCGCTCGGAGAAGGTCTGCTGGTGCTGGCTGACGAGCAGGGTCGTCGGCACGAGGACCGCGACCTGCTTGCCGTCCTGGATCGCCTTGAAGGCGGCACGGACCGCGATCTCGGTCTTGCCGTAGCCGACGTCGCCGCAGATGAGGCGGTCCATCGGGACCTGCTTCTCCATGTCGGCCTTGACCTCGTCGATGCTCGAGAGCTGGTCGGGCGTCTCGACGTACGCGAAGGCCTCCTCGAGCTCGCGCTGCCACGGGGTGTCAGGGGCGAACGCGTGGCCCTTGGTCGCCTGGCGGGCGCTGTAGAGACGGATGAGGTCGGCGGCGATCTGCTTGACGTAGCGCTTGGCCCGCGACTTCGTCTTGGTCCAGTCGGAGCCGCCCATCTTGTTGAGCGTCGGCTCCTCGCCCCCGACGTACTTCGTCACCTGGTCGAGCTGGTCGGTGGGGACGAAGAGGCGGTCACCGGGGTGGCCGCGCTTGCTCGGGGCGTACTCGATGACGAGGTACTCGCGGGTGGCGCCGGCGACGGTGCGCTGCATCATCTCGACGAAGCGGCCGACGCCGTGCTGCTCGTGGACGACGTGGTCGCCGGGGCGCAGCTGGAGCGGGTCGACCTGGTTGCGCCGGCGCGAGGGCATGCGCCGCATGTCCTTCGTCGACGTGCCACCGCCGGGCTGACCCGTCAGGTCGGTCTCGGTCAGCACCTCGATGCGGCCGCCCTCGTGGACGAAGCCGCGGCCGAGCGAGGCCGTGGTGACGTGGACCGCGCCCGGCACGAGCGAGTCGTCTCGGGAGGTGTCGAGCGGCTGCACGGCCACCTCACGGTCGCGCAGCACCTCGGCGACGCGCTTGGCCAGGCCCGGGCCCTCGGTGACGACCGCGACGGCCCATCCGTCGCGGACCCGCTCGCGCAGGTGCTCGACGGCGCGGTCGGTGTCGCCGCGGAAGGCGTCGGGGTCGACCGAGCGTACGGCGATCCGCTCGTCGACGTCGTCGTCCTCGATCGCCAGGTCGGCGTCGGCCACGAACGGGGTGAGCGTCCACCAGGCCCTGCCGGTGGCCTCGGCGTGCGCGCGAACCTCGGCGATCGACCAGTAGGAGGCGCTGCCGAGCAGGGACTGGAGGTCGACGGGGACGTGGTTGCCGGCCGCGGCGTTGGCCCAGCTGGCCTCGAGGAACTCCTCGCTCGTCGCGACGAGGTCGTGTGCGCGGCGACGGACCCGCTCGGGGTCCGCGACGAGGACGATCGAGCGCTGCGGCAGGACGTCGAGGACCGACTCCATGCCATCGACGAGCGCGGGTGCGAGCGACTCCATGCCCTCGACGGCGATGCCCTCGGCCACCTTGGAGAGCATCTCCGAGACGCCCGGCAGCTGGTCGGCGAGCGCCCGGGCGCGCGTGCGCACCTGTTCGGTGAGGAGCAGCTCGCGGCACGGCGGGGCCCACAGGCCGTGCTCGGCGATCTCGAGGGAGCGCTGGTCGGCCACCTTGAACCAGCGGACCTCCTCGACCGTGTCGCCCCAGAACTCGATGCGGACAGGGTGCTCCTCGGTCGGCGGGAAGACGTCGAGGATGCCGCCGCGAACGGCGAACTCGCCACGGCGCTCGACGAGGTCGGTGCGCGTGTAGGCCGCGGCGGCCAGGGCGTCGACGACCTCCTCGAGGGGCCGCTCGTCGCCGGCGCGCAGCGCCACGGGCACGAGCTCACCGAGACCCTTCGTCAGCGGCTGGAGGATGGCACGGATGGGCGCCACCACCACCGACAGCGGGCCGTATGCCGGGTCGTCGGGGTCAGGATGCGCGACCCGTCGGAGCACGGCGAGGCGACGACCCACCGTGTCGCTGCGCGGGGAGAGCCGCTCGTGCGGCAGCGTCTCCCAGGACGGGAAGACGGCGATGCGCTCTGATGGCAGGAAGAGGCCGAGAGCCGATGCGAGGTCCTCGGCCTCCCGCGTCGTCGCCGTGACCACGACGAGCGGGGCCACGTCGTCGGCCGTGGCGTCGGCCCCGTGCGAACCGTCGGCCTGCTGGGCCAGCGCGGCGACCAGGAAGGGTCGCGAGCCGTCACTCGCGGAGACGTCGACGAGGCGTGAGCGGCCGACCTGGTCGAGGACGTGGCGGACATCGGGAAGCGCCCTGAAGGCGGACAGCAGTGGGTGCGGCATCAGTGCTCCAGTCTAGGTCGGTGCGGCGACAGCCCCTGACGCGGATGGGCGACGACGCGGCGCTGGGCCGCGATCGGCTCAGCGCGGCGCGTGGAAGCGCTGCTGGGCGTCGAGCAGGCCGACCTCGATGAGCGACTCGACGGCGTCGGAGCCCTCGTCGAGCAGGAAGGGCAGCACGTCGGTGCGCTCGGCCTTCGAGAAGTCCTTGAGCACGAAGTCGGCGGGATCCTGCCGACCGGGCGGGCGCCCGATGCCGAGCCGCACGCGCAGGTAGTCGCGGGTGCCGAGCGACCGGGAGACCGAGCGCAGGCCGTTGTGGCCGCCCTCTCCCCCACCCTGCTTGAGGCGCACGAGGCCCGCGTCGATGTCGAGCTCGTCGTGGAGCACGACGACCCGGTCCACCGGCACGTCGTAGTACTTCGCGAGGCCCGCGACGGCTGAGCCGGACTCGTTCATGAAGAGCGACGGCACGGCGAGCACGACCTTGGGACCTCCCACGCGCAGCCGCCCCTCAGCCACCCGCGCCCGGGCGGCCTTGTGCGCCTTGAACGTCGCGCGCCCGCCGAGAGCCCGGCCGGCGAGCTCGTCGACGGCCATCGCACCGACGTTGTGCCGGTTGCCGGCATACCCGGGCCCGGGATTGCCGAGCCCGACGACGAGCCAGGTGTCCATGAGGTCCTCGATCGGTGGTCAGTGCCGCAGCGGTGGCAGGGAGGTGGTGCGCGTACGGGCCCCGCCGAGCCGGAGCTCGGACGGGACCCGTGGACGCGATGCGTGGCGCGCCGCGCCACGGATGAGGCGCAGGCTCAGGCCTCGGCGCCCTCGGCCTTGGCCTCGCCGCCCTCGGCGGCCTCGCCCTCGGCACCGTCGGCCTGAGCCTCGGCGCCCTCGGCGACCTCCTCGTGCTCCTCGCGCTCGATGCCGGCCTCGGCCTCCGCCTCGGCGAGCTCGGCCTCCAGGGCCTCCTCGGAGATCGCCTGCGTGACGTTGACGACGAGTGCCTCGGCGTCGGTGACGAGCGTCGAGCCCTCGGGCAGCTCGACGGCGCCGGCGAGGATCTGCGTGCCGGCCTCGAGGCCCTCGACCGAGACGACGACGTTCTCGGGGATGTTCGTGGCGAGCGCCTCGAGCTGGAGCGTGTTGTGGTCGAGCGTGACGATGGTCTCGGGAGCGGCCTCGCCCTCGAGGTGGACCGAGACGTCGACGGTGACCTTCTCGCCCTTGCGGACGACGACGAGGTCGACGTGGTCGATGACCGGCTTGATCGGGTCGCGCTGGACGTCCTTGGCAAGGGCGAGCTGCTCCGTGCCCTCGACGACGATGGTGAGCAGCGCGTTGGCCTGCTTGAGCGCCATCATCGTGTCGTGGCCCGGGAGCGAGATGTGCACGGGCTCGGTGCCGTGGCCGTACATGACGGCGGGAATGTTGCCGGCGCGGCGGATCTTGCGGGCGGCGCCCTTGCCGAAGTCGGTGCGCTTCTCGGCGACGAGCTTGGTGTTGTCGGACACGGGTGTCTCCTGTGAGTCTCGGATGAGGCGGTCTGGGTGGTCGGCCTCGACGCGGGACGACGCGCGGTGTTCGGCAGGACGGAACCGGAAGGCCCAGGGTCCGCGCGCAGAGGCGGACCCGACCGTGGAGGAGCTCCATGTGGTCAGGTACCGCGTCGATCACGGACCTGGGGAACGACTGCCGAAGCAGCCGTGCACCGTCCCTCGCCGAGGCAACTGCTCGATCTTACGGGACGCAGCGCCGGCCGCGAAATCCGCTGCGAGTGCCGACTCGGCGGGTGAAGGTGCCCACTCGACCAGACGGTCGAGTGGGCACTTTCACCCGCTCGCGAGGCTCAGCGCGCACCCTCGGTGACGTCGTCGGCCCGCACGGCGACGAGGCCGGCGACGATGAGCGCGCCGCCGACGAGCTGGACCGCCGTGGGCAGCTCGGCGAGGACGAGCCAGGCGAAGACGACAGCGAAGAGCACCTCGGTGAGGGCCACGAACGAGGCGACCTTCGCACCGAGCATCCGCACCGCGGCGATGCCGGTGACGTACGCGAAGGCGGCGGCGACGAGCGCGATGACGAGGACCGGCACCCACCAGGGCACGATGGCCCCACCGAGCGGGACCTGCGCGTCGCCGCGGGTCATGTCGAGCACACCCGCCACGGCGGATAGCCAGAGCGAGGCCGCACCGACGACGAGGCCACCACCGGCCAGCGCGAGGGGCGGGACGTCGTCGTCGACGTGGTCGGCGAGCAGGAAGTAGAGCACCAGGCAGACCGCCGCGGCGAGACCCCAGAGGACGCCCACGAGGCTGACGCTGGCGCCGCCGACGACGTCGAGGACGAGGAGCAGGCCGACGACCGCGAGGGCGACGCCGGCCAGCGTGAGCCGGCGCGGGGCGTGGCCGTGGCGCGCCCAGAGCCAGCCGACGATGAGGACCGGGGCGAGGTACTCGAGCAGGAGCGCGACGCCGACGGACAGGTGGGTCACGGCGTTGAAGTACGCGAGCTGGCAGCCGGCGACGCCGGTCAGGCCGTAGCCGACGACGACCCAGGCGTTGCGGCGCAGGGCCGGCCAGCGGCCGCGGAGCGACCAGAGCGCCGGGACGAGCAGCACGAGCGCGGCGAGGGTGATGCGCAGCGTCACGACGAGGCCCGGCGACCACCCGCCGACGAGGAGCGACTTGCCGAACGCGCCGGAGGTGGCGAACGCGGCGGCCGACACGAGGGCGACGACGAGGCCGAGGACCGGGCGGGAGCCGACCCGGACACCGGAGGACGCCCGGCCCGGCGCGGGCTCCTGCGTCGTCGCCACCACCGTGAGCTCGCCGCTCTGAGCCGTCATGCCGTCACCGCCCGTTCCACCCGTCGCTCGTGCGCCACCGGCCCAGGGTCACGTCAGGAGCAAAGTTGATTACACTCATGACAGTAGCGAGAGCCTATGTCAGGAGTCAACAGGTTGTTCACCCATGACACCGAGGCGGCCCTCATCGCCGCCGCCGCCCTCGTCAACACGATGCCCGGGAGCGTCCCCGGCGACACGAGCGAGGACACCCTGACCTCGGTCGAGCAGCTCGAGCAGCTGTTCGACGACCAGCAGTGGACCGGCCGGTTCGACCGCGACACCGCCGAGCTCGACACCGTGCGGGCCCTGCGCCCCCGGCTGCGCGGGCTCTGGGAGGGAGACGAGAGCAGCGTCGTCGCCCTCGTCAACGAGCTGCTCGCCGACGCCCGCGCCCTGCCACAGCTCGTCGACCACGACGGCCTCGGCTGGCACATCCACGCCACGCCCGCCGACGCCCCACTCCCCCAGCGGATGGCCGTCGAGGCCGCGATCGCCGTCGTCGACGTCGTGCGGGCCGGCGAGCTCGACCGGCTGCGGATCTGCGAGGCCGAGGACTGCGACGACGTCGTCGTCGACCTGTCGCGCAACCGGTCCCGCCGGTTCTGCGAGGGCGGCTGCGCGGCCCGTGCCCACACCGCCGCCTACCGCGCCCGCAAGGCGGGCGCCTGACACGGCATACGCAAGCGCTTTCACACGGCGGTAACGGCGGCGAAACCCCGACCGCCGCTACGTCTGCGAGGTTCGTGCCGGTGCCTCCCGGCACCCCGGGCACGAGCCCGACACCGTCGTCGTGAGGACTGCCTGGCTCCCCCGAACCAGGAGCAACCCACGTGACCCACCTCGAGCACCTCACACCCAGACGCGTCGCCGCCGTCCTCCTCGTCATCGCCCTGTGCGGCGCCACCGCCGTCACGACCTGGGCCCTGGGGCGCGGAGCCGGCGAGCCCACCGGCGCACCCCCGAACCGCGTCCTGACCCCCGACCTCGTGACGAACGTCGGCTACCAACAGGCCCTCGCCGCGCAGCCCACCGGCACGCCGAAGGTCACCGTCATCGGCACCGGCGGCACGATCGCCGGCGTCGCCGAGAGCCGCAGCAGCTTCACGAACTACCGCGCAGGGCAGATCCCCATCGCCGACCTCGTGGCCAAGCTGCAGCCGGAGATCGGGGCCGTCGCCGACGTCGACACGATCCAGTTCGGCAACAAGGGATCCGGCGGCTACACGATCGCCGAGTTCCATGCCCTCACCCTTGCCGTCGAGAAGGCGCTCGAGACGTCAGACGGCGTCGTCGTCACGAGCGGCACGGACACGATGGAGGAGTTCGCGTACTGGCTCGACCTGACCGTCCAGAGCCCCAAGCCGGTCGTCATGACCGGCGCGATGCGCCCGACCGTCGCCGAGTCCGTCGACGGCCCCGGCGTCATCGGCGCCGACGGCCCGGCCAACCTCTACAACGCGATCGCCCTTGCGGGCAGCCGCGTCACGACCTGCTTCGGCACCGTCCTCATGCTCGGCGACGAGTTCCACGCCGCGCGCGACGTCACGAAGACGAGCTCCTACCGGATGGACACGTTCCAGACGCGCGAGCTCGGTGTGCTCGGCTGGGTCGACGGACCCAACGTCAAGGTCGGCCGCGCCCCCGCTCGCGTCGCGGCGTGCGACAACCCGCGGAAGTGGGCGACGCCCTTCGACCTGTCGGACATCAAGGCCGCCGACCTCCCGCGCACCGAGATCGTCTACGGCTACCAGCAGGCCGGCGGCGAGTCGGTCACCGCCTTCGCCGACGCGGGCGTCAAGGGCATCGTCACCGCGGGCACCGGTGCCGGAGGCATCTCCGCAGCGCAGTCGGCGGCCCGGTCCGCGGCCGCCGCCAAGGGCGTCGTGTTCGTCAGCACGACGCGCACCGGGTCGGGTTCGGTCTACGGCGGCAGCGGCAACGTCATCGCCGGCGACGACCTGCTCCCCCAGAAGGCGCGCCTGCTGCTCATGCTGAGCCTCGCCTACGCCAAGGGCGACGTCGGGCAGGTGCGCACGTGGGTCACGACCATCGGCAACCCCGAGTGGGACACGCTCGCGACATCGGCCGGCACGCCGCCGGGCCAGCTCAAGCCAGCCGCGTGACCGGCATGACACAGCCGCGCTGAGGCACCACGCACACACGCACCACGCACCGAGGCCGTATGCCGTCGGGACCCGCCCGGCGGCATACGGCCTCGTCGTGTGCTGGCCGCTCAGGCCTTGCCGTCGAAGAGGCTCGTGACCGAGCCGTCCTCGAAGACCTCCTTGATCGCCATCGACACGAGGGGCGCGATGGACAGGACCTCGAGCTTGTCGAAGCGACGGTCGTCGGGGATCGGCAGGGTGTTGGTGACGATGACCTCCTCGACCCGGCAGGCCTTGAGGCGGTCGACGGCCGGTCCCGAGAGGATGGCGTGGGTCGCGGCGATGATGACCGCGTCCGCTCCCTGGTCCATGAGGGCGTCGGCCGCCTTCGTGATCGTGCCGGCGGTGTCGATCATGTCGTCGACGAGCACGCAGACCCGGCCCTTGATCTCACCGACGACGCGGTTGGCGACCACCTCGTTGGGCCGGTTGATGTCGCGCGTCTTGTGGATGAAGGCCAGCGGGGCGCCACCGAGGCGCGAGCTCCAGTCCTCGGCGACCTTGATCCGGCCGGCGTCGGGCGAGACGACCGCCAGGTCGAGGTGGCCGTACTTCTTCGCGACGTAGGCGGCGAGGATCGGCATGGCCATGAGGTGGTCCACGGGGCCGTCGAAGAAGCCCTGGATCTGCGCGGTGTGCAGGTCGATCGCCATGAGCCGGTTGGCGCCGGCGGTCTTGAAGAGGTCGGCCATGAGGCGGGCCGAGATCGGCTCGCGACCCCGGTGCTTCTTGTCCTGGCGGGCGTAGCCGTAGAACGGCAGCACGACGGTGATGCGCTTGGCCGACGCACGCTTGAGGGCGTCGATCATGATGAGCTGCTCCATTATCCACTCGTTGATCGGAGCGGTGTGGCTCTGGATGACGAAGGCGTCGGAGCCGCGGACGGACTCCTCGTAACGCACGTAGATCTCGCCGTTGGCGAAGTCGTAGGCGGACGTCGGCACGAGTGCCGTGCCGAGCGCCTGGGCGACCTCCTGTGCCAGCTGGGGATGGGCTCGGCCGGAGAAGACCATGAGGTGCTTCTCGGTCGTCTTGTTGATGCCACTCATCCCTGGGCGTCCTTCGTGTCGTTGGTCAGCTCGTTGGATAGGTCGTCGGTCAGGTCGGTGGTCGGCTGGGTGGTCGACTGGTCGTCCGGCGATGCCTGCGCGGCCCGGGCCGCCGCGTCGGTCTTCGTGCCGGCGCGCCGGCGCGCGACCCAGCCGTCGATGTTGCGCTGCGGCGCCCGGGTCACGGCGAGCTGTCCGGGCGCGACGTCTCCGACGATCGCCGATCCGGCCGCGACGTAGGCACCGTCGCCGATGGTGCGCGGTGCGACGATGACCGAGTTGCTGCCGACGAAGCTGTGAGCGCCGACGTGCGTGTGTCCCTTCGTCACCCCGTCGTAGTTGGCGAAGATGGTGCCGGCGCCGATGTTCGCGCCCTCGCCGACCGTGGCGTCACCGCAGTACGTCAGGTGCGGCACCTTCGCGCCGTCGCCGATCTGGGCGTTCTTCGTCTCGACGAAGCCGCCGATCTTGCCGTGCGCGCCGAGGCGCGTGCCCGGCCGGAGGTACGAGAAGGGCCCGACGGTCGCGCCGGGCCCGATCTCGGCGAGCTCTGCCTGTGTGCGTACGACGCTCGCGCCGTCGCCGACCTCGACGTCGGTGAGGGTCGTGTCGGGGCCGATGACGCAGTCGCGGCCGATCGTGGTCGCACCGAGAACCTGCGTGTTGGGGTGGACGACGGTGTCGGGACCGATCGAGACGTCGGCGTCGAGCCATGTCGTGGCGGGGTCGATGACGATGGCGCCGTCGCGCATGGCCTGCTCGACCGTGCGGCGGTTGAGCTCGGCGCCGAGGCGGGCGAGCTGCACCTTGTCGTTGACGCCCTCGGTCTGCCAGAGGTCGGCGACGAGGTGTGCGCGAACCGTGAGACCGCGACCCCGGGCGATCGCGATGACGTCGGTGAGGTACTTCTCGCCCTGGGCGTTGTCGGTGCCCACCTCGGCGAGAGCCTCGCGCAGGACGGTCGCGTCGAACGCGTACAGCCCGCTGTTGACCTCGCGGATGGCGAGCTGCTCGTCGTCGGCGTCCTTCTGCTCGACGATCGCGAGCACGGACCCCTCGTCGTCGCGGATGACGCGCCCGTAGCCCGTCGGGTCCTCGAGCGTCGCGGTGATGACGGTGACCGCGCTGCCGGAGGCGTCGTGCGCCTCGACGAGGCCCTCGAGCGTCTCGGTGGTCAGGAGCGGCACGTCGCCGTAGGTGACGACGACGGTGCCGGACAGGTCACCCGGGAGCACCTCGAGCGCGCACTCGACGGCGCGACCCGTGCCCTTGACGTCGTCCTGGTCCGCCACGATCGCCTCTGGGTCGACCTGGGCCACGTGCTCGGCGACGCGGTCGCGCTCATGGCGCACGACGACGGCGAGGTGGTGTGGGCTCGTGCCCCGGGCCGCCCGGATCGCGTGGCCCACGAGACTGCGGCCCCCGATCGTGTGGAGGACCTTCGGGGTCGTGGACTTCATGCGTGTGCCCTCACCGGCGGCGAGGACGATCACGGCGGTCGGCCGTCGATCGCTCACAGGGCGCAGCTCCTTTGTGGATGGGGGTGCACTCGGGTGCGGACGACCCCGGATCGCGTGGCGTGGGGGCGCCGGGCCCATGCTACTCGGGCGCCAGAGGCCCGCCCGCCCGGCCGTGGGCATGCCGTGACCCCCCTCACACACAACCCCCGAACCCGAGGACGTATGCCGTCCGCCCCCGCTCACGGCGCCGCTCGCTAGGCTCGATGCCATGCCCGGGCTTGAGGTCCGCCCTCTGACGTTGAGCCGGTGGGACGACGTTGCGACCGTGTTCGGCCGGCGTGGCGATGATCCGGCGTGGGACTGGTGTCGGCGGTTCCTCCAACCGCCACCGGAGCAGACGGACCTCGCGCTGGAGAGACGTGACAACCGTGCCGCCTTCCACAGCGAGGTGGCCAACGCGCCGGTCCCGCCCGGCCTGGTCGCCTACCTCGAGGACCAGCCGGTCGGATGGACTCGGGTCGGGCCGCGCGATGGGTTCGCCGGAGTCTGCGGCAACCGCGCACTGGCTCGGCTACTGGACCCAGATCCCGCTGCGTGGTGGGTCACCTGCTTCGCCGTTGCACCGCCCGCCCGCGGAGCCGGTGTGGGGACATCCCTGTTGCGCGCCGCGGTCGAGTTCGCCTTCGCCCACGGCGCAACGTCGGTCGAAGGGCATCCTGTCGACGTCGAGGGTCTCAAGACCGGACGCGCGTCGCCGTCATCGATCTTCACCGGCACGGTTGAGATGTTCGTGGCGGCCGGCTTCACCGAGATCGGGCGCACGCACCCCTCTCGGCCCGTCATGCGCCTCGCAGTGAAGCGTCGGTTCGGCGGCTCGGAGTGAACAGGTGGCATGTCAGAGGGTGGCCAACCGGATGGCTGCTCCTGTTAGCAAATGTGTTGGCAAGAGCCGTCCGGGAGGATGGGCACTGATATGCACCAGCATCTATGTGCGCAGGTCAGGAACCAGACTTGCGCTCCCCGGGTAGGAGTCGAACCTACGTCGCTAGTCCTGATTCAAAGTCAGGCGGGCCCTGCCGGCAGACCAACCGGGGATCGTCACCAGCCGTGCCGCGAGGGCACCGGCGGGACCACCACAGGGTAGTGCAGGCCACGCCGGGGGCTTCGTGCACGTCGCGGTCGTCGCGGCCGGGCAGAATGGCGCCGTGACCGCCGACCGACCCGACCGAGCCGAACGCTCCCGCCCGCGGGCCCGGATGACGGGACCGGAGCGGCGCGAGCAGCTGCTCACCGTCGGCCGCAAGCTCTTCGCCGACAAGGGGTTCGAGGCGACCACCGTCGAGGAGGTGGCCTCCCGGGCCAACGTCTCCAAGCCGGTCGTCTACGAGCACTTCGGCGGCAAGGAGGGTCTCTACGCCGTCGTCGTCGACCGTGAGATCCAAGCGCTGCTCGGCGGCATCAGCACCGCCCTCGAGGAGCCCGAGGGCGCCCGGGTGCTGCTCGAGCGGGCGACGATGGCGCTGCTCGACTACATCGAGAGCGACCCATCGGGCTTTCGCATCCTCGTACGCGACTCGCCGCCCGGGCAGTCGACGGGCTCGTTCGCGAGTGTCCTCGGGGAGGTCGCCTCACAGGTCGAGCACCTGCTCGCCGCCGAGTTCAAGCAGCGCGGCATCGACACGAAGTCGGCCCCGATCCACGCGCACATGCTGGTCGGCATGGTCGCCCTGACAGGCCAGTGGTGGCTCGACCACCGCAAGTTCAAGAAGGACCAGGTGGCCGCGCATCTGGTCAACCTCGCCTGGAACGGCCTGTCGGGGCTCGACCAGGCCCCGCGGCTCGTCACGGTCCCCCACCGATAGACCCGGTCAGGGACGGGTCAGGACGGGGTGAGGATCTCGGTCCAGGTGTGGCCCGCTGCGTCGGACACCCGGACGACGACCGGCTCGACGCCGCCCGTGCCGGACTGCTCGAGGAGAGCCTGGCCGCGTCCGCCCGTGCACGTGACGGCTGGCCCGGAGGTCTGAGCGCACGTCCAGCTCGAGTTGCGCACGGTGAGCCGCCCGGAGCCGGACTCGATGCTGATGCGGACCGTCATCGTGCCCAGGATCTGCGAACGCACGCGCACCGAGATGCGCGCCGGATCACCGTCGGACACGAGCCGGGCGGTCATCGTGGGCGCGCCGGCCGGGGGTGGCGTCGTGGTCGGCGGAGGAGGCGGTGTCGTCGTGGCCGGAGGCTTCGGGTTCGGGGCCGTCGGCGGCTTCTCCCCCGGAGCCTGCGTGCCCGTGCCCGGACCGGCACCGGTGCCGTCCGGGGTCGGCCTCACCGAGTCGGGAGCGGGCCGGTCGACCGTCGAGCTGACCGGGCTCGGCGTGCCGGTGACCGTGACCCGCCGGGCGGTTCGGCCCACGGACGGGATGGCCGACGCGCTGACGGTCGAGACCGGCTGGCCGCGAGGCGCCGTGGCCGCCGGCGACGGGGTCGACCCAGCCGACGTGGCGCGGGGCGCCGTTGCCGTCACGGCCGACGGCGTGGGGCCGGCGGCCGGCGGCGGGGGCGAACCCGGCAGCGCCAGTGCCCCGGCGACACCTGCCGTGACGGCCACACTGGCGACGAGGCCGGCGACTCGGCTCGCGACCTGCGCCGCGGCGTCGATCCCCGACGCGCCCGACGAGGAGGCCGACGACAACGGGTCGGTCGTCGGGGTGGACGAGCCGTCGGCCGCTCCCGCCGAACCCGAGCCGGGCTCGGCACCGAGCACACCGGAGGACCCCGTCAGCACCGCCGCGCTGACGAACCCCGGCGTGCCCAGTCCGGCTGTGAGGACGAGCGGCACGAGCAGGGACGGGAAGCCGTCGTGGATGAGCCTGAGGTCCGCAGCGAGCGACGCGGCATGCGGACAGTCGGCGACGTGCGCCTCGGCACGTTCGGTCTGGCGCCTCGGCAGCCGGCCCCGCACGAGCGCTCCCAGGTGGCTGATCGTCCAGCGGCACTCGTCGTCGTCGGCGTGGGCCAGGCCACGCTGGGCCCGGGCGTCGAGGTAGAGCGCGCGGAGCGACTCACGGGCTCGCATGGCCCGGACGCTGACGGCGTTCGCCGTCATGCCCAGGACGGGAGCGACCGCCCGCGGCGCGGCGCCCTCGACGGTCGTGTGCCAGAGCACGCGCTGGTCCCTCTCGGACAGGCCTGCGAACGCCTCCCGGACGAGCGCGAGGCCCTCCTCGTCGACGGCGAGGCCGGCGAAGGGGTCCTCGAGCGGCGGGGTGAGCTCGTCGAGGTCCTCCGGCTCGGTGGGCACGAGCCGCAGGTCGCGCCGGCCCTGGTCGATGGCGACCGTGCGCACCGCGGAGAGAAAGTAGGCGCGGAAGTGCTCGTCGGGCCCGCGGCCGTCGCGGATCAGCGAGAAGACGCGGGCTGCTGCCTCCGCGACGATGTCGTCGGGGGCCGCGCGTCCGCGGTGACGGCCGGCGACGGCATACGCGGCGGGGAGGTGGCGTCGCCACAGCTCCCCGAACGCCTCCGCCGACCCTTCTCGGGTGAGCTGCAGGAGGTATCCGTCAGGAGCCGAGGCCCACGCCTCGCTCGACCACAAGGTCGCGTCTGCCGACAACCCTTCGCCCTTCTACTGCCCCGAGTGCGTGCCAGTCTGCCAAGCAGCGGGGTGGGCGTCGAGTCGGGACACCAGCGCGTCCACTATCGGGACACAACCATCCGGACCGGGCGGGGCCCGAAGGGGTGGCAGGTTTCGTCCTCCCGAATGATCCCCTCCACGAAACCACGCGGGAGGACGAAACCTGACGGCACCACCAGAGACAACCCGTAGGGGCCACTCCCTCCCCTGACCAAGCGGGAGACCCCTGCGGTGCCGTCATCTGTATGACGTGCCAGAACCCATTTCATGACACGGTTTTCCGAAATGGGAGGAAATGCCGGAAATTGACCCAGATTTTCTTCCACGGTGAGACGGCCGACCTGGGCGAGACCCGGGCCTTACCGACCCGAGACTCGGGTTTTACCCGGTGACGGCGCCCCGCTAACGGCTGGTGCGCGCCACCGCGAAGGTCCGCGTGAACGGGAAGAGCACCCCGAACGGCCGCCTCGGGTATGCCGCCTCGAGCTCGCGCTCGTAGTCGGCGACGAACGCGTCGCGTTCCTCGTCGTCGAGCACTCCGAGCACCGGGCGCAGGCCCGTGCCGCGGACCCACTCGAGGACTGGGTGCGGCTCGCCGTCCTCTGCGGGCAGCACGTGCTCGTACGTCGTCTGCCACACGTCGACGTCAGGGGTAAGGTCGAGCAGGAGGGAGGCGTACGTCTCCGGCCGGGCAACGGCCTGGGCGCGGTCGAGCACGGGGCGCAGGTCGTCGGCGCGGGGGTGGCGTGCGGCGACCTCGCGCATGAGGCGGTGGGACGGCGCGTCGAAGTTCGAGGGCACCTGCATCGCGAAGGTGCCGCCGGGCGCGAGGCTCTCGAGCCACGACGGGATGAGGCGCAGGTGGCTCGGCACCCACTGGAGCGTGGCGTTGGTGAGGATGACGTCGATCGGCCCACCGGACTCGGTGGGGTCCCAGTCCTCGGCCGCGGCCTCGACCCACTCGACCCGGCCGTCGACGTCGAGGGTGCGGGCCTTCGTGAGCATCTCGAGCGAGCTGTCCACGCCGATGACGCGCGCGCCCGGCCAACGCTGGGTCAGTCCCACGGTCAGGTCGCCGGGACCGCACCCGAGGTCGGCGACGAGCCGGGGGTCCCGAGCGTCGACCCGCGCGAGGAGGTCGGCGAAGGGCCGGCCGCGATGGCCCGCGAAGACGGCGTACTGGTGGGGGTCCCACGCGGCATCCGACATGTGGTCGACCGCGCCGGGGACGGCCGGACGCCCCGGTTGGGGCGCGGCGTCAGTAGGGGCTCGGTTCGTCGGTTCGGTCATGACTGCCCTCGCTTTCCTTCGATGTCAAGAGTCTTGACGGCGACTACAGTTGGGCCATGAGCGCCGACCGCAGGCCCGTCGACCTTAGGCCCGCCGATGACGTCGACGAGATCGTCGCGGCCTGGCGTCGTGAGCGGCCAGACCTCGACGTGTCTCCGCTGGAGGTCCTCTCGCGGGTCTCGCGGCTCGCGCGTCGGCTCGACCTCGCGCGCGGGTCGGCGTTCTCCGAGCACCTGCTCGAGGGCTGGGCCTTCGACGTCCTGTCGGCGCTGCGCCGTGCGGGCGAGCCGTACGAGCTGTCGCCGGGCGCGCTCGTGCAGCAGACGCTCGTCACCTCGGGCACGATGACCAACCGCGTCGACCGCCTCGAGCGCAGCGGCTTCGTCGAGCGCCGACCCGATCCGGGCGACCGCCGCGGCGTGCTCGTACGCCTGACCCCGGCGGGGCGCGACGTCGTGGACTCGGCCATGGCCGACCTCATCGAGCAGGAGAAGTCGCTCCTGTCCGAGCTCAGCCCCACCGACCGCGAGCAGCTCGCCGGCCTGCTGCGGCGCATGCTGGCACCGCTCGAGGCGCGCGCCGGCGGCGCCCAGGTCTGAGACCGGGCTACCGGAGGCGGCAGGAGTCCGGGTCGGGTTTGGGGTCACCGCACGGGCCCGGGCACCCGTCACAGTGCGGCCTGCTCGAACTCCAGCCTGTTGCCCACCGGGTCGGCCGTGTGGAAGCGACGGAGCCCCGGGATGGCGTCGTCCCACGTGACGGTGGCGCCGGCTGCCTGTACGGCTCGCGCCACCTCGTCGACGTCGGCGACGGCGATGCCGGGATGGGCCTTGCGCGCCGGGGTGAAGCCGTCCTCGATGCCGACGTGCACCTCGGCGGTCCCGGCGCGGAACCACGCGCCCCCTCGGGCCCGCAGCCGTTCCGGCTTCTCGACCTCCGTCATCCCGAGGACGCCGCCGTAGAAGGCGCGCATGGCGTCCTCGCAGCCTGCGGGGCCGGACACCTGGACGTGGTGCAGGAACATCTCCATGCCCGGCAATTTATCTTGATATCAAGATAAGTTCAACGGTCCGCGGGGGTGCGCAACCCCCGCGCGTACCTTCCGGTAACCCTGAGTCGTTTCTCCTTGCACCGGGCCGCCCGCCTCGGCGCGACCCGACGAGCACTCCTAGGAGAACCGCGTGAAAACCACCCGCAGGCACGCCCTCACCATCGGGCTGTGCGTCATCACGGCGGCAGCGGGCGCCCCGCTCGCGTCGGCAACGACGTCAGCCGCGCTTCCGCCGGTCAGCACCACGCCCACCAACACGCTGACCGACACCGTTTCCGACCTGCTCGCCACGCTCGACACCAGGGCCGTGACGAAGGCCGTCGTCCCGACGAGCACCACCCGCACCGCCGTCGCGAAGCTGCTCACAGCAGCCGGCTCCGGCGCGCGCGCCACGTGGGACCCGCGCTTCGGCACGCTCCGCGCCCTCCGCGCGACCGGCTACCTGTCCTCTGCCCGCACCGGATCCGCGGTCGACGTCGCCCGTGGCTGGCTCGCGTCGCAGCCGTCGGCGTTCGGGCTCACCGGCTCGCAGGTGCAGTCGCTCGCGGTCGCGCGCGACCACACGCTGCCAGGCACCGGTACCCACGTCGTCAGCTTCGTGCAGACGTTCGCCGGGGTGCCGACCGCCCGCGGGGGCCGACTCAACGTCGCCGTCGCGTCCGACGGTCGTGTCCTGTCGTATGCCGGCGAGTCTGCTCCCGGCGCGACGCTCGGTGGCGCCTGGGTCCTCGGTGAGGCCGGCGCTCTCCTCAAGGTCGCGGGCACGCTCGCGCCGGGGACGGCATACGCCCCCGTCGCGGACGGCACCCAGGCCGGCTTCACGACCTTCACGCGGGGCCCCTTCGCAGGACCCGGGTACGTGCGCAAGGTCGCGTTCCCGTCGCGCACCGGCCCGGTCGCGGCGTACAAGGTCTTCTTCCTCAAGAGCCAGACCGAGGCTTGGGAGGTCATCGTCGACGGCACCACCGGTGCCACGCTGCACCGCACGAGCGTCGTCCAGTTCGACGACGCCCACGGCACGGTCTACGACAACTACCCCGGTGCGGCGAAGGGCGGCCAGCCGCGACAGCAGTCGTTCGGTCCCACGGCCCAGTCCCCGAAGGGCTGGGTCGACCTGACCGGTGCGACCGGCGCCGGCAGCACGACGGTCGGCAACAACGCCGACACGTACGCCAACTGGTCGAACTTCATCGGCCCCGTCGACAACGCGCCCCGGCCCGTCGCCGCCGACGGCCACTTCGACTATCCCTACACGAACCAGTGGGCGGCCACCGGGGGCCAGACCGTGCCACCGTCGTACGCGTCGGACCTCGACCCGGCCGCGACGAACCTCTTCTTCCAGCACAACCGGATCCACGACGAGTACTACGCGCTCGGCTTCACCGAGACCGCCGGCAACTTCCAGGTCGACAACGCAGGCAAGGGCGGCCAGGGCGGTGACGCGATCCGCGGCCTCGTCCAGGCCGGTGCGGCGTCCGGAGGCGCACCGACCTACACGGGCCGCGACAACGCGTACATGCTGACGCTCGACGACGGCATCCCGCCGTGGAGCGGCATGTTCCTGTGGGAGCCGATCGACGACGCGTTCGAAGGGCCCCATCGCGACGGGTCGTTCGACATGTCGGTGATCCAGCACGAGTACACCCACGGCCTGTCCAACCGCTACGTCGCGGGTGGCGCGGGCCTCGCCTCGCAGCAGGCTGGGTCGATGGGCGAGGGCTGGTCCGACTGGTACGCCCTCAACCACGGGTTCTCGGCGGGGCTGCTGACCAAGCCGATCGTCGGCGACTACGTCACGGGCAACCCGATTCGCGGCATCCGCAACTGGAACTACGACCAGAACCCGACGACCTTCGGCGACATCGGCTACGACCTGACCGGACCCGAGGTGCACGCCGACGGCGAGATCTGGACTGCGACCCTGTGGGACCTGCGCAAGGCGCTCGTGGCCCGCTACGGTGCGGCCACCGGGGCGCAGGTCGCCGCCCGGCTCATCACGGACGGTATGCCGCTGACGGCGCCGAACCCGTCGTTCCTCGACGCGCGCGACGGCATCCTCTCCGCCGACCTCGACCGCTACCACGGCGACAACACCGCGCTGATCTGGTCGGTCTTCGCCAAGCGTGGCGCGGGCGCGTCGGCCACGAGCAACACCGGAGACGACACCGAGCCGAAGCCCGCGTTCGACCACCCCGCCGCGGCGCAGAACGGCACCGTGGCGCTCACCCTGGTCAACGCGACGACGGGCCAGCCGATCTCGAACGCGCGGGTCATCCTCGGGCGCTTCGAGGCCCGCGTGTCACCGCTCGTGCGCACGGGCTCGTCCGGCGGCGCGAGCGTCAGGGCCGTCGCGGGCACCTACCCGCTGACGATCCAGGCCCCGGGCTTCGGCACCCAGACGATCGAGGGGTTCTCGGTCGCGGCCGGCAAGAACGCGGCCCGGAAGATCTCACTCGCCCCGAACCTCGCCTCGACGGCGGCGGGCGCGCAGGTCGTCTCCGTCTCGAGCCAGGACGACGGCGCCCCGGCGAAGTTCGCCTTCGACGACACGGCCGCCTCGGTGTGGTCGACGAAGGCCGGCGAGACGCCCTACAACGCCGGCCCCGACCAGCGGGTCACGGTGAAGCTCGCGGCCGCGGCGACGGTCAGCTCGGTGCGGGTCAGCGCGTACAAGGCGACGAATGCCTCGCGGTTCGCTGCGCTCAAGGGCTTCACGGTCCAGACGTCGCTCGACGGCGTGACGTGGACGAGTGCGCGCACCGGCGCGTTCGGGTACCAGACCCCGCGGCCGACCGCCCCGGACCTCAACTACGCGACCTTCACGCTGGCCAAGCCGGCCAAGGCCGCCTACCTGCGGTTCTTCGTCGACTCGGTCCAGGGCGACACGACGACGTACGCCCAGGTCGCCGAGATCGAGGCGTTCGGCTCGGGCGCCACCGTGGCCAACGGCACCGTCACCCCCGACGCGCCGTACAGCGACCACGGCACGATCGTCGCCAACAACCCCGCCGCGGGTGACCCGACGGGGCTGCAGAACGTCTTCGGCGTCACAGGTACCGAGATGAACACCGCGTGCACGTTCCCACCGGCGTCGCAGGGCGTCGACGGGTGGGTGACGAAGTTCCCGGCGGGCTTCTCCGACGGGCTGCACTCGGTCTCGGTCACCGGCAGGAGCGCGCTCGACGACACGGTCGGGCACGACCTCGACCTCTACTTCCTCGACAGCGCGTGCCAGCTGACGGGGTCGGCGGCCACGGCCTCTGCCGACGAGTCGGCGGTCATCCCGCCGGGCTCGGTCTACGTCGTCACGCAGCTCTACACCGGGGCGAACGTCACTGTCGACGTCACCGCCGTCGACAACCGCTGACCTCGCAACACTCCGCAACACTCCGCAACACACCGAGCAGACCGCAACGCACCGGGATCCGATCCCGGTGCGTTGTCGGTTCCTCGGTGTGTTGCGGTGGAGCGGCGGCTGGGTCAGCCGACGACCTCGGCGGCCTCGAGCCACTCGAGCTCGAGCTCCTCGCGCTCGCTGACGACGGCCTGGAGCTTCTCGTTGAGGTCGGCGAGCGCTGCCGGGTCGGTGGCCCGCTCGGCCATCTCGCCGTGCAGGCGCTCCTCGCGGTCCTGCAGACGCGAGAGCTGCTTCTCGATGCGGGCCATCGTCTTGCGGGCCTCGCGCACCTCCGCGGGGTTCGCCGTCGGCGCGGACGACGACCCAGCAGGTATGCCGGCCCGCTGGGTCTGGCTGGCAGCCCGCGCCTCGGACGTGGTGGCCGACGAGGAGGCGGTCAGGGCCGCCTCCCGCAGCCGGAGGTACTCCTCGACACCGCCGGGCAGGTCACGCAGACGACCGTCGCCGAGGAGCGCCAGCTGGTGGTCGCAGGCCCGCTCGAGCAGGTAGCGGTCGTGCGACACGACGACGAGCGTGCCGGCCCAGCCGTCGAGGACGTCCTCGAGGGAGGTGAGCGTCTCGATGTCGAGGTCGTTGGTCGGCTCGTCGAGGATGAGGACGTTGGGCTCGGTCAGCAGCAGGCGGGTCAGCTGGAGTCGGCGGCGCTCGCCGCCGCTCAGGTCACCGACGCGCGACTGCTGCCGCCCGCCCGGGAAGCCGAGGCGCGTCGCGAGCTGGCTCGCGCTGATCTCCTTGCCGCCCAAAGTGGTCCACTGCCGCACGTCCTCGATCGCCTCGATGACCCGCCACTGCTCGAAGCGCTCGAGCTCGCGCACCTCCTGGGTCAGGTGGGCGATGGCCACGGTCTTGCCGATCTTGCGGCGGCCGCCGTCGAGCGGGATCTCGCCGGTGAGCGCCCTCAGGAGCGTCGACTTGCCGGCGCCGTTGACGCCCACGATGCCGATCCGCTCCCCCGGCGCGAGGCGCCAGGTGACGCGGTCGAGCAGCCGTCGCTCCGTGGGCGGCGCGCCGACGGTGACCGTCGCGTCCTCGAGGTCGAGCACGTCCTTCCCCAGGCGCCGGCCGGCGAACGACGCGAGCTCGACGCTGTTGCGCGGCGCGGGTTCGTCGGCGATGAGGGCGTTGGCCGCGTCGATGCGGAACTTCGGCTTGCTCGTGCGGGCAGGCGGGCCGCGGCGCAGCCAGGCGAGCTCCTTGCGCATGAGGTTGGCCCGGCGGTCGGCGACGACCCCGGCGAGACGGTCGCGCTCTGCCTTCGCGAGGACGTACGCGGCATACCCTCCCTCGAAGGCGCTGACGCCGCCGGCCTCGACCTCCCACGTCATGGTCGCGTACGCGTCGAGGAACCACCTGTCGTGGGTGATGGCGACCGTCGCGTTGCCCGGGCGGGGACGCTTCGTCGCGAGGTGGTCGGCGAGCCAGGCGACGCCCTCGACGTCGAGGTGGTTGGTCGGCTCGTCGAGCAGGAGCAGCTCAGGGTCGGCGACGAGCAGGCGCGCCAGCGCGAGACGGCGGCGCTCGCCACCGGACTTGGGGCCGACGCGGCTGTCGAGGCCGCCCACGTTCTGCGCCTCGATGCCGCCGAGCAGGCCGGTCAGGACGTCGCGGATGCGCGGGTCGCCGGCCCAGACGTGCTCCGGCAGGTCGCCGAGCACCGCCTCGCGGATCGTCCACTCGGGGTCGAGCGAGTCCTCCTGCGACAGCATGCCGATGCGGATGCCGCCCTCGCCACCCTGCTTCGTGATGCGTCCGGAGTCGGCCTCCTGGAGACCGGCCATGACGCGCAGCAGGGTCGACTTGCCGCCGCCGTTGACGCCGACGACGCCGATGCGGTCGCCGGTGAGGACGCCGAGGCTGACGTCGTCGAGGACGTGCGTGGTGCCGAAGACGAGCGAGACGCGTTCGAGCGAGATCAGGTTGGCCATCGGTGACTGACCCTACGGCCTGCGCCTCCACCGGCCGAAATGCGCGTCAGGTCTCGAACGCGGGTCTCGAACGCGTCGCCGGGTCTCGAACGCGTCGCTGGGTCTCGAACACATCGGTGCACCGGCGCGTTCGGCACCGAACGATTCGTTCGGTGCCCCAGCAGGCCGGCGGGGGGCAGACGGGTCAGACGCTGCGTGGGGCGGCGACGATCTGGGCGCCGTGGACGGGGCCCTTGGCCCGGCGCAGGTCGCGGCACAGGTCGGAGGCCGCGAGCGACACGGACAGGTCGAGGGCCGCCTCGTGGCTCTCGGTGAGGAACGCGACCGTCGGGCCCGAGCCCGACACGATGCCGCCGAGCGCCCCGAACTCGACACCCGCGTCGCGCAGCTCGCGCAGCTGCGGGCGCAGGGAGAATGCCGCGGGCTCGAGGTCGTTGTGCAGCGCGGCCCCGAGAGCGGCCGGTTCACCCGACCGGAGGGCCGCCATCAGCCGGGAGCTGACCTTGGGCTCCGGCGCGTCGACACCGTCACGCTCGCGCAGGCGGTCGCATTCGGCATACACCTCGGGGGTCGACAGGCCGGTGTCGCTGATGGCGAACACCCAGTGGAAGGTGCCCCGAGCGAGGACAGGCGCGAGCTGCTCGCCGCGGCCCGAGCCCATCGCGTTGCCCCCCGTCAGCACGAACGGCACGTCGCTGCCGAGCGATGCGGCGAGCTCGGCCAGCTCCTCGCGGTCGAGGCCGAGGCCCCAGAGCTGGTCACAGGCCACGAGCGCCGCTGCGGCGTCGGCCGAGCCACCGGCCATGCCACCCGCGACCGGGATGTCCTTGTCGATGCGGATCGAGAGACGCTCGTCGACGTCCCAGCGCTCGGCGACGAGGCGGGCAGCGCGGACCGCGAGGTTGTTGCCGTCGGTGGGGATGCGGTCGGCGTAGGCGCCGGCCGCGACGACCTGCCAGTCGTCCCACCGGGCGACGGAGACCTCGTCGTGGAGGGACACGGCCTGGTAGACGGTCGCGAGCGCGTGATAGCCGTCGGCTCGCCTCGGGCCGACGCGCAGCTCGAGATTGACCTTGGCCGGGACCCGCACGGTCACGGCGCCGGGCAGAGTCGGCGCGACAGTCATGCGCCCACCCTAGGGGCCTTCCCGGTCTGGTTAGTTCGGATGGCTCCGACGACGCACCCGCGGCTCGGCGGCGGCTCCGGCGGGCCGGGCCTCGGCGATGCGCGCGAAGGTCGTGATGTCGAGCTGCTCGCCCCGCGTCCGCGGGTCGACGCCTGCGGTCACGAGCGCCTGCTCGGCCCGGTCGGCCGAACCGGCCCAGGACGCGAGGGCGCCCCGCAGGGACTTGCGCCGCTGGAGGAAGGCCGCGTCGATGCACCGGAACACGTCCTCGCGGCTCGCCGTGGTCTTCGGCGGCTTGCGACGACGCAGCGACACGAGGCCCGAGTCGACGTTGGGGGCCGGCCAGAAGACGTTGCGCCCGACGCGACCGGCGAGCTCGACGTCGGCGTACCACGCCGCCTTGAGGCTCGGGACACCGTAGATCTTGGAGCCGGGCTTGGCGGCCAGCCGCTCGGCCACCTCGAGCTGCACCATGACGAGCACCCGCTCGATCGACGGGAAGTGCTGGAGGAAGGACAGCACGACCGGGACCGAGATGTTGTAGGGAAGGTTCGCGACGAGGGCCGTCGGGTCGGCGCCCGGGAGCTTCGTGACGGTGAGGGCGTCGGCGGCGACGAGGCGGAGCCGCTCGACGTTGTCGGGCTGGAGCGAGCGGACGGTCTCCTCGAGCGCACCCGCGAGCCGGGGGTCGACCTCGACGGCGGTCACGGACTTGACGACGGGCAGCAGGGCGAGGGTGAGCGAGCCGAGCCCCGGCCCGACCTCCACGACGACGTCGTCCGGACCGACGCCGGCCACACGGACGATCTTTCGCACGGTGTTGGCGTCGACGACGAAGTTCTGGCCCCACTGCTTCGTCGGCCGTACCTCGAGCCGCTCGGCCAGCTCGCGCACCTGCGCCGGGCCGAGGAGCGCGGCATCGTCGGCCTGCGGCGCGGCGTGCTTCTTCGTCATGCGTTCACCCTATTGGCGCGACGCGCGCTGCCACCGCGCCCCGCCGCCCCGACGTCGCCCGATGATGGGGCCGACGCGAAAGGCCCCCGACCGCGTGAGATCGGGGGCCCTCGCGTATGCCGGGGGCGCGCTCAGGCGCAGCTCCACGGCGACGTGCCGCTCGTCTCGTAGAGACGGTTGGCCACGGTGATCTGCTCCTCACGGCTCGCGAGGTCGGCGCGCGAGGCGAAGTCGCCACCACCGGCACCCAACCACGTCGAGGTGAGGAACTGGAGGCCGCCGTAGTAGCCGTTGCCGGTGTTGATGTGCCAGTTGCCGCCGGACTCGCACTGCGCGATCCTGTCCCACATGTCGGCGCGGGCCAGGTTGAGGCCGGCGCCCGAGCTCGAGCCGCTGCTGCTCGTGGTCGTGGTCGTCGTCGCCGACGGACGCTCCTTCGTGCCGACGAGCAGGATCCGGTCCACCGGCTGCTTCGTGACCTTGGCGGAGATCTCCTTGGTGGAGACGACCTTGCCGTCGACGACCGTCGTGCGGACGGTGACGACGCGCTGGCCGTCGACCCCCGCGCGCGAGACCTTCGTCTGGCCGGTGTAGAGGTCGTTGGTCTTCTTCTTCGTCGTGCCGTAGGCGATCGACTCGGTGACCTTCTTCTCCTTGGTCTGCACGCGCTGCACGACGACCTTGGCGCCCGACGCGAGGCGCGTCGTGACCGGCGGGTTGACCTTGTCGGTCTTTGCGAGTCGCACGCCGAGCTGCGTCAGGGCCTCACCGACGGTGGCGGCGGCGACGGTCTTGGTCGTCGTCCTGCCGTCGACGGTGACCGTGACGGCCTTGGGCGTGACGATCGTGAGCGTGAGGCCCTGTCGACCGATCGTCTGCGAACGCGACACCGACAGGCGGGCGCCCTCACCGCGCAGGCCGAGGGCGAGCAGGGCGCCGTCGACCGTGGTCTCGGTCGTGCGCAGCGTGCGCGTCTTGCCATCGACCGTGAGGGTCAGCAGGCGGGCGTACTTCACGGTGATCGTGTCACCGTCGCTGATGGCGGTGGCGGCCGCGGGGACGACGACGTCGCCCTTCTTGACCGCGATGCCTTGGCTGTCGAGCACGTCACCGACGGTGGAGCCGAAGACGTGGGCGGTGGTGGCCTTGCCGTCCACCGACAGGTTGACAGTCTTGTCGAGCTGCGCCGCGCCGACCGCACCACCGGTGAGGACGATGGCTGCGCCAGCGGCGGCCAGGATCTTGGCATTGCGAGAAATCAAAGCACTCCGAACGTCGTACGACCCGGGTGCGACGCGCTCTCGATCCATCCGCCTCACGTCGTCGGGAGGAGGTCGATGCGGGGTAGCAACCGGCCAACAGTCGTCCACAGTGACCGATCAATGACGGAAAGGTCAAATTTCGATAACGGCGGCCGGTGTGGCTGGACCGCAGATGTGCGGTGCGCTAGGTGTACCCGGCCATGACGTTGGTAGCAGCGAGCCTGCTTGAACAAACGAGAACCTCCGAATGGGATGTGGCTTGTCTAAGGCCCACTCCAACCCGGAGGTTCTCGTGTCCCACGGTAGTGCCCGGCTGACCATCCATGGT
>NZ_JBHTFG010000004.1:0-176859 GCF_042666095.1 Terrabacter sp. GCM10028922 | reverse complement strand
CAAAGCCCCAAAACGAGGTAATTGGCATCGATTTTTGACACGCTGTTGAGTTCTCAAGAATCGGACACACACCATCAACCACCTCACCGAGGAGGCCTCCGGGGCAACCCTTCAAACTTACCCGCCGGCCCTGTGCCAGTCAAACTCGCTTTCGGCTCCGAGGAGCCGTCCTGAGCTTGACCCGCGCAGATGGCGGACCCGCAGCCCAGAGAGCCGGACCGAAACGGCCGACCTGTGTGCTTTGGGTACCAGCCCCGGGACCGGCCAACTTCGCTCGGTGATCTCTCACCGCCGCGGTGGCGTCCGTTCCTCCCTGTCGGGCTGACGAAGAGAACATTAGCCCGGCCCCGCCGAGAAACACAAATCGGCTCTTCCAGGACTCCACTGCCGGCGCCCCGCAGGCCGCTGACCTGCGCAAACGCCGCATTCGAGGCTCACCAGACGCCGTCGGCGCCCAACCCGTCAGGAGACACGGTCGATGACGATCGCCGGCAGGTCCGGCCGCGATCCCTCGGGAGCGATGGTGAAACCACCCTCGAGCGCCTCGAGAGCCCGCTCGAAGCGCCCCGGCTCGTCGGTGTGCAACGTCATCAGGGGTTCTCCCCCACGCACCGTCGCACCGGGCTTGTGGTGCAGCTCGACGCCGGCGCCCGCCTGCACAGGATCCTCCTTGCGTGCGCGTCCGGCACCCAGACGCCACGCGGCCACGCCGACGGCCAGCGCATCGAGCTGCACCAGCACCCCGTCGGCCGGGGCGAGGACGTGGTGCGTCTCCTTCGCGACAGGCAGGTCGGCGTCCGGGTCGCCACCCTGCGCCCGGATCATCCGGCGCCAGACGTCCATGGCGCGACCGTCCGCGATCACGTCGGCGGGGTCGACGTCGTCGCGTCCTGCGCCGGCCACCATCTCGCGGGCCAGTGCCAGCGTCAGCTCGACGACATCGCCGGGGCCACCACCCGCAAGCACCTCGACCGACTCGCGCACCTCGAGCGCGTTTCCGGCCGTGAGCCCGAGCGGCGTCTCCATGTTGGTCAGCAGCGCGACGGTGCGCACACCCGCATCGGTGCCGAGGCGCACCATCGTCTCGGCGAGCTCGCGGGCCTGGCCGAGCTCCTTCATGAAGGCGCCCGAGCCGACCTTGACGTCGAGCACGAGGGAACCGGTGCCCTCGGCGATCTTCTTGCTCATGATCGAGGTCGCGATGAGTGGGACGCACGAGACCGTCCCCGTCACGTCACGCAACGCGTACAGCTTCTTGTCCGCGGGGGCCAGGCCCGGGCCGGCCGCGCAGATGACCGCCCCGACGTCCTCGAGCTGGCGCATCATCTGCTCGTTCGTCAGGTCGGCTCGCCACCCGGGGATCGACTCGAGCTTGTCGAGGGTGCCCCCGGTGTGACCGAGCCCGCGACCGGACAGCTGCGGCACGGCGACGCCGCAGGCGGCGACGATCGGCGCGAGCGGAAGCGTGATCTTGTCGCCGACGCCGCCGGTCGAGTGCTTGTCGCTCGTCGGGCGGGACAGGCCCGAGAAGTCGAGCCGCTCTCCCGACCGGATCATCGCGTCGGCCCAGCGTGCGATCTCACGCGGGTTCATGCCGTTGAGGTAGATCGCCATGGCGAGCGCCGACATCTGCTCGTCGGCGACGACGCCACGGGTGTACGCGTCGATGACCCAGTCGATCTGGGCGTCCGACAGCTCGGCCCGATCGCGCTTGGCGGAAATGACGTCTACGGCATCGAAGGCTTCGCTCACATGGTCATCCTCACCCATGCGCGCGGATCTGTCGGAACACGGGGACGCGTGCCGTTCACTGCCTTGATCACGGCCTTGAGCTCCCGCGGTTCAGGTCGTCGGGTCCGAACGCCTGCGGCAGGACGGCCGACATGGGCAGCACGCCCTCCGGCGTCATGAGCAGGCACTCCGGGCCGCCGTTCTCCCAGAGCAGCTGCCGGCAGCGGCCGCACGGCATCAGGGGCAGCCCGTCAGCGCCGACGCAGAACACCGCCGTGAGCCGGCCTCCGCCGGTCGCGTGCAGCTCGGAGACCATCCCGCACTCGGCGCACAGATCGACCCCGTAGGCGGCGTTCTCCACGTTGCAGCCCACGACCACGCGGCCGTCGTCGACGAGACCCGCCACGCCGACCGGGAAGTGGGAGTACGGCGCGTACGCGCGCTCCATGAGCGCGACCGCACGCACACGCAGGGACTCCCAGTCGACCGCCGAAGGCGGGGGCACGTCCTCGGGCGACTCGGCGGCATTCGGGCTCGGGGCGTCTGTCGTCACTACTGGCCCTCCCCCTTGCGGTAGATCTGGCCGTCGGCGGCCGGCATTCGCAGTCGTTGCGACGCGAAGGCGAGGACGAGCAGCGTCGTGACGTATGGAGTCGTGCCCGACAGCTCGGCCGGGACCGCGTCCGTGGCGAAGTACCAGACGGCGACGAGCACGCCGACGACGATCGCGAGGATGCCCTGGGTGCGTCGAGCGCGGCGTACGAGCTGCCAGATGCCGATGCCGACGAGCAGGACCGCGAACAGCAGCAGGAACGCGTGGACCGTGGTGCCGCCACCGCGCAGGTACGCCGCATCGGTGTAGCCGAAGAGAGCCGATCCGGCGAGCAGACCGCCCGGACGCCAGTTGCCGAAGATCATCGCCGCGAGGCCGATGTAGCCACGGCCACCGGTCTGTCCGTCGCGGAAGACATTGGCGGCGACGAGGGCGAGGAAACCGCCACCGAGACCGGCCAGGCCGCCCGAGATGAGGACCGCGACGAACTTGTAGCGGATGACGTTGACGCCGAGGGACTCGGCCGCGACCGGGGACTCGCCGACGGACCGCAGACGCAGACCGAAGGCGGTGCGCCACAGGATCCACCAGGTGGCGACGAAGAGCAGCACGGCGATGATCGTCAGGACGTTGACGTTGGTGCACAGGGCCCGGAGTACCCCTGCGAGGTCGGACACGAAGAACCAGTGGTTCGACTCGATGCTCGCGAGCCCGTCGGACACTCCGGGAAGGGAGAACGTAGGCAGCTGCGGCAACGGTGGCGACTGCGTCGGGCCACCTCCGGGCAGCGTGCTGAAGAAGCGGACCGAGAGGTACTTGGCGAAGCCCAGCGCGACGATGTTGAGCGCGACACCCGAGACGATGTGGTCGACACCGAACGTCACGGTGGCGACGGCATGGATGACGGCACCGACGGCGCCGCCCATGACCGCACCGACGAGGCCCATCCACGGGCCCATGTGGTAGCCGAGGAAGCCCGCGCCCCACGTGCCGAGGATCATCATTCCCTCGAGCCCGATGTTGACGACGCCCGCTCGCTCGGACCACAGGCCGCCGAGACCGGCGAGTGCGATCGGGACCGCGAGGCCGAAGGCCGCGATGAGCAGGCCCGAGGAGTCGACGTCGTTGGCGCCGCTGACGACGCGCAGCACCGACAGGACGAGCACGGCCCCGAGGCCCACGACGGCCCACTGGAGCGGCGAGAGCTTCAGACGTCGGGTTGGTCCGGTGGTGACCTTCTGGGTGCCCACCTCGAGTCCGGCGGCGCTCATGCCGGGGCTCCTTCCACGGCCGGTGTGTCGGATCTCGACGCGGCCAGCTCCCGGGCCACGCGCTGCTGCTCGAGTCGGACCTCGACCCGGCGGATGAGCTCGTAGGCGATGACGACGGCGAAGAGGATCACGCCCTGGATGATGAAGACGACCTCGGAGGCGACGCCCGCCCGGATCTGCAGGGCGTTGCTCTGGACGTCGAGGAACGACCACAGCAGGGCCGCCACGCCGATGCCGATCGGGTGGTTGCGGCCGAGCAGCGCGATGCCGATGCCGGCGAACCCGAGACCGGACTGGAACGTCGTGCCGTAGCTGTGGTCCTGGCCGAACAGCAGCGGCATGCCGATCAGGCCGGCGAGGGCGCCGGAGGTGACCATCGTCGTCACGACCATGCGAGGCACCTTGACGCCGCTCGCGACGGCCGCGGACTCCGAGCGGCCGGTGGCACGCAGGTCGTACCCGAAGCGGGTCTTGTTGATGACGAACCAGTACGCGAGGCCGACGATGATCGCGAGCACGATGAGGGTGTAGACCTTGTTGGTCGCACCGGGGATGAGGCCGAGGCCCTCGAGCTCGTTGGACGCGGGGATGGGCTCCGTCGAGATGGTGTTGCTGCCCTGCTGCTTGACCGCGACCTTGAGCAGGAGCCACTGCACGACACCGGTGGCGATCGCGTTGAGCATGATCGTGCTGATGACCTCGGAGATGCCGCGCTTCACCTTGAGGTACGCCGCGATGCTCGCCCAGAGGCCGCCCGCAGCCATCGCGACGACGATCGTCAGCAGGATGTTGACCGGTCCGGGGAACCACGCCTGGCCGGCGAAGAGCGCACCGGCGAAGGCCGCGACCCGGTACTGGCCGTCGACGCCGATGTTGAAGAGGTTCATCCGGAAGCCGACGGCGACGGCGACCGCGGACAGGTAGTAGACCGTGGCGGCGTTGATGATCTGGACGAACTGCCGGGGACGCGGCGAGGACAGGATCGTCGACCACACCTCACCGACGGGGTCTCCGAGCGCCAGCAGAATCGCGGACGTGACGACGAACGCCACGACGAGCGCGAGGGCGGGCGCCGCGACGCCGAGCAGGAGCCGGCGCGGGCTGAGGCGGGTCATCGCGGGCCCTCCGTCGGTGCCTCGCCCCGCGGGGCATCGGTCTCGGGAGCCTCGGGCGGGGCGCCTTGCGAGGCGGCCCCCGTCATCGCCGCACCGAGGTCCTCGGCCGAGACCGTGTCGGGGTCGAAGGTGCCGGTGAGCCTGCCGCGCAGGATCACCTGGATGGTGTCGGACAGGCCGATGAGCTCCTCGAGGTCCGCCGAGATGAGCAGGACGGCGAGGCCGTCCCGGCGGGCCTGGCGGATGATGTCCCAGATGCTGGCCTGGGCGCCGACGTCGACACCACGGGTGGGGTGGGCCGCGACGAGGACCTTGGGCGAGTGGCTCATCTCGCGCCCGATGATCAGCTTCTGCTGGTTGCCACCGGACAGAGAGCCCGCCTTGACGTGGATCGACGGCGTGCGCACGTCGAACTCCTTGACGATGCGCTCCGTGTCGGCCTTGGCGCCGGACGCGTTGATGAGGATGCCCTTCACGTTGGGCTCCTCCGTCTGGTGACCGAGCATGCGGTTCTCCCAGAGCGGCGCCTCGAGCAGCAGGGCGTGCCGGTGCCGGTCCTCCGGGATGTAGGCGACACCCGCCTCGCGGATCTCGCGGGTGCCCCAGTCGGAGATGTCGGTGTCGCCGAGGTGGACCAGGCCGGAGGTCGGCTCACGCATGCCCATGATGACCTCGACGAGCTCGGCCTGGCCGTTGCCCTCGACGCCCGCGATGCCGAGGACCTCGCCCGCGTGGATCGTCAGGCTGATCCCGTCGAGCACGTTGCGGCCCTCGCCGGCACCCGCGAGCACGACGTCCTCGGTGCGCAGCACGACGCGGTCGGTGACCGTGGACTCCTCGGTCTGCGGCGTCGGCAGCTCAGCCCCGACCATGAGCTCGGCGAGCTGGCGGGCGTTGACCGACCGCGGGTCGACGGTGTCGACGGTGGTGCCGCGCCGGATGACGGTGATCGAGTCGGCGACCGAGAGCACCTCGTCGAGCTTGTGCGAGATGAACAGGACGGTGAGGCCCTCGGACTTCAGCTCACGCAGGTTGTCGAACAGCTCGTCGACCTCCTGCGGGACGAGCACGGCCGTGGGCTCGTCGAGGATGATGATGCGGGCGCCGCGGTAGAGGACCTTGAGGATCTCGATGCGCTGGCGGGCCCCGACGCCGAGGTCGGCGACCAGCGCGTCGGGTTCGACGTTGAGGCCGTACGCCGTGGAGATCTCGCGGATCTTGGCGCGGGCCGCGTCACCGATGCCGTGCAGCTTCTCGGCGCCGAGCACGACGTTCTCGAGGACGGTGAAGTTGTCGGCGAGCTGGAAGTGCTGGAACACCATGCCGATGCCCTCACGGATGGCGTCGGACGGCGAGTGGAGGTTCACGACGCGGCCGTCGACCTCGATCGTCCCCTCGTCGGGCCGTTGCACGCCGTAGAGGATCTTCATCAGCGTCGACTTGCCGGCGCCGTTCTCACCGACGATCGCATGGACGGTGCCGCGCCTGACCTTGAAGCTGACGTCCTTGTTGGCCACCACGCCGGGAAAGCGCTTGGTGATGCCCTCGAGCTGGACGGCATACTCGGCGGGTCTCGAAGCGGCTGGCCGCTCGGGTGCTTCAGCGGTGATGGCGACAACTCCTCGTCCGGGCCCGGAGGTCCGGGCAGAAGGTGGTCAGCGGCGCACAGCCGGGGACGGACACGGCCCGCGACGACGCTACCGCGCCGTACGGGCCGTGTCGCCCCTGTCAGGGATTTGCTGCAGGGCAGGTCAGGGCTTCGTCGGGACGGTGATCTCGCCCGAGATGATCTTGGCCTTGAACTCGTCGATCTTCGCCTTGATGTCGTCGACCTTGCCACCGGTGGTCGCGAAGTCCACACCGCCGGCCTTGAGGTCGTAGACCTTGTTGCCCGTGATGTCGTTGCCCTCGGAGCCCGACTTCAGGAAGTCGTAGACGGCCACGTCGACCTTCTTGACCATCGAGGTGAGGATGACGTCGCGGACGTCCGGCGTCGCGGTCAGCGCCTGGTCGGAGTCGACACCGATGGCCAGCTTGCCCGCCGCCTTCGCGGCCGTGAAGACACCGGAACCCGAGCCACCAGCAGCGTGGTAGACGACGTCGGCGCCACCCTGGAAGAGGCCCTCGGCGGCCGTCTTGCCCTTGGCCGGGTCGTTGAAGCCCGAGAAGTCCGGCGGCTGCGACAGGTACTGGCTCTTCACGGCGACGGAGGGGTTGGCGGCCTTGGCGCCGGCAATGAACCCGGCCTCGAACTTCTTGATGAGGTCGACACCGACACCACCGACGAAGCCGACCGTGTTGGTCTTCGACTTGAGGGCGGCGGCCGCACCGACGAGGAAGGAGCCCTGCTCCTCGGCGAAGGTCAGCTGGGCGACGTTGGGGCCGGCCGAGTCGGGCGACGCGTCGTCGATGATCGCGAAGTGGACGTCGGGGTTGGCCTTGGCGACCTTGCCCAGTGCCTTCGCGTAGGCGAAGCCGACACCGATGACGTGCGTCGCGCCGGCGTCGATGAACTGCTGGAGACGCTCCTCGGTGGCGGCCTGCGGCTCACCGTTGACCTGGGTGGCCTCCTTGTACGTGACACCGAGGTCGGTCTTGGCCTTGTCGAGGCCCACAGCGGCCGAGGCGTTGAAGGACTGGTCTCCGCGACCGCCCACGCCGTAGCCGATGCCGACGACGATCTTCTCGCCGGCAGGGGCCGAGCTCGTGCCGCCAGCGGGGGCGGTGCCGTTGCCCGCGGGGGTGTTGTTGTCGCTGCTGCCGCAGGCCGTCAGGCCGAGCGCGGCAGCCGCGACGACCGCCGCGACCTTGGTTGCGTGACGCAAGGTTTGCTCCTTATGTTCCGACGGGCCGACGACGACATCGGCCCAGATGCACGGAACTGTAGACCCGGACGCGACAAGATCTGAGCACGTCAGGGCAAGTCGCAGGAAGTGTTACCGATCCGCGACCGCACTCAGAGGAGAGACGCCACCGAGCGACGGCGTGCCGGCCAGCTGGGCCGCGGCGGAGAACACGACACCGGCCAGGGTGCGGGCACCGACCCCGATCGCGGCCTCGTCGATGACGAGGTCTCCGCGGTGCAGGTCGTACGTGGGGCCACCAGGGGCACGGGTACCGAGGCGCGCCATGGCCCCCGGGACGTGCGTCAGGTACCACGCGAAGTCCTCGCCGCCGAGCGACTGCGGCGTCGACGTGACGAAGGCTCCCGCACCCGTCACCGCTGCGGTGAACGCGTCGATGCAGCCGGCGTCGTTGACGACCGGTGGCACGCCCTTCGTGATCGTGACGTCCGCCTGCACCGCATACGGCTTGACGACCTCGTGGACGACGGCCTCGAGGAGGCGCTCGACGCCCTCCCAGATGGCGGCATCGAGCATGCGCAGCGTGCCGCTGACCTTGCCCGAGGACGGGATGACGTTGGCCGCGCCGCCCGAGTGGATCGACCCCCACACGAGCGCGGCGCTCGCACGCGGGTCGAGGCGACGGGAGAGCACCGCGGGGACGTCCGTCACGACCTTGGCCAGGGCGTACGTCAGGTCCTGCGTCAGGTGCGGGCGCGACGTGTGGCCGCCCCGGCCCGACAACGTCACCTCGACCTGGTCGGCGGCCGCCGTGATGGCACCGACACGCAGGCCCACCTCGCCCGCGTCGAGGCTCGGGTCACAGTGGAGCGCGAAGATGCGGTCGACGCCGACGAGCCCCTCCTGCGCGACGACGTCCTCGGCGCCGCCGGGCATGAGCTCCTCGGCGGGCTGGAAGACGAGGCGCGCGGCGACGCCGGCGGTGGCGAGGCGGGCCTCGGCCTGCTTGAGGGCGAGGGCGGCGCCGATGAGCGCGGTCGTGTGGACGTCGTGGCCACACGAGTGGCTGACACCGTCGGTCTGCGACGCGAACTCGAGGCCGGTCTGCTCGCGGATCGGCAGCGCGTCGATGTCGGCACGCAGCGCGATGCGGTGTCCCGGGCTGCTCGGGCCGATGTCGGCGACGAGGCCGGTGCCGCGCAGCCGGCGCACGCTGATCCCGGCGCGCTCCAGACGCTCCCCGATGACCGCTGTCGTACGGACCTCGCCGCGTCCGAGCTCGGGGTGCAGGTGCAGGTCACGCCGGATGGTGACCAGCTCCGAGGCGTGCTGCTCGACGGTTCGGGCGATGGCCTCGAAGGGCAGCGAGAGGGAGCGGTCGGTCACGAGTACGGGAGTCTAGCCAGAGGATGTCGTAGGTCCGCGCCGGCGGGCCGGGCACGACCCTGGGACGAAACCGATGAGCGACGAGGGACGAAGGCACCATGGATGAGGTGGACGCCGGCACACGGCTGGGCGAGGACGCGGTGCGTCACGTCGTCGGAGTCGTCGACCGCGCGCTGCCCTTCACGACGCTGACGTGCGCGCCCTCCACCGCGACCGTCTGGTGCGGAGACGTCGTGGCCCACGTCAGGGCGGGCTCCGACCCGCTCGCGCCCTGGCGTGCCGCCCTGCTCGCGCAGCTGGAACAGCGTCACGGCGAGCGGGTCAAGGGGCACGTGCCCGCCGCCTTCGTGCTCCAGTGGTGGTGCGAGGTCGTCGCCACCCCGATCGCGTATGCCGCCGCGCTCGGTCCGTGGGTGCTCGTGCCCTCGGGCGCGGGGCTGGGTTTCGAGCTGGCCGCCGGCCTCAACCCGCACCGGATCGTCGTCGAGCCGGCCGGCGTCGAGCTGGCCGTCGAGCCCGAGCCGGGGCGGCGTCTGGAACGCGGCCACACGGCATACCTCGGGCTCGTCACGGAGGTCGTGGCTGCGTACGCACCCGATGTGCGGATGGGCTCGCGGCAACGCTGGGGCGTCGTCACGGACATGTGGGACACCGCGGTGCGGCGTGCTCGCGGTGCGGCCGGCGAGAGCGTCGGTCCCGAGCCGACCCGTGTGTCGTGCTGCTTCATCTACGCGCTGCCCGGGATGCGCGAGTGCGCCGCGTGCCCCCGGAACGGTCGAGGCCGAGGACGCAACTAGGGTGACGGCCATGTCGCAGCGTCTCCCCTCCTCCGACCTGCTCGTCGTCCACGAGGAGGTGCGCGAGGCCCTCGACGCCGGAGTCGGCGTGGTCGCCCTCGAGAGCACGATCCTCGCCCACGGTCTCCCCCACCCCGACAACATCGAGATCGCCGCCCGGATCGAGGCTGCGGTGCGGGCCGGGGGCTCGGTGCCGGCGACGATCGCGCTGCTCGACGGCATCGTCCACGTGGGCCTGGGGGCCGCGGAGGTCGAGCGGGTGTGCACCGACCCCGAGATCGCCAAGCTGTCGGTCCGCGACGTCGGCGTGGCGGCGGCGCTGGGGCGCTCGGGCGCCACGACGGTCGCCTCGACGTCGGCCCTGGCGCACCTCGCCGGCATCCGCGTCTTCGCGACCGGCGGGCTCGGGGGCGTCCACCGCGGCGCGTCCGAGACCTTCGACGTGTCGGCGGACCTCGGCGTCATCGCGTCGACACCGGTCCTCGTCGTCTGTGCCGGCGTGAAGTCGATCCTCGACGTGGCGGGGACGCTGGAGTACCTCGAGACGCTGTCGGTGCCGGTGCTGGGCTACCGGACGGACGCGTTCCCGGGCTTCTACCTGTCGGACTCGGGGCACGCCGTGCCGTGGCGGGTCGAGTCGGCCGAGGAGGCGGCCCGCGTGGTCGTGACCCGTGACCGCCTCGGGACGGATACCGCGGGCGTCGTGCTCGCGAACCCGCTGCCGGCCGAGCGGCAGGTCGACCGGGACCTGCACGACCGCCTCGTCACCGAGGGGCTCGCCCTGCTGCAGCGCGAGGGCGTGCACGGCAAGGACGTCACGCCACGGCTGCTCGAGTACTTCCACGACAGCTCGGGTGGCGAGTCGCTGCGCGCCAACGTCGAGCTCGTCCTGTCGAACGCCCGGCTCGCCGGTGAGGTGGCTGCGGAGGTCGCGCGGCTCTCGATCGTGGCGCCGGTCTCCACCTCCGCTTCCGCTCCCACGTCCGCTCCCGAGTCCGCTCCCACGGCGGCGCCGTGATCTCCCGGCCGGTCGTCGTCGTCGGTGACGTCGGGCTCGACGTCATCACCCGCCCGTCCGGCGACATCCGGTGGCACTCCGACACGCCGTCGGCGGTCGCTCTCGTGCCCGGCGGCGCGGGCGGCAACTCCGCCTCGTGGCTGGCGGGGCTCGGGGCCGAGGTGACGCTCGTCGCGCGGGTCGGCGACGACGCCGCAGGCACGACGTGCCGCCGCGAGCTCGAGGCCGAGGGCGTCGAGTGCGCCTTCGCGGTCGACCCTGCCCTGCCGACCTGCATGGTCGTCATCCTGCTCGACGCCCACGGCGACCGGACGATGTTCCCCGACCGCGGTGCCAACAAGGCCTTCTCGGTGGCCGACGTGGATCTCGAGTCGCTGGGCCTCCCGCTCGATCCGCGGCCGCACCTGCACCTCAGCGGCTACGTCCTGTTCGACGCCGGGTCACGCGAGGCCGGGCTCGAGTCGCTGCGCCAGGCGCGGGCGCTCGGCTGGACGACGTCGGTCGACCCGCAGTCGCCCGCGCTCATCGAGCGCGAGGGCGTGGACACCTTCCTGTCGTGGGTCGACGGCGTGGACCTGCTGCTGCCCAACGAGAACGAGGTTGCCGCGCTCGGCGGGCTCGCGGCGATCCTCGGGCACACGAGCGAGGTCGTCGCGACCTACGGCGCCGGCGGGGCGCGCTGGGTCGGCGACGGTGTGGACGAGACCGCTGAGGCACCCGCCGTCGAGAACGTCGACGCCACCGGGTGCGGCGACGCCTTCAACGCCGGGCTCCTGTCGGCCTGGCTGCGCGGCCAGGACCGTGCCGCGGCCCTACGCGCCGGGGTGGCGGCCGGCAGCGCGGCGGCGGCACGCGTCGGCGCGCGCCCCAGCTAGACGGCATACGCCGGTCGTCGTGGCCGGAACGAACCCCACAAAGGGGCGGACAGCGCCGATTCTCGACCCCGTTCCGGTCGCTCGTCCCCTGTGGATGACGACAGTGCCCCCCGCTCACGAGTGGGGACGATCAGCACATGCGCGCGGAGAAGGTCCTCATCCGGCTCGGTGGCACGGCGACGATGCAGCAGCTGCGGATCGCTGTCGTGCACTGGCGCCACGTCGACGCCGCCTTGGCCGCAGGACGGATCGTGCGGACCTCGCGAGGGCATTACAGCCTCGCGGCCACTGACGCGGCCCGAGCGGCGGCACATGCCCTGAGCGGGGCGGCATCACACCTCACCGCCGCGCTGCACTGGGGCTGGAAGGTCAAGACGGTGCCTGAGAAGCGCACGTGACCGTGCGGCGCAAACGCAGCCTGACCTCCGGCGCCTCGGACGGTGTGGTGCTGCACTGGCGTGACCTCGACGCCGACGACGTCGCCGATCGCTGGGTCACGACCCCGGTGCGAACCGTGATCGACTGCTGCCTGGACCTGCCGTTCGACGAGGCACTCTCGGTCGTCGACTCGGCCCGAGCGGCAGGGCAGCGCCTCGCGGACGTGACGGAGCGGGCGGCCTGGCTCTCACCCCGGCAGCGGGACAAGGTGACTCGCGTCGTCAGCCGCTCGAACCCACGGGCCGCCAACCCGTTCGAGTCGACGCTGCGGGCGATCGCCTTGGAGGTCAAGGGTCTCGTGGTCGAGCCGCAGAGCCGCATCAGGTACGACGACTTCTACGCCAGGGTCGATCTGGCCGACGCGGACCTGCGCATCGTGCTCGAGGCGGACAGCCACGAGTTCCACTCGAACCGCAAGGACTTCGACCGCGACTGCCGACGCTACAACGCGCTGACCGTCCGTGACTGGATCGTCCTCAGGTTCACCTGGGAGCAGGTCATGTACCAACCCGACGTGGTGCGCAGCGTGATGGAAGCCGCCGTCGATCTGCGACGCGCGCAGGGACTGCGACGGACGCGGACGGGCCGAGTGACCGGAACGAGGCCTGTCAACCGGGTCCAGACGGCCTGACCGTCGCGTCGTTCCGGCCGCTTGGACCGGTGCCGTCAGAAGGTCTCGCGGGGTTGGTAGGTGCCCCAGACCTCGCGCAGGGCGTGGGCGACCTCGCCCCCGGTGGCGCGGGCGGCGAGGGCGTCCTTCATCGGGTAGAGGACGTTGTCGGTGCCGCGGGCGGCGTCCTTCAGGCGGGTGAGCGCGGCGGTGACGGCGTCCTGGTCGCGCTCGGCGCGCAGGGCGGCGAGGCGCTCGCGTTGCTCCTGCTCGATCGTCGGGTCGACGCGCAGCGGTTCGTAGCGCTCCTCCTGCTCGAGGGTGAACCGGTTGACTCCGACGACGGTGCGTTCGCCGCCGTCGATCTGCAGCTGCACGCGGTACGCGGAGCGCTCGATCTCGGACTTCTGGAAGCCCTGCTCGATCGCCGCGACGGCGCCGCCCTTGTCCTCGACGGCCTGGATCAGGGCGAGCGCGGCGGCCTCGATCTCGTCGGTCATCGACTCGATGACGTAGGAGCCGGCGAACGGGTCGACGGTCTTGGTCACGTCGGTCTCGTAGGCGATGACCTGCTGGGTGCGCAGCGCGAGCCGGGCGGCCTTCTCGGTGGGCAGCGCGATGGCCTCGTCGAAGCTGTTGGTGTGCAGCGACTGGGTGCCGCCCAGGACGGCGCCCAGGCCCTGCAGGGCGACGCGGACGAGGTTGACCTCCGGCTGCTGCGCGGTGAGCTGGACGCCGGCGGTCTGGGTGTGGAAGCGCAGCATCTGGCTCTTCGGGTTGGTCGCGCCGAAGTCCTCCTTCATGATCCGCGCCCAGATGCGGCGGGCGGCGCGGAACTTGGCGACCTCCTCGAGCAGGGTGGTGCGGGCGACGAAGAAGAACGACAGGCGTGGCGCGAAGTCGTCGACGTCGAGGCCGGCGGCCTGCGCGGCCCGGACGTACTCGATCGCGTTGGCCAGGGTGAACGCGATCTCCTGCACGGGCGTGGCACCGGCCTCGGCCATGTGGTAGCCGCTGATGGAGATGGTGTTCCAGCGCGGCATCTCCTTGTGGCAGTACGCGAACACGTCCGCGACCAGGCGCAGCGACGCGCGCGGCGGGTAGATGTAGGTGCCGCGGGCGATGTACTCCTTGAGCACGTCGTTCTGGATCGTGCCGGTCAGCTGCTCGCCGGGCACGCCCTGCTCCTCGGCGACGAGCTGGTAGAGCAGCAGCAGCGTCGAACCGGGCGCGTTGATCGTCATCGACGTCGAGATCTTGTCCAGCGGCAGCCCGTCGAACAGGGTGCGCATGTCATCGAGGCTGTCGATCGCGACACCGACCTTGCCGACCTCGCCGTGCGCGATCGGCTCGTCGGAGTCGTAGCCCATCTGGGTCGGCAGGTCGAACGCGACCGACAGCCCGCCGGTCCCGGCCTGGACGAGCTGGTGGTAGCGCTCGTTGCTCTCCTTCGCGGTGCCGAAGCCGGCGTACTGGCGCATCGTCCACGGCTTGCCGGTGTACATGCTCGGGTACACCCCGCGCGTGAACGGGTACCGGCCGGGCGCGCCGAGCCTGCTCTCCGGGTCGAAGCCGGCCAGGGCCGAGGCGTCGTAGACCGACTCGATCGGCAGGTCGGACTCGGAGCGCGCGCCAGTGCTGTCAGCCATGGCGCCGAGCGTATCCGCGCGAGGCGGACTCGCTGCCGCCCAAGGCTCGAACGTTGCCCATCTCACGTGACCCAGGACGTATGCCGGGTGGCCGGGGTGCCCGCGGATGGTGGCCTCTCGACTGGCGGGCGGCCACGAGAGTTGACCTCTCGACGGCTGGGGCGCCGCGGATGGTGGCCTCTCGACTGGCGGCAGGACAGGAGAGTTGGCCTCTCGACGGGGTCAGGAGTCGGCGGGCCAGTCGCGGGTGATCTCGGCCTTGCGCTCGCCCCACTCGTCCTCGAGCGCACCGAGCCGCTCGGCGAGGAACTCGAGGAAGGCGACGGACAGCTGCAGGCGTCGCCCGGCCGGGGTCGAGAGCCCGCCGACGGCGGGCACCCCTGCTCGCAGGCTCGTCTCGATCTGGGCGAGCACCCGGTCACGCGAGAGCATCGCCCCGTGCCAGGCGTCGGCCTGCACGACGTAGACGTCGCGTCGGGAGCCGCGTTCGCGTTCCTTGCCGACCATGTAGGTCTGCGTGAGGTAGCGGACCGCCCCGGAGATGGCGGCGGGGCTCACGTCGAGGGCCTCGGTGAGCTCCGAGGCGGTCATCCGCCCGTCCTCGTCAGCCAGGATCTGGGCGAAGACCCGGGCGGCCAGACGCGGCATGCCGGCGTCGGTCAACGTGTCACCGAACCGCTCGACGTAGGCGGAGACCGCCCTGTCGTCGCGTGCTGGTCGGCGCGCTGCCGTCACCTGTTCCTCCTCCACCGTCGGAGCCGTCAGCCTATCCAACGCTCACAACATTCAGTAAATCGTGAATCTTGTGTATTGTCGACGTCATGACCTCAGCGATCCGGGTCCACGACCTGCGCAAGACGTTCGGCCGCACCACCGCCCTCGACGGGCTCGACCTCGACGTGGCCACAGGAGAGATCCACGGCTTCCTCGGCCCGAACGGGGCGGGCAAGTCCACCACCCTGCGCATCCTGCTCGGCCTGCTCCGCGCCGACAGCGGCACCGCGACGTTGCTCGGAGGCGATCCCTGGCGCGACGTCGAGTCGCTCCACCGGCGCCTCGCGTACGTCCCGGGTGACGTCGCGCTCTGGCCGAACCTCACCGGCGGTGAGGTCATCGACCTGCTCGGCACCCTGCGGGGCGGCCTCGACGAGCGACGGCGGGCCGACATGCTCGAGCGTTTCGCGCTCGACCCGACCAAGAAGGGCCGCTCGTACTCCAAGGGCAACCGCCAGAAGGTCGCCCTCGTCGCGGCGCTCAGCTCCGACGTGGAGCTGCTCGTGCTCGACGAGCCCACCTCGGGGCTCGACCCGCTCATGGAGGCCGTCTTCAAGGACGCCGTCCGCGAGTTCCGGGCGGACGGCGGCACCGTCCTGCTCAGCAGCCACATCCTCAGCGAGGTCGAGTCGCTCTGCGACCGCGTCAGCATCATCCGTGAGGGGCGCAACGTCGAGTCGGGCACGCTCGCCCAGCTGCGCCACCTCTCGCGCACGACCATCGAGGCGACGCTGGAGCATCCCGTCGAGGCAGCCGAGGTGGTGGCGCTCCCGGGTGTCACCGACGCCGTCGTCTCCGGCGAGCACGTCACGTGCTCGGTCGAGAGCGGGCACCTGGGGTCAGTGCTCGAGCGGCTGGGGGCACACGGCATACGCAGCCTGGTGAGCGCACCGCCCACGCTCGAGGAGCTCTTCATGGAGCAGTACCGCGCCCCCGAGCCCGAAGCGCCCGTGAGCGAGGCGACGCGCGCATGACCACCACGACCGCACCCCGCACCGCCGGCCACGCGCCGCGGGCCGTCCGCGCCTCCGGCCTGACCGGCACCGCGACGCTCCTGCGCCTCGCCGCGCGACGCGACCGCGTGCTCATCCCGGTCAGCGTGCTGGCCCTCGCGGGCGTCGTCGCGTCGTCCGCCCAGGCGACCATCGACCTGTACCCGAACCCGCAGGGTGCCATCGGCGCCGTGCGCACGGCCCTCGAGAACCCGGCGCTCGTCGCCCTCTACGGGCCGATCTCGAGCCTCACGCTCGACGCGTTCGCGACCTTCAAGACGGTCCTCATGGGCGCCGTCTTCCTCAGCCTGCTCGCCTACGTCGTCGTGCGCCGGCACACCCGCACCGAGGAGGAGGAAGGGCGGCTCGAGCTGCTCGGGGCCGGTGTCGTCGGGCGCCGGGCGCCGCTCGCCGCCGCCGTCCTCCTCGCGACCGGCGCCGTGCTCGCGACGGCGCTGCTGACGACGGCGGCCGCGGTCGGCGTCGGCCTCGACCGCGGCGGCAGCGTCGCGCTCGGCGTCGCGTGGCTGACGATCGGCCTCACCTGGGTCGGCGTGACCGCAGTCGCCGCCCAGCTGACCGAGACAGCCCGGGGCACAGCCGGGTTCGCGCTGGGCGCACTCGGCGTCGCCTACCTGCTGCGTGCCGTGGGAGACACGGCCGCCGCGGGGTCGCCGCTCCGCGCGCTGACGTGGCTCAGCCCGCTCGGCTGGGGGGAGAAGGTGTCGGCGTACGGCGAGAACCGACTGTGGGTACTCGCCCTCGGCGTCGTCGCGTATGCCGGCCTCGTCCTCGCCGCGTTCGCCCTGCTCGAGCGCCGTGACCTCGGCTCCGGAGTCCTGCCGAGCCGGCCCGGCCCCGCCCGCGGCGGCCTGTCGAGCGTCGAGGGCCTGACCCTGCGCCTGGCTCGCGGCACGCTCGTCGGCTGGCTCGTCGCGTTCGTGCTGCTGGGCGGGCTGGTGGGGTCGATGGCCGGCAACGTGCAGGACTTCGTCGACTCCCCCGAGACCGCCGAGATGCTGCGCAAGCTCGGGGGCGGGGGCGGCACGATCGTCGACACGTTCTTCGCCACGGAGATCCATGTGGCCGCCGTCGCGGCCTCCGCGCTCGGCATCGCACTCGTGACCCGGATGCGCTCCGAGGAGGGCTCCGGGCGCCTCGAGCCGCTGCTCGCCTCACCCGTCGGCAGGCTGCGGTGGGCCCTGGCCCACCTGGGACTGGCGCTCGCCGCGACGACCTGCGTCATGGTGGCGCTCGGGCTGGTGGCGGGTGTCGTGGACGGGCGCCGCACCGGCGACGTCGTGGGCACGGTCGGCGCCCTCGCCGGTGCCGCCATCTCGACGCTTCCCGCGACCTGGGTGTGCGTCGCCCTCGCGGTGTTGCTCGTGGGCGCGCTCCCCCGGCTGACCGGGCTGGCGTGGGCGGCGCTCATCGTCTTCCTCGTCCTGGGCGAGCTCGGCGCGCTGATGGGGCTGCCGACCTGGCTCACCGCGATCTCGCCGTTCGACCACCTGCCGGCGCTGCCGGGCGGGACGCTCGACGTTCTCCCGCTCGTCGTGCTCGTCGTCGTCGCCGCGGTCGTCGCGGGCCTGGGACTGACCGCCCTGCGGCGGCGCGACATCCCGGCCTGACGCACGAGGGGACCGTCGCGTTCTCGATACGGTGTGGCCCATGACAGGCATCCCCGGCTTCTGGGCCGTGATCCCCGCCGGCGGTTCCGGCACGCGGTTGTGGCCCATCTCCCGTCGCAGCTCCCCGAAGTTCCTCCACGACCTGACGGGGTCGGGGCAGTCGCTGCTGCGCGCCACCTGGGACCGCCTCGAGCCGCTCGTCGGCGAGCGCATCCTCGTCGTCACCGGCGTCGCCCACGAGGAAGCCGTACGCCGTCAGCTGCCGATGCTCGGCTACGACGCCGTCGTCGGGGAGCCGTCGCCGCGAGACTCTATGCCCGCCATCGGCCTCGCCGCCGCCATCCTCGAGCGTCGCGACCCCGAGGCCGTCCTAGGCTCCTTCGCCGCCGACCACGTCATCACCCGACCCGACAACTTCCACCGTGCCGTCGGGGAGGCCGTCGTCCTCGCCCGCCGTGGCGAGCTCGTCACCATCGGCATCGAGCCGACCGGCCCCTCGACCGCGTTCGGCTACATCCGCCTCGGCGAGGCGCTGGGCGTCGAGGGCGCGGAGAGCGCCCACCGGGTCGACGAGTTCGTCGAGAAGCCCGATGCCGAGACCGCGACGCGCTACCTCGAGAGCGGCCTCTACCGCTGGAACGCCGGGATGTTCGTCGTGGGCGCCACGACCCTGCTCGAGCTGCTGGCAGAGAACCACGCCGAGATGGTCGACCACCTGCGCACGATCGCTGCCGACCCGCGCCGCATGCGCGACCTGTGGCCGTCGCTGCACAAGATCGCCATCGACCACGCCGTGGCCGAGCCGGCCGCTGCGGCAGGACGCGTCGCAGTCGTGCCGGCCGCACTCGGCTGGGACGACGTCGGGGACTTCGCCGCGCTGACCAAGCTGGTCCCCGAGTCCGCGGAGCTGCCCGGCATCACGGCCATCGGTCCGGTGGACGACATCATCAGCATCGACTCGACCGCGACCGTCTCCTCGGGCGGCCGACTGGTCGCACTCATCGGCGTCGACGACCTCGTCGTCATCGACACGCAGGACGCACTGCTCATCACCCGTCCCGGCCGCGCCCAGGACGTCAAGAAGGTGGTCGAGGCGCTCACCGCGCAGGGGCGCACCGAGCTGATCTGACTGCCCGCTCGTGTCGACGGGCCTCGCGGCGTGCCGCTGAGCGGCCCGAGGGTCTGCACCCGCCGCTCCGCTCACGTCGCCACCCGGACCGCGATCTCGTCGATTCCGCGCCACCCCCGCGCCCGAACGGTCGACAGTGGAGGCATGACCTCGATGCTGCCCGAGGACGGCGAGTACCTCACAACCGGTTGGGAGCCCGACGTCGCCCCGGCCGACTCCCTCGTGCGCCAGGCCGTCGACGCGCATGTCTCGTGGGCTCGGGCCCTCACTGCGGCGGCCCGCGGCACGTTCGCCGACGGCTCTGGCTGGTGCAGCGGCAGCGGAGGCGCGGCGTCGGCGCTCCTGAACGTCGCGATCGTCACGGCCCCTCCACATGACTGGGCGGACACCGTGCGCTCGATCTCGGCGGCATACCCCGAGGGCGTGACGGCCATCCTCATCAGCCCGTTCCCCGCTCCCGACCTCTCACCGCACGGGTTCGCGCTCGTCGGTCACCCGCCGCTCATGTTCCGCCCGACGACCACCTCGACGCGGACGCCCGCGACCGCACTCGAGGTGCGTGAGGCGAGGAGCGCCCAAGAGCTCCAGGACGCCGAACGCGTTCTCGTGCAGGGCTACCCGATGCCTGACATGGCCGACCTCCCGCCCGGCGACTTCTACCGCACCGACGTCGTCGAGGGACCGACGCGCGTGTTCGTCGGCTATGACGACGGGGTGCCTGTCGCGTCCTCCGCCGCGCACTCCGCGGCCGGTGTCACCGTCGTCGAGAACGTCGCCGTCCTCCCGTCCGCCCGCGGCAAGGGAGCGGGGGCCGCGCTGACGTGGGCGGCGACGACGACCTGGCCCGACCAGGGCGCGGTGCTCCTCGCGAGCGACGACGGCCAACCCGTGTACGAGCGGCTGGGCTACCTCCGCATCGTGCGCTGGACCTGTTGGGTGCGTCCCTGACCGTCCCTGCTCCATCCCTCTCCGTCAGTGCCGGATGCCGCCGAGCCGGCTCAGGTACCGGGGCTGAGGTCACGCCCCGCGCCGCCCGCAGGCACCCCGGTCTCCTCGAGCACGAAGCGCCAGAAGGCCTCGATCTCCTCGGGCGTCTCGACACCGACCGGCAGGTAGTGCGTCGGGCGGCGCCGCCGGTCGTGCCACAGGCCGCCGGTCCCGATCGCGTCGGACGTTGCGGCGAGCCAGACCGCGGTGTCGGCGCCGGAGTCGGCGTCACGCAGCAGCGGCCTGGTCATCGCGGCGAAGCGTGGGAGCGAGTCGGTGACGCCCGGGGTGTCGGCCCAGCCCGGGTGCATCGAGTGGACGCGGATGCCGTCGGGGGCGAGGTCACGCGCCCACAGCTCCGTGAGGACGAGCTGCATGCGCTTCGTGCGCGCGTACGCCGTGACACCGGAGTAGTCGCCACGTCCGGCCTCGGTGTACTCGGGGTCGTCGACCTCGAGGCGCTGGCCGTAGGCGCCGCCGGACGTCACGAGGACGACTCGACCGCCGGCGAGCGGCTCCCGCAGCCCGTAGGTGAGCACGTGCGGCCCGAGAACATGGGTCGCGAGTGCCAGCTCGTGCCCTTCTCGCGTCGTCGTGCGCTGCCGCGGCATGACACCGGCGTTGTGCACGACGGCGTGCAGGCGCGGCACGCCAGCAGCGAGGTCACGGGCGAACTCGGCCGTGCCGGCGAGGTCGCTGACGTCGGCCACGTGCGTCACGACGTCGGCCAGCGGCGCCTGCTCTAGCAGGACCGAGCGTGCGGCGTCGAGCCGCGACGCGTCGCGACCCGTGAGGTGGACCGTGGCCCCGAGCCTGACGAGGCCACGAGCTGTCGCCAGTCCCAGACCCCCGCTCGCACCGGTGACGAGCACGTGCCGGCCGACGAGCGCTCCGGGCGTGGGGTCGTGCGGCCACCACGCGCGGCGCAGCGCCGGTCCGATGCGGGTGTAGCCGAGCACGAGGGACTTGTCCATGACCCAGTCCAGCGCCGCAGCCGCGTGGTGGAGCACCATGCGCCCACCCTAGGTGGCGAGGAGCGGCGGGGCACGAGCCCGTCATCACGTCGTCACCGGACACACCCCGGTACGTCGCCCGCGGGGCGCGTCCGCTCGCCACCGTGGTCAGGTGCGCATCGCCATCGTCACCGAGTCGTTCCTCCCGAGCGTCAACGGCGTCACGACCAGCGTCTGCCGCGTCATCGAGCAGCTGCGTCGGCGCGGCGACGACGTCGTCGTCATCGCACCTCGATCCCGTGAGGAGGGGCCCGCGACCTTCCACGGCGCGGCCGTGCACCGCGTCGCGTCGCTGCCCGTGCGGCAGTTCGACGTCGGCCTCCCGGTGCCGGAGATCGAGCGGCTCCTGGAGGCGGTCGCGCCCGACCTCGTGCACGTCGCGAGCCCGTTCGTGCTCGGCGCCCGTGGCCTCGCTGCTGCCCGCGCGCTCGACCTGCCGGCCGTCGCCGTCTTCCAGACCGACATGGCTGCCTACGTGCGCCAGCACACCCCGGGGGCGGCCGGCCCTGCCGCGGCCGCGACGACCTGGCGCTGGATCCGGCGGATCCACGGCTGGGCCGACCTGACCCTCGCCCCATCGACGGCGGCGCTCGCCGACCTGCGAGGACAGGGCGTGCCGCGTACGGCTCTCTGGGGTCGCGGCGTCGACGCGTCGCTCTTCAACCCCGAGTGGCGCCGTGACGCCCTGACCCGGGCGCTGCGCCGAGAGCTCGCGCCGGGCGGCGAACGGCTCGTCGGCTACGTCGGTCGCCTCGCGCCCGAGAAGGAGGTGGAGCGCCTGGCCGAGGTCGCAGACCTTCCCGGCACGCGCCTGGTCGTCGTGGGCGGCGGGCCGTCGCGCGGCACGGTCGGAGCCGTTCTCGCCGAGGCCGTCGCCGGCTCGGCCGGCCGGCCCAACCGGCCTCCGGTGTTCCTCGGTCCGCGCCACGGTGACGACCTCGCCCGGGCATACGCGTGCCTCGACGTGTTCGTGCACACCGGCACGTCAGAGACGTTCGGACAGACGATCCAGGAGGCCGGGGCGAGCGGCCTGCCTGTCGTCGCGCCCCGGGCCGGCGGGCCGATAGACCTCGTCGTCGACGGCGTCAACGGCTACCTCTTCGACCCGTCCCGGCCGGGCGACCTGCGCGAGCAGGTGGACCGGGTGCTGGGCGAGCCGGGGCACGCCGAGTCGCTCGGCCGCAGCGGCCACGACCTCGTGCGCGGCCGCTCCTGGGCCCGCGTCGTCGACCGGCTGGTCGGGCACTACGAGACCGTCCTGCGGTCACGTGCCACGGCCCCCGCCGTCGTGCGCACCTCGGCGGCCTGACGTCGCAGGCGATCCCGCGGCGCGTGGGGTTTCATCACCCTTCTGTGACGGACGTGACACTAGAGTGTGCGACGGCGCCAACCAACGACGGTGGAGGTTCGCACGATGAGCGGTACGAGGCTCGACCCGACTTCTGGCGAAGGAGGGTCTGTCGCCGGTGGCGTCGGCTCGCCCGGGCGGGCACAGATCGCCGAGCGGACCCTCCGGGTCGACCGATGGTGGGTCCAGCCCGTCGTCACCTTCACGCTGCTCGTCGTCTGGCTGCTCTACGCGCTGGTCCGCACGGCCTCCCAGCGCGCCTACTTCGTCGAGGAGTACCACTACCTCTCACCGTTCTCGTCGCCGTGCGTGTCGGCGTCGTGCATCCCCGCCGCCCGAGACTTCGGCACGTGGTTCGGGGAGTTCCCGCCCTTCGTGCCGTTCGCGCTGCTCGTCCTGCCGTTCCTGCTCGGCTTCCGCCTCACCTGCTACTACTACCGCAAGGCGTACTACCGGGCCTTCTGGCTCTCGCCACCTGCCTGCGCCGTCGCCGAGCCGCACACGACGTACACCGGGGAGACGCGCTTCCCGCTCATCCTGCAGAACGTCCACCGCTACTTCTTCTACGCGGCCGTCGTCGTGTCGGCCATCAACACGTACGACGCGATCAGGGCCTTCCACGGCAAGGACGGCGGGTTCGGCATCGGGCTCGGCACGGTGATCATGGTCGTCAACGTGGTGCTGCTCTGGCTCTACACCGCGTCGTGCCACTCGTGCCGCCACCTCATCGGCGGCCGCCTCAAGCACTTCTCCAAGCACCCGCTGCGTTACCGCGCCTGGACCGTCGTCTCGCGCCTGAACACCCGGCACATGGAGCTGGCCTGGACCACCCTCGGCACGCTCATGCTGACCGACGCCTACATCGCCCTGGTCGCGTCCGGGGCCCTCACCGATCCGAGGCTGATCAACTGATGACCGCCGAGCTGGAGCACTACGACTACGACGTCCTCATCGTCGGGGCCGGCGGCGCCGGCCTGCGCGCCGCCATCGCCGCGCGGGAGGCAGGGCTGCGCACGGCGATCATCTGCAAGTCCCTCTTCGGCAAGGCGCACACGGTCATGGCCGAGGGCGGCATCGCCGCGAGCATGGGCAACGTCAACAGCAACGACAGCTGGCAGGTCCACTTCCGCGACACGATGCGCGGCGGAAAGTTCCTCAACTCCTGGCGGATGGCCGAGCTGCACGCGAAGGAGGCGCCCGACCGCGTCTGGGAGCTCGAGACGTACGGAGCCCTCTTCGACCGCACCCCCGACGGGCGGATCAGCCAGCGCAACTTCGGCGGCCACGAGTACCCCCGCCTCGCGCACGTCGGCGACCGCACCGGCCTCGAGCTCATCCGCACGATGCAGCAGAAGATCGTCTCGCTCCAGCAGGACGACGAGCGCGAGTCGGGCGACCCGGAGAGCCGGCTCAAGGTCTTCGCCGAGGTGACCATCACGGACCTGCTCCAGGACCCGAGTGGGGCCGTCGCCGGCGCCTTCGGCTACTGGCGTGAGTCGGGCCGCTTCGTGCGCTTCAACGCCCCCGCCGTGGTGCTCGCCACCGGCGGCATCGGCAAGTCGTTCAAGGTGACGTCGAACTCGTGGGAGTACACCGGCGACGGCCACGCCCTCGCGCTTCGGGCCGGGTCGACGCTCGTCAACATGGAGTTCATCCAGTTCCACCCGACCGGCATGGTCTGGCCGCCGTCGGTCAAGGGCATCCTCGTGACCGAGTCGGTCCGCGGCGACGGCGGCGTCCTCAAGAACTCCGAGGGCAAACGCTTCATGTTCGACTACGTGCCCGACGTCTTCCGGGGGCAGTACGCCCAGACCGAGGAGGAGGGCGACCGCTGGTACACCGACCCCGACAACAACAAGCGCCCACCCGAGCTGCTCCCGCGCGACGAGGTGGCCCGCGCCATCAACGCCGAGGTCAAGGCGGGTCGAGGCTCACCCCACGGCGGCGTCTTCCTCGACATCGCGTCTCGGCGCACGCCCGAGGAGATCCTCAAGAAGCTCCCGTCGATGCACCACCAGTTCAAGGAGCTCGCCGACGTCGACATCACGAAGGAGCCGATGGAGGTCGGTCCGACGTGCCACTACGTCATGGGCGGTGTCGAGGTCGACCCCGACACGGCTGCCGCAGCCCGGGTCCCGGGGCTCTTCGCCGCCGGCGAGGTCTCGGGAGGCATGCACGGGTCGAACCGTCTGGGCGGCAACTCCCTCTCGGACCTGCTCGTCTTCGGGGCACGCGCCGGAACGGGCGCAGCGGCATACGTCCAGGGTCTGGGTGGGCAGCGGCCGAGCGTCGACCAGTCGGTCATCGACGCCGCTGCCGCCACGGCCCTCGCGCCCTTCGAGGAGGAGGGCGGCGAGAACCCGTACACCCTGCACCAGGAGATGCAGCAGGCGATGAACGACCTCGTCGGCATCATCCGTACGGCCGAGGAGATCGAGCGCGCACTCGCCAAGCTCGAGGAGCTCAAGGCCCGCGCCCAGCACCTGACGGTCGAGGGACACCGGCAGTTCAACCCCGGCTGGCACCTGGCTCTCGACCTGCGCAACATGCTCGCGGTGAGCGAGTGCGTCGCGCGGGCCGCGCTGCTGCGGCAGGAGAGCCGCGGTGGCCACACCCGCGACGACTACCCGAAGATGGACCCGCACTGGCGGGGCCGCAACCTCATCTGCTCGCTCGACGGCGACGCAGTGGCGGTCGAGGAGCAGCCCATGCCTGCGATGCGCGAGGACCTGCTCGCCCTCTTCGAGGGCACCGAGCTGGCCAAGTACCTGACGCCCGACGAGCTGGCCGCGGTGCCGGCATCCACGGCATCGACGGCATCCACGGCGACACCCACGGCGACACCCACGGACGGGAGCGGGGCATGAGCTACGACGCGAGCTTCCGGGTCTGGCGCGGCGACGCCGAGGGCGGCGAGCTCGTCGACTACACCGTGGAGGTCAACGAGGGCGAGGTCGTCCTCGACATCATCCACCGGCTGCAGGCCACCCGGTCGGGCGACCTCGCGGTCCGGTGGAACTGCAAGGCGGGCAAGTGCGGCTCGTGCAGCGCCGAGATCAACGGCCGCCCGAGCCTGCTCTGCATGACCCGGATGTCGACCTTCAGCGAGACCGAGACGATCACCGTCACCCCGCTGCGTGCGTTCCCCGTCATCCGCGACCTCGTCACGGACGTGTCCTACAACTACGCGAAGGCGCGCCAGATCCCCGCCTTCGCTCCCCCGGACCTCGCGCCCGGCGAGTACCGGATGCAGCAGGTCGACGTCGAGCGCTCGCAGGAGTTCCGCAAGTGCATCGAGTGCTTCCTCTGCCAGGACACGTGCCACGTCGTCCGTGACCACGAGGACAACAAGGAGGCGTTCGCGGGGCCCCGGTTCCTCATCCGCGCGGCCGAGCTCGACATGCACCCGCTCGACGCCCGCGACGACCGAGCCGACTTCGCGCGCGAGGAGCAGGGCATCGGGATGTGCAACATCACCAAGTGCTGCACCGAGGTCTGCCCGGAGCACATCAAGATCACCGACAACGCGATCATCCCGATGAAGGAGCGCGTCGCCGGCCGGCGTTACGACCCGCTCGTGTGGCTCGGCACGAAGATCGGCCTGCGCAAGAGCTGACGGACCTGCGTCATCCGCCCACCACAGTGGAAATAGTCACACTCGCGGTGTACCGGACGGTAGCCGTCTGAACGCGTCCGGCCTCGGGGATAGGGTGCCTCCGTGGCCACCAACACTCTCCCGGCGACGGGATCGACCAGACCTGCCTCGGCCCGCCGAAGCACCGTGTTCATGAAGATGCTCATGGCCGTCTCGGGTGCGTTGTTCGTGTTCTACGTCCTCGCGCACATGTACGGCAACCTCAAGATCTTCTCCGGCGTCGAGGCCTTCGACGAGTACGCCGAGCACCTGCGGACGATGTTCACACCGTTCCTGCCGTTCGGCGGGTTCCTGTGGCTCTTCCGCGCGCTGCTCGTCGCCGCGCTCGTCGCCCACGCGTGGGCCGCCTTCTACCTGTGGAGCCGGGCCAACGGCGCGCGCACGACGCGCTACGTCGCCAAGGCCGCCGCGAAGGCGACGGTCAAGAGTCGGATGATGCGCTGGGGCGGCGTCGCCCTGCTGCTCTTCCTCGTGTGGCACCTGCTGCAGTTCACGATCGTGAAGTTCAACGTCGGCTCGCTCGCGGCCAAGGAAAGCCCCGGCCTGCTCGTCATCAGCAGCTTCCAGGTGTGGTGGGTCGTCCTGATCTACGTGCTGGCGCTCGTGGCCCTCGGGATGCACCTCTACCACGGTGTCTGGAGCGCCACCCAGACCCTCGGCTGGGCCGGCAACGCCGCGGCCCGGGCCCGCGCCAAGACGCTCGCGGCGGTCATCGCGGTCGTCACGAGTGTCGGCTTCGCCCTCCCGCCGCTCGCCATCCTCTTCGGACTCGTCAAGGGAAGCTGACCTGTGACAACCACACCCACGACCTCATCGACGCCTGCGCCCGAACTCGTGTACGGCCTCTACGCCGAGGGCGAGCCGATCACGGACACGAAGGCTCCCGACGGTCCGATCGACCGTCGCTGGAACACCCGAAAGTTCGAGGCCGCGCTCGTCAACCCCGCCAACCGCCGCAAGCTCTCGGTCATCATCGTCGGCACCGGTCTCGCCGGTGGCGCCGCGGCCGCGACGCTCGGCGAGGCCGGCTACCACGTGAAGTCCTTCTGCTACCAGGACAGCCCGCGCCGTGCGCACTCGATCGCCGCCCAGGGCGGCATCAACGCGGCGAAGAACTACAAGAACGACGGCGACTCGACCTACCGCCTCTTCTACGACACCGTCAAGGGCGGCGACTACCGCTCGCGCGAGTCGAACGTCTACCGCCTCGCCGAGGTCAGCGCCAACATCATCGACCAGTGCGTCGCGCAGGGCGTGCCCTTCGCCCGCGAGTACGGCGGCCTGCTCGACAACCGCTCCTTCGGCGGCGTCCAGGTCTCGCGCACCTTCTACGCGCGCGGCCAGACCGGCCAGCAGCTGCTCATCGGCGCCTACCAGGCTCTCGAGCGCCAGGTCGCCGCCGGCACCGTCGAGATGTTCAGCCGGCACGAGATGCTCGAGGTCATCGTCGTCGACGGCAAGGCCCGCGGCATCATCGCCCGCGACCTCGTCACGGGTGAGATCGAGACCCACCTGGCCGACGCGGTGGTGCTCGCGAGCGGCGGCTACGGCAACGTCTTCTACCTGTCGACCAACGCCATGGGCTCCAACGTCACCGCGACGTGGCGCGCCCACCGCAAGGGCGCCTACTTCGGCAACCCGTGCTACACGCAGATCCACCCGACCTGCATCCCGGTGGCGGGCGACCACCAGAGCAAGCTGACGCTCATGTCGGAGTCGCTGCGCAACGACGGCCGGATCTGGGTGCCGAAGCGGGCCGAGGACTGCGACAAGGACCCGCGCCAGATCCCCGAGGAGGACCGCGACTACTACCTCGAGCGGATCTACCCCTCCTTCGGCAACCTCGTGCCCCGCGACATCGCGAGCCGCCAGGCCAAGAACGTCTGCGACGAGGGCCGCGGCGTCGGCCCCAAGGTCGGCGACTTCCGTCGCGGCGTCTACCTCGACTTCACCGACGCCCTCAAGCGGATGAGCGCGGACGCCGTCGCCGAGAAGTACGGCAACCTGCTCGACATGTACCAGCGGATCACGGGTGAGAACCCCTACGAGGTGCCGATGCGCATCTACCCCGCGGTCCACTACACGATGGGCGGCCTCTGGGTCGACTACGACCTCCAGTCGACGATCCCGGGGCTCTTCGTCGCCGGCGAGGCCAACTTCAGCGACCACGGCGCCAACCGCCTCGGAGCCTCGGCCCTCATGCAGGGCCTGGGCGACGGCTACTTCGTGCTCCCGCACACGATCCGCGACTACCTCGCGAAGGGCCCGTTCGAGAAGATCGACGAGTCCCACGCGGCGGTCGTGGAGGCGCGCGCCTCGGTCGACGCCCGGGTCGCCAAGCTGCTCTCCATCAACGGTGACCGCTCCGTCGACTCCTTCCACAAGGAGCTCGGCACGGTGATGTGGGAGTACTGCGGGATGGAGCGCAGCGAGGAGGGCCTGCTCAAGGCCATCGACCTCATCCGTGGCCTGCGCGACGAGTTCTGGCGCAACGTCAAGGTGCTCGGCAGCGCCGACACGCTCAACCAGAGCCTCGAGAAGGCCGGCCGCGTCGCCGACTTCCTCGAGCTCGGTGAGCTCATGTGCATCGACGCCCTGCACCGCCGCGAGTCGTGCGGCGGTCACTTCCGCGCCGAGTCCCAGACCGACGACGGCGAGGCCCTGCGACACGACGAGGAGTACGCCTACGTCGCCGCGTGGGAGTGGGGCGGCCAGGACGGTGCGCCGGTCCTGCACAAGGAAGACCTGGTCTACGAATTCGTCGAGCTGAAGCAGCGGAGCTACAAGTGATCACCCCACACAGGTCAACCCCACACAGGTCAATGTTCGTTCCTCACTCCGACACCTTGCGGGGGCCCCGATGAACCTCACCCTCAAGATCTGGCGCCAGGCCGGCCCCAAGACCAAGGGCCAGATGGTGACCTACCCGGTCACTGACATCTCCGGCGACATGTCGTTCCTCGAGATGCTCGACGTGCTCAACGAGCAGCTCAACGCCCGCGGCGAGGAGCCCATCGCATTCGACTCCGACTGTCGCGAGGGCATCTGCGGCATGTGCGGCCTCATGATCTCCGGCAAGGCGCACGGCCCCGAGGTCACGACGACGTGCCAGCTGCACATGCGCAGCTTCTCCGACGGCGACGAGATCATCATCGAGCCGTGGCGCGCCGATGCCTTCCCGGTCATCAAGGACCTCGTCGTCGACCGCTCCTCGTTCGACCGGATCATCCAGGCAGGCGGCTTCATCAGCGCCAACACCGGGTCGGCCCCCGAGGCCCACTCGGTTCCGGTCCCCAAGCACCATGCCGACCGGTCGTTCATGGCGGCCGCCTGCATCGGCTGTGGAGCCTGCGTCGCGGCCTGCCCCAACGCATCGGGGATGCTCTTCACCGCGGCAAAGATCACCCACCTCGGCGAGCTGCCGCAGGGCCAGCCGGAGCGCAGCGCGCGGGTCGTCAACATGCTGGACCAGCACGACGCCGAGGGTTTCGGTGGGTGCACCAACATCGGCGAGTGCTCGCTGGCGTGCCCGAAGGAGATCCCCCTCGACGTCATCAACCAGCTCAACAAGGACCTGCGTTACGCGCTGATCCACCACGGCACCCCCGAGTGACGCTGCCCGCCCCGGGATCCGTGGCACTTCGATCGACGACCCGCCCCGGACTTCCGGGGCGGGTTAGTCTTTCCCGGCGATGACGCCTCCCGACCGGTCCCGACGTCGTCCGTGGACGCTCCCCGTCGCGGGCGCGTCGCTCAGTGCCGTCGCACTCGGGCTCGCGATGACGACGGCGTATGCCGTCCCGCCCGGCGGACGCCCCCTCTCACCGCGCGTCGGGGCCGCGGCCCAGCCGGTCGCCGTCCCGGCGTGCCGTCCGTGGCAGACCCGTCAGGTCGTGCCGCCCGCCGTGACCCTGACGCCCCGCGTCTTCCCGACGGACGAGGCACCCTCGTGGACGGCGCCTCGGCCCACGAGCGCTGTGCCCACGTCGACGACTTCCACGAGGTCCGCGTCGAGGCCCGCCAAACCACGCGTCGTGTGCCGCAACACGCCGCCGGCGCCGTTCGCCCACCCCGCGTGGGTCCCCGGGAGCGTCGTCGGCGGCTCACGCCTCGCCGAGACGGGCGTCGTCGTCGACCGGCCGGCGACCGTCGCGCCTCCGCCGGACGTGTACGACGTCTCCTACGTCGTCGCCGACCTCGACACGGGCGAGGTCCTTGCCGCGAAGTCGCCGCACGCGTGGCTGCGTCCGGCGAGCACGCTCAAGGCGCTGACCGCCCTTACCCTCATGCCGCGGCTCGACCCGCGGCGGGTGGTCGTCGCGAGCCAGGACGCCCAAGACGCCTCGGGCACGCGAGTCGGCGTCCTCGCGGGCAACCGCTACCCCGTCTCGAGCCTGTTCGACGCGATGCTGATGTTCTCAGCCAACGACGCCGTCTACGCCCTTGCCGATGCAGCAGGGGGCTACGACCGCACGGTCGCGCTGATGAACGAGAAGGCGGCGCAGATCGGGGCGCACGACACCCTGACCGTCGACCCGAGCGGGCTCGACGAGGGCGGCCAGCGCTCGAGCGCCTACGACCTGGCCCTCATCGGTCGTGACGCGATGCGGCTGCCCGGCTTCCGGGCCGCGATCACGAAGCGCGACGTCGTGTTTCCCGGTGGCAAGGACCGCAACGGCAAGGTCTGGAAGCCGTTCCACGTCTACAACATCAACGACCTGCTCACCCACTATCCCGGCGCCATCGGCATCAAGCCGGGACGCACCGACCGCGCCCAGCACACCTTCATCGGCGCGGCCACGCGCGGTGGTCGAACTCTCGTCGTCTCCCAGATGGGGAGCATCACCGGGTCGTGGAAGCCGACGGCCGCACTGCTCGACTGGGGCTTCGCCAACGCCGACCGGGTGACGCCCGTCGGCCGTCTCGTCGAGCCGGGCGAGGCGTCTGCGCCCTCGCCGGCACCGACCCTGCCGCAGCTGCCATCGGCGGGCGCGCCGTCGAGCGGCGCAGAGACAGGGTCAGACGCATCAACCGCCTCGCCCGGCACCGGCACGCCCGAGCCGGTCGCGGCTGCTGCGTCGGAGGCCACCGCGCACGGCGGCACGGCGTCACTGGCGGCGCTCGGTGGCGTCGGCGTCGTCGTCGTGGGGGCGGTCACGCTGCTCGCCGTCGTCCGACGCCGCCGCAGCCGCCCCGCAGTCCGCGGTCAGGCGGGACGCGCGACGGTCCGCAGGTAGCCGCCGAGGCCGGCCGCGCCGAGCGCGAGCCTCGCCGCCTGTCCCGCGGCCTCGAGCGGCCTGCCCTGCTTCAGCGCCGACACGGCGAGCCGGCCGGCGTGCGGGTACGGCGTCGAGCTGCGCACGACCTGCCAGCCCGTCTCGCCGAGCGCCCAGGCGAGGCTCGTGCGGGTGAAGAAGGTGATGTGCTCCGGCGGCCGGAGCTGGGCCCACGCCGAGCGGCGCACGATCCGCCCGGCGCTGTTCCACTGGGGGACCTCGATGACCAGGACGCCGCGGTCGTCGACGACGCGGCGGGCCTCGCGCAGGGCCTCGATCGGGTCGATGAGGTGCTCGACGACGTGGTACATGCTGATGACGCCGAACGGCCCGTCGGCGTCCGGGATGGACGCGACGGTGCGCTGCCCCTTCGCCTCGGCCGCCGCACGGGCCGTGTCACCCACCTCGCACGCGAGCGTGTCCCACCCGTCCCGCGCGGCCCGGAGCGCGAACTCGCCCGTCGCGGCCCCGACGTCGAGCAGCCGGCGGACCGGCACCGTGGAGACCTCCGGGGCCCACTCCTGCAGCTCGTCCCAGGCCCGGACCGCCTGCGCCGCGGCCCAGCTCGCGCCGTCGTAGTCGCCGTAGCCGAACCCCGTGTCGGCGGTGAAGTAGGACGCGCCGTAGAACTCGGCGAGATCGTGCTCCGTCGGTCGAGGCAGCACCGACGCCGTGCCGCACCGCGAGCACCGGACGACGCGGTAGGCACGGTCGGTCGTCCGGGAGAGACCGGTCGCGCGCACGGGTCCGGCACAGACGGGGCAGGAGTCCATGCGCGCATGGTATGTGGCGCTCTCGGCGCGTGAGCCGCATTGAACGGCCCGGGCGGGGCGGGGATCCCGGCTCTTGCGACCCGTCCTCACCGCCTCCGCAGCCGTCGGGCGCCCGCCAGCACGGCCGCGCCGGCGGCCCCCAGCACCGCCCCTGCCGCGAGGCTCGCGCGGTCGGTGGCCCGCGATGCCGGACTCGCGCCACCCGAACCACCGGCGTCGGGACCGGTTGTCGCCGAGGGGGTGGCGGCATACGGGACGAGGCTCGTGTCGGCTCGCGGCGCGGGCGGCGCGGTGAACGCGGGACGCAGGGCCCGGGCGAGGGCCGACCGTCCGGTGTCGTCACCGAGCCGGCCGAGGTCGACCTCGTTGGCCGCCCACGAGGCCGAGAGGAGCACGACCTTGGACATGAGGTTGAGCCAGAAGAGCAGACCCACCGAGACCGCGACCGCGCCGAGGACGGGGTTGGCACTGGCCCGGCTCACGAGGAACCCGCCGAAGAGCTTGAGCAGCGTCAGGACGACCGCGCCGAGCAGCGCCGCGTGCCGTACGTTGCGCCACGGAAGGGGCACACCCGAGAGCATCCGCAGCAGCACGATGAGGATGAGGGTGTCGAAGACGATGCCGACGACGAGGCCCAGCAGGCCGATGAGGGCGCCGTTGCCCTCGAGGCCCACCCAGCCGGCGACGCGCTCGGCGAGGCCGCCGACGACGCTCGTGACGATCGCCGAGAGCGCGATCGCCAGGCCGAGCGTCACGAGGACGAAGAGATCGCGGGCCTTGGTGCGGACCATGTCGTCCGAGGACGCCTCGAGCCCGAAGATGCCGCGGATGCCGGTGCGCAGGGCGCCCACCCACCCCAGACCGGCGAGCAGCAGGGTCGCGAACGAGATGATGCCCGTGAGCGTCAGCGTGAGGCTCGCCGGCGCCTCGACGCTGATGACGCCCTGGGGGTGCCTGGGCGTGCGCACCATGCCCGGCAGCGTGCTGTTGAGCGACTCGGCGATCGTCTCGATGAGGTCGGGGCGGCCCCGGAGCACGAACCCGAAGATCGCGAACGCCAGCGCGAGCGCCGGGAAGACGGAGAAGAAGGCGAAGTAACCGACCCCCGCGGCGAGCAGGTCGCCGTTGGCGTGGCCGTAGCGGGTCCAGGCCTCCCAGGCCCGGGTGGCCTTGAGCCGGGTGAGCAGGGCCGGCGCGGCCGCCATCGGGTCAGGCCCCGGTGAGCGCGAACTCGTGGACCGGGCGCCACACGGTGTCGTCCCCGAGCTCGTAGAGGTGGTACGCGCCGACCTCGAAGTCGACGGCGTAGTCGGCCAGCTCGGTGAAGGCCCGGTCGAGGTCGTCGGGCAGCACGTTGTGGGCCACGGTGACGTGCGGGTGGTAGTAGAACTCGAGGGCACGCTCCACGGGGCCGGAACGCAGCGCCATCTCGAGCGCCTCGCAGTTGGAGACGCCCTGGGCCACCTGAATGAACACGACGTCCGAGAGCGGGCGGAAGGTGCCGGTGCCGCGCAGCACGACGTCGAACGGCGTGTGCCGCGTCGCGACCTCCGAGCAGTGCTCGCGGAAGGCGGCATACTCCTCGGCGTCGACCTCGGTGGGCGGGAGCAGCGTGATGTGCGCGGGGATCTGCCAGGCCTGCGGGTCACCGAAGTCGGCCCGGCGTCGCTGGAGGTAGTCACCGTGTGGGGCCGGGATCGGGATCGAGACGCCGATCGTCAGGGGACGCGCAACACTCACGACCCAGACCGTACCGAACCCGCCTGACGCGCGAGAGGTGTGGGTCGTCCGGATTCGCCCCGTGTGTCCGCGCGACGGGGATCTCGGCGTCTCCCCTCCGCCCGCGCGCGCCACGGCTACGCTGACGCCGATGTCCTCGCAGACGCACCTCGCGCACCTCCCGATGCCGCTCGCCGGGGAGGGCGGATCGGTCGCCCACAGGGGGCGCGTCCTCACCCGCGGCCTGACGAGGGCACGGGCACCATGGGGCGGGGCGCGGGCGTGACGGACGTCGAGGAAGGCGCCCCGCTGCGGGTCCTGCTCGTGAGCGCCGTGGCCAGCCGCGACCCGCACTCGGGCGATGTGACATACACCGAACAGCTCGTCGCCCACCCGCCCCCGGGGGTCGAGTACACGACGTACGACCGCGCGGTCGCGGACGGGACGCTCCGCGAGCTCGGCACGCGCGGCGACGTGCGTACGTCGTTGGGCGGGTCCGCGGGTGCGGCGGGCGCGGCGGGTGCGGCGGCCACTCTCGGCGCCGCCGCCCTGAGGACGGTAGAGGGCCGCGTCCGCGCCACGGGCGCGGTGTTCCGCGAGCCGATCCGGGTGCTTGAGGCCGACCCGACGGCGTTCGACCTCGTGCACGTCCACGTCTTCAACACTCGCTTCGTGGGTGCGTCACCGCCCGTCGTGATGAGTGCCGCCGGACCCCTCGAGTGGGTGTACCGCGACGCGTGGGGGTGGTCCGGAAGGAAGGTGCGACGGGCCAACGCCTTCGATGCGGCGCTCGCGCACGTGGTCGACGCGACCCTGCACGCGCGCCGGCTGGGACGGGCGCGCCGGTTCGTCGCGTTCTCGGAGCACCTGCGTGACTGGGTCTGCGCGAACGGCGTCCCACCGGCGCTCGTCGACGTCGTGCCCAACTACCTCGCACCCCCGCCCGGGCGCCCCGCGACGGCTGCCGCTGAGTCGCGCGCGCCCCGTCGGCTCGGCTTCGTCGCCAAGGACTTCCGGTCCAAGGGCGGGGAGGAGGTCGTCGCGGCGTTCGGGGTGCTCCGCCGGGAGCGGCCCGACCTCGAGCTCGTCGTCGTCGGCAGCGAGCCCCAGGGCGAGCCGGATCAGCTGCGCGCCGCCGGGATCGACTGGCGCGCCTTCGTCCCCCGCGACGAGCTGCTGCGGACGGTGCTGCCCGGCATCGACGTCCTCCTCCACCCGTCCCACATCGACGGGCTGCCGTACGCGCCCATGGAGGCGCTCGCGTACGGCGTGCCGCTCGTCGTGTCCGACTACGGCGCCCTTCCCGAGATGGTGCGGGGCGGCGCGGGTCGGGTCAGCCGCACCCGCGACGTGGCCGACCTCGTCCGGGCGACGACCGAGCTGCTCGACGCCGACGTGCACGCCCGTGCACGTGTGGCCGCCCGCGTGCGGTTCGAGACGGCCTACTCCTCGCAGACGCAGGCGCCGGCCCTGAGGCGAAGCTACGAGCTCGCCCGGCGCACCAGCTGACCGGTCCGGGCCGACACGGTGTCGGCGCCCGCCCGCACGACGGCCGCGGGGTCGAGGCGGGCCGCGGCCCCAAGGTGACCGACCACCCGGCGCCAGTCGCCGCGGTCCTTGGCCCGACGCGCGTTCTCGACACCCTGCCGCGCGTGGAGCCGGTGCGTGTGGCGCAGCCCCTCTCGCGCCGCCAGCGCGACCACGGTGTCGCCGGCCGCGTCGGCTGCGGCGCGATGGCCCTCGAGCACCCACCTGGCCTCGGCCGCCGCCCGCGCGTAGTCACGCGATGCGTTGGCCTCGTGCACGACATAGGTGACGAGGGCGTCCGGGTCGTAGGCCGGGGGGCCGAAGAGGCGGCACAGGTTGAGGGCCAGCGCCCAGTCCTGCTGCTGCCGCAGCAGGGGGTCGTTGCCACCGACCACGACGTACGCGTCACGACGGACGACGAGGCTGCTCAGCAGCACGTGCGCCCGCCCGGCCAGCAGGTTCTGGTAGGTCACCTGCACCTCTCGCGAGGCCTGAGCACCCGTCGGCAGGCTCCAGACGAAGCCGGTGTGCGAGAAGGCGGCCCGCGGCGACGCCTCCAGCCCTTCGAGCTGTCGCCTCAGCTTGGCCGGGTGCCACTCGTCGTCCTGGTCGAGGAACGCGACCCACCGCGAGTCCGTGAGGCCCACCCCGACGTTGCGCGCCACCGAGACACCGGCGTTGGGCTGGCGGTGCAGGCGCACGCGCGGCTCGTCGGCCAGCGGCGCGGGGTCGTCGAGATCCACCGGGTCGGTCGATCCGTCGTCGACGACGACGCATTCCCAGTCGGCGAACTCCTGGGCGATGACGCTGCCCAGGCTCCGGGCGAGGTGCGGCCCGGGGTTGTAGGCGGGGATGACCACGGCGACCTCGGGCACGGGGACACCCTACTGAGGAGCCGGTGACCGCAGGCCCCGATCGACGAAGTCCTGCGGGCCGGGCTCAGGGACGCAGCGTGGACGGGAGCAGACCGACCCTGTCGTAGACGCGGCGCACGGTCGCCTCGGCGACCGCACGGGCGCGCTCAGCGCCGTCGGCGAGGATGCGGTCGAGCTCGGCCCGGTCGGACATGAGCTCGAGCGTCCGGGTGCGGAACGGCGTGACCGCCTCGACGACGACCTCGGCGACGTCCTTCTTGAGGTCCCCGTAGCCCTTGCCGTCGTACAGCTCCTCGAGGATCGCGACCGGGGTGCCGGACAGCGCCGAGTGGATCGAGAGCAGGTTGGAGATGCCGGGCTTGTTCTCCTCGTCGAAGCGGACCTCGCGCTCGGTGTCGGTGACGGCCGAGCGGATCTTCTTCGCGATGCGGGCCGGGTCGTCGAGCAGGCTCACCAGGCCGGCGTCCGAGGCCGCCGACTTGCTCATCTTGGCGGTCGGCTCCTGGAGGTCCTGGATCTTGGCCGTCGCCTTCATGATGTGCGGCTCGGGCACGACCAGGGTTTCACCGAAGCGCTGGTTGAAGCGGCCCGCGAGGTCGCGCGACAGCTCGAGGTGCTGGCGCTGGTCCTCACCGACGGGGACGACGTCGGCGTCGTAGATGAGGATGTCGGCGGCCTGCAGCACGGGGTAGGTGAAGAGACCGACGTTGGTGTTGGTCCCCTTCGCCGACTTGTCCTTGAACTGCGTCATGCGGCTGGCCTCGCCGAACCCGGTCAGCGTGCCGAGCACCCAGTAGAGCTCGGTGTGCTGGGCGATGTGGCTCTGCACGAACAGCGTCGAGCGCACGGGGTCGACGCCGCCGGCGATGTACTGGGCGGCGGTGATGCGCGTGCGCTCGCGCAGCACCTCCGGGTCGGGCACCACGGTCAGGGCGTGCAGGTCTGCGACGAAGTAGAACGCGTCGTGGGTCTCCTGCAGCCGCACCCACTCGACCAGGGCGCCGATGTAGTTGCCGAGGTGGAGCGAGTCGCTCGTCGGCTGCATGCCGGAGAGGCTGCGCGGCCGGCGGGTCGGGAGGGAGGGCGTCGAGGACATGGGTGCATTCTGGCCCATCGGGGCGCGGTGCCCCCAACGCGGGCCGCGCGACGGACCGGCTCAGCCGGGCAGCGCAGCGCCGCCGAGGTCGTAGTCGACGACGACGGGTGCGTGGTCGCTCCACCGTTCGGCATACGTCGGGGCACGGCCGACGGACGCGTGGGTGACGACGGCCGCGAGGCGCGCGGTCGCGAGCTGGTAGTCGATGCGCCAGCCGGCGTCGTTGTCGAAGGCCTTGCCGCGCCACGACCACCACGTGTAGGGCCCTGTCACGTCACCCGCGTGTGCGCGCTGCACGTCGACCCAGGTGCCGTCGGCGAGCCAGCCGTCCATGACCGCACGCTCCTCGGGCAGGAAGCCGGCCTTCGTGAGGTTGCCCTTCCAGTTCTTGAGGTCGGCCTCGCGGTGCGCGACGTTGAGGTCGCCCGTGACGACCATGAGGGCGCCGGCGCCGGCAGCGCGGTGCATCCGCCGCGTCATCGCGCCGAGGAAGGCCATCTTCACGTCCTGGCGCTCGGTGCCCGCCTCGCCGGTGTGGACGTACGCCGAGGCCACGGTGAGGGGGCCGGCGGCGGTCTCCACGTCGACCTCGACCCAGCGGCCCTCGTCGGCGAAGTCGCCGTCGATGCCGACGCGGACGTCGGTGTGGGGCTCACGCGTCACGACGGCTACGCCCGCGCGGCCCTTGGCGCTGCCCTCGGTGTGGGCGACCGACCAGTGCGCGAGGCCCGCCTCGGCGAGCACCTTGGCGAGCTCCACGTCGCTCGCGCGGACCTCCTGGAGGCAGAGCACATCGGGATCCGAGTGCAGCAGCCAGGGGATCATCCCGCGCCTGGCGGCGGCTCGGACCCCGTTGACGTTGGAGGTGACGACGCGCATGCGCCGATTGTGCAGGACACCGTCGACGCCTCTCCCCAGCGCCCGCCGGTTGGCGTGAACCACGCCGGTGGTATGCCGTAACCCGCCTAGAATGCGCTGTGCCCACCGACGCCCTCGTCCTCTCGTCCGCGATCCTCGCCGTCGTCCTCGTCGTCAGTGCGGTGGGCAAGCTGCGCTCGCCGCGGGCGTCGGCGGAGGCCTTCCGCGACCTCCGGGTGCCGGCGCCGCTGGCAGGGCGCCGGGCCGTGGCTGCGCTGCCCTGGGCCGAGATCGTCCTCGCCGTCGCGCTCGTCCTGGTCGGCGGTCCCCTGGGCGTCGTCGCCGCGGTCGCCGCGCTCGTGCTCTTCACGGCATACCTCTGGCTGGTCGTGCGCGCGCTCGGCTTCGACGTCCCGGTCGACTGCGCCTGCTTCGGCGAGTTCGCGCCCGGCCGGATCACCCGCCGCACCGTCGTGCGCAACGGGTGGCTCGTCGCGCTCGCCGTCCTGGCCGTCGGCACCTCGGCGCAGGGCTCGTCGGTCGCGGCACGTCTCGTCGACGGCCGGGCACCGTGGTGGTGGGTCGCCGGTGCCGTCGCCGCCGCCGTCACCGTCCACCTCGTCGTGGGCGGCTCGAGGCCTGCCGAGGAGCACCACGAGCAGGCTGCGCTCGTCGAGGAGGAGGGCGAGTACCTGCGGGTCCGCACGCCGGCGCTGCCCCTGACCCTCGGCGACGGCACCACCACGACGCTGCGTCGCCTCAGCGGCACACGTCCCCAGCTGCTCGTCTACGTGTCCGAGACGTGCGGAAGCTGCCACGAGGTCATCGAGGCGGTGCCGGGGTGGCGCGAGCAGCTGCCGCAGCTCGACGTGCGGATCGTCGTGCAGGCCGACCCGGAGTCCTCCGGCCTCGCGTCGACGCAGGAGCCGCTCTCGGTGCACGACGCCGAGGGCCTCCTCTACGAGACGTTCGACCTGCGCACCCCCAGCGCAGTGCTGCTCGGGGCCGACGGGCTGCTCGCCGGTGGGCCCGTCATCGGGAGCCTGGCGGTGCCGGAGTTCGTCGCCGACGTCCGCGCCGAGCTGGTCGAAGCGCTGAGCTGACGACTCCGGCTCCGGTCACGGCGTCCTCCGCATCGTCCGCGACGTGCAGAGGGCCTCGATCCGTGGATCGAGGCCCTCTGTTCCGTACGTCTGTCCCTATGTCTGTGCCCTACGTCCGCCCCGAGACGTGTCAGCCGCAGTTGGGGTTGAGCCCTGCGGGCACCGGAACGGCGCCCTGGATGCCACACGAACCGCCCCCGCTGGTGGCCGGCGGCGTCGAGAGCACCGGTGTCGAGATGTTGACCGGCGAGGTGTCGATCGCCGTACAGGTGCCGCACTCGTAGCGCTGGTAGTCCAGGCTGAACGAGGTGTTCTTGCTGTTCTGCTGCGTGTTCGTGTAGACGAAGATCCGCTGCGACGTGGCGTCGGGCGTGCAGAACGTGTTGCACGTCGTCGAGCCGGCAGGCGTGCACGTCGCACAGCTGCAGGTGCTGCCATTGGCGACGTAGACCTGGAAGCCGGTGACGAGCTGGTTGTTGACCCGGACGTTGCTGATCACCGTGACGCCCGTCGTCGGGTTGGGACCCGGCGAGTTCGTCGCGATGAGCTCGAAGACGTATCCCTTGAAGATGTCGTTCGCGTTACCGGGGAGCTTGCACGCCGCCCCGGTGAACCGCAGAGGACCCTCGGAGGCTGCCACCGTGGGCGCAGCCCCGGCGACCACGACTGCCGGGACCGCCCAGGCGGCCCCCTTGACGACCGAACGACGACTCGGAGGCGCCGACTCGGCGCCGTGATTGTGTGACATTAAATGAATCCCCCACTCGATGACTGAAACCCCGAAGTGCCTCGTCAATGTAGCGGACCCAGCAGCCTCGGATGCCGGAAATCGCACACCTTGAGGGCTCTCGTGAACATCACGGCCGAATGTCGTCCTGATTGTCCTTTTTGTGGCCCTGACCTGCACTGATGACCTCAGCCGAGAGGAGCGCGAGAACGATCTCGAGCACCCTCTCAGCCAGCCCTCCGCCGGGTGGCGCACCCAGCCGCGACCCCAGCTCGGCCTCGAGCTCGGCCAGGGACGTCCCGCCGCCGATGGCGTCGAGGGCCTCGAGCCCGAGGGGCGAGAGCCGCACGACGCGGTGGAGCGGTTCGACGCCGACCATGACCACCGTGCCGTCCTCGGTCGTGAACTCGTCGACCAGAGGGATGCGCGCCAGCACCGTGTCGGGGTGGAGGGGTACGTCCACGCGGTTCACCGCGACCTCCCGAGGATGTCCCGCACGACCGGCTCGACCTCGACGGCGTCGTGGTAGCGCACGCGCAGCAAGCCGCCGACCGCCTGGACCAGACCTGCCAAGCGGTGCAACGGTCGCTCCACACGTGCAAGCGACGACGTCTCCGGCGCCAGCAGCACGAGGGCGTCGAGCACGTCGACCGGTTCGACGACGGTGGGGGCTCCTTCGGCGCGGTCGCGCCGCAGCAGCACGATCCCGGCCAGCCAGGGCTGGACCCGCGGGACGGTGAGGCCGAGGTCGACCGGGTTGACCTCGTCCTTCGGCAACCCGGTGTCGGGGCGGCGGATCGACAGTGGCTTGCAGTACGGCTCGATGCTGAGGTCGTCGGCGACGGCGACGGTCTCGTCGGAGATGTAGCCCCGTCCCTGTCCCAGGGTGCGGACAAGCGTCGTCTTGCCGGTGCCGCCGGGAGCGACCATGGCGATCGTGGCGCCCGACGTCTGGTCGCAGAGCGCCCCGGCGTGGAACATCATCAGCTGCCCTGCCCTCGCGCCGATCGCCTCACGGGTCACGAGCTGGGTGAGCGTCTGCAGCGCCACCGCGACGTCGTCCGAGGAGGCACCCGGCAGCACGGTGGGGGCCTGCACGACGGGGCAGCCGTCGACCGGGGACGTCGCGCAGGCGGACCAGGCCTGGAGGGCGAGCGGCCGCAGGCGCGGGTCGGTGACGTCGATGGCCACCGTTGCACCGAGTGCGCGGACGTGCAGGAGAGTCATGCGCGCCGGTCCCGATCCCGGAGCCGGCCGAGCACGTCGACGAGCTGGTCCACGCGCCGCGACCAGTCGGCACCGGCCGCCCGCTCGGGATCGGCTGCAGCAGTGGGACCCTCGCCCGTCGAGAGGAGCCCGACGACGGCAGCCGTGAACGTCTCCTGGCCCGCCACCGTGACGAGCGGGTCGTCCACGTCACGGAAGCCGGCCACGGGCGTCGACACGACCGGTCGCCCCGACGCCTGGTACTCGTAGAGCTTGATCGGGTCGAGGCTGTCGGTGAAGGGCGTGACGACGTGCGGCACGACGAGGACGTCGGCGTGCAGCACGTAGGCGGGCACGTCGGTGCTCGGGCGGGCGCCGAGGAGCACCACGCCGGCTGCCTCCAGGCGGCCGCGCTGCTCGGGGACCAGCGCGTCCGGTCCGACGAGCACGAGGTGGCCCGAGCCGGCGAGCGCGCGGGCGGTCGCGGCGCAGAGGTCGAGGTCGAGCCGGTCGCCGTGCAGGGTGCCGACGTAGACGGCGCAGCGCCCGGCCGGCAGGTCGGTGGGCCGGTCGCGCACGACGCGGTAGGCCGCCGTGTCGACGCCGTTGGGCACGAGCGTCACCTCGCGGTCGGCGCCCTTGCTCGCCGCGAGAGCCGGGGAGCAGACGACGACCTCCTCGCAGCGCGCGAGCAGGACGTGCTCCTGTGCCACGACGCGGTCCGTCTCGGCGGCCGCGCGCTCGGCGAGGGTCCAGTCGTCAGTGACGTCGTAGAGCGAGGGCCACGGCGTCGCCTCGACGAGCAGCGACCCGGTCGGGTCGTTGACCCAGAGCAGCGGCTCGGTCATCCCCATCGAGCGCGTCGTCCGCAGCACCAGCCGTGCCCAGCGCTCGTCGACGCGACGGTCGACGCGACGCGGCAGCCACTTGGTCGGCTCGAGCAGCCAGAGGGCCTCCGGGCGGATGCCGTCGACGGGGGGTGACTGGCGCAGCCCACGCCCCAGACGTGGCTGGCCGGCGCCGAGAGCGGCATGGAGCGGGTCGGTCGCCGGCTCGACGAAGAGCACCCTGAGGTCGGCGTCGCGCCGCAGCAGGCCGGCGACGAGGTGCTGGTTGCGGCGCCACACGCCGTCCCAGGCCTCGAGCGAGGTGATGACCAGGTCCACGTCAGACCACCGCCCCGCGGACGGCCGCGTAGACATCCGCCGTCTCGCGCGCCTGGTGCTGGGGCGTGAACCGCTCCCGTTGGACGCCCTGCAGCTCGATGGCGTACGCGTCACGACGGGCGGTGTCGACGGCGAGGCCCATGAGCAGCTCGGCGGCTCGGCTCGCGTCGCCCGCGGGGTGCATGGCGGGGCTCGTGACGCTGCCGACCGTCTCGATGTGTCCACCTGCACCCACCGCCACGACGGGCAGGGCGGCGGCCATGGCCTCGAGGACGGTGAGGCCCAGGCCCTCGATGCGGCACGGGGCCAGCAGGAGCCCGGCGCGCTCCATGAGCTGGGGCACGTCGCTGCGGTGGCCGAGGAACTCCGTCACCGCAGCGATGCCGAGCTCTGCGGCGAGCGCGACGAGACGGCCGCGCTCTGCGCCGTCACCGGCGACCTCGAGGCGCCAGCCGCGGCCGGCGAGCCCGGAGAGGGCGAAGGCACGCAGGGCCACGTCGGTGTCCTTCTCCGGCTCGAGACGCTGGGCGACGAGCACGACCGGGTCACGGTCTGCCGACAGCCGCGTCGACGTGGTGGAGTCGACGCCGGGGTGGATCACGATGCTCGGTGCGTCGATGCTGTCGGCGACGTAGTGGCTGATCGCGATCTGGGCGTCGACCCGTCGGGCGGCACCGGCTCCGGCCAGGGCCGAGACCGGGTTGCTGCCCCGGTCGCGGGCGAAGTGTCGGGTCACCACCAAGGGCGTCCGGACGCCGAGCAACGCCGTTGCAGAGGCGATCTCGGCCGCCGTCATGTGCGCATGGACCACGTCGGCGCTGCGCCCCAGGCGTCGGACCGTGGCCAGCACGTCGGTGACTGTCGTCGCGGGCAACGTGCGCACGCCCAGCCCGGCGGCCTGCGCCATGCGCGCCGGGTCACCGCCGACGACGAGCACGTCGTCGCCGGCCGCCAGCTGCGCGCGGGACAGGCGGGCGACGTGGCTCTCGACGCCGGCGAACGCGTCCGAGCGCACCGCGTGGAGGATCCTCACCGGGCTCCCCCGTCCGCGACCCGGGAGGGCAGCGCGCTCTGGCTCAGACCGGTGAGAACCTCGAGGTAGCGGCGGGCCACGACAGCCCACGCGTGCTGCTCGGCGGTCGCTCGCGCGGCCTCCCGGAGCGGGCCGGGGTCCGCCGCGAGGACCTGCCCCAGCCCCTGCGCGAGCGCCTCGGCCGTCCCGTCCACGACGGCCCCGTTGACGCCGTCGGTGACGACGTCCGGCACGCAGCCGGTGGCCGTCGCGACGACAGGCACCCCGCACGCGAGCGCCTCGAGCACGACGAGGCCGTACGACTCGTAGGCGCTCGGCATCGCGAGAACGTCAGCCGCGTGCAGCCACGGCCTCGGGTCGGGCTGGGCCCCCGCGAAGCGCAGGCGCGCGCCGAGCCGCACTGCGGGCTCACGGCCGGCCTCGGCCGCCACGAGGTCGGGGGTCCCGCCGACGACGACGAGGACCGAGTCGGGCCCCAGGCGCGACACGGCGTCGACGAGCAGGGGCAGGCCCTTGCGCCCGAACTCGTTGCCGATGAAGAGCACGACACGTTGATCGGGACCGAGACCCAAGGCGGCCCGGGCCGCCTCGCGCTCGCCCGGGGTCGGGGGGCGGAGCCGCTCGGTGTCGACGCCGTTGCCGATGACCACGGTCGGGATCGCGAGCCGTGGGTAGGCCTCGCGGAGGAGTCGGTCCTCGTCGGTGACGAGGTTGACGACGAGCCGATGCGTGCTGGGACGGGAGTAGCGCAGCCGGTCGCGCGTGGTCGTGAAGAGGTGCAGCGGGTTGCGGAGCATCCGCAAGGCGTAGTGGCCCCGCGCTCGCATGGCCGCCTGGACGATGCCGTGGTTGACGTAGACGTCGCCGGCCAGGGCGTCGTTGTGGCAGATCGACAGCTGCTCGGGGTGGGCACGCAGGTGGCGCCTCGCGCGCCGGGTGCCGACCGTCGAGAACCACACGACCCGGCCGATGAGGGCGAGCCGCCCGGCCATCCCACCCGCGGGCGCGGGCAGCCAGCCGCCGCCGGCCTCGGCGAGGGTGAACCGGCGTACGTCGACGCCGAGCGCGCGCCACTCCTGCTCGAGGTGGTGCGCAACGGCGCCGACTCCCGTGCCCGGCCCGATCTCGGGAGTGATCTGGACGATGGTCGTCATGCGGTGGCCGCCGGCGCACGTGTGCCGAGGGAGTCCGACCCGGTGGGGGCGGCGTGCTCGTCGCGGCGGTCGGCATGCCACTTCACCCCGAGGCACAGCCCGAGGACGACGAACGGGAGCGAGCCCTGGACGGCCGCCCAGAAGAGGTCGAACTGCCCCTGGACGAGGCGTGTCACCAGGACCGCGACGGCGAGCGTGCCGTAGGTCGGGTCGAGGCGCCAGGCGACACGGAGGGCCACGTACATCAGCGCGAGGAAGGCGACGAGACCGACGACGCCCGCCGACGTCAGCACCTCGATCTCGGCGTTCGGCGGCTGGAACCGGAACGGGAAGCGGTCGGTGTACCACCAGCGCAGGCCCACACCGAACCACGGGTCGGTGATCCAGACGGTGACCGAGTCCTGGAACCACGTGAGCCGCTGGAAGACGGAGTTGAACTGGTTGTCGGACTGCACCTGGTCCTGGACGAGGTTCGTGACGAACACGATGAGGGGCGCGAGGACGAGGAGGGTCAGCTTGGACCGCTTGCGGTCGGTGTTCGAGCGCAGCACGAGGACGAAGATCGCGGCCACGATGCCGATGATGGCCTGCCTCGACTGGGTCGCGAGCACGGCGAGCAGCATGAGCACGACCAGAGCGCGGGACACGCGTCGCGACAGGCCGGCCCAGTCCGGACGGGCATAGACCATGACGACACCGATGCCGCACAGCGTGCCGGCGAAGTTCTTGTGCATGTTGTACGGGAAGGTCGGGTAGACCGGTGTCAGGTCGCCCTGCGAGATGTGGATCGCGCCCTCCACGACGGTGATCACGGCGACGACGGCGATGGTCCAGACGAGCAGGCGCACGCCGATGCGGCCGTGCCCGTTGGCCCCGACCGCCCAGCCGACGAGCAGTGAGCCGGACACCATCATCCAGGCGTGGGCCCACTCCACGGCGTTGGCCGGGTACGGGTTGTTGACGACGGTGACGAGCGTCGCGAACTGGTAGGTGGCGGAGGCCCACAGCACCGCCCGGATGCCGGGGGCGAACGGTCGCCTGGCGAGGAAGACCGCGGGCACGCTCGCTGCGGCGAGGGCGAAGTCGGAGAGCGACAGGTCGACGCCGCCGCTGCCGACGCGCATGACGACGAGCAGGAGCGGCAGCACCGCGACCGGGATGAGGCCCGGCTGCACGGCCGTGAGGCCCGCGGCGAGGACAGCGACGGCGATGACGATGGCCGCTTCCGGCATGGTCACGGCGAGCCGTCCGACGACGGCGACGAGGGCCACGGCGGCGAGGACGAGACCGAGCTGGAACGCGCGGTCCGTGCCGCCGTGGCCGCGCATCCGCTCCGAGATCACGCCGGCCATCATGCCTCCGACGACCGCGCCGACGACGGAGCCGACGACGGCGTCCTCGACGGCGTCGCCGGGTCGACGACCGGCAGGGAGTCGGCGGGTCGTACCTCGGAGCGCAGCGGGCCACGCAGGTAGAGCCGCACGCGTGCACGGGCGGCGCGCCCCCGCTCCCCCGGCAGGACCACACCGCGGACCGCCGAGCCGACCACCTGCCCGGCACGGCTCACCTGCCAGCCGAACGCCCCGAAGTGCTTGCGCAGGTAGACCTCCTGAGCCGCGTGGAAGTGGCCCTCGCGACGCGTGGGGTCGGTGCTCGTGGCCGCTCCCACGTGCTCGGCCCGGGCCTCACGCACGACGGCGTGACGCCAGCCGAGCCGGCTCGCGCGATAGGCCCAGTCGGTCTCCTCCGCGTAGAGGAAGAAGCGCTCGTCGTCGAACGGGCCGACGTGCTCGATCGCCTCGCGCCGCAGGAGCAGCACGGAGCCGATGACGTAGCGGTCGCGACGCAGCCGGCCCAGACCCGCTGCGTCGACCCACGTCGCGAGCGGCGACGGGAAAGGCCACTCGACGCGGGACGGGGCGCCCGCCGCGTCGACCTGTGCCGGGCCGACGCTCGCGAGGTCGGGCGAGGCCAGCAGCGCGGAGTGGAGCATCGTCACGTCGGCGGGCTGGACCACGGCGTCGGGGTTGACCAGGAGCGCGTCGGCGCCGGGGTCGATGACGCGCAGCGCGGCGTTGACGCCCGCGCCGAAGCCACCGTTGCGTCCCGGGTCGACGTAGCGGGCCCCCGCGGCCTCGGCCGCTGCTCGCACGTCAAACGACGAGGAGTTGTCGACCACCGTCACCGACAGCTCGCGCAGCGGGTCGAGGGCCCGGGCGAGCAGCTCAGGCTGGCCGTACGCGACGACGACCACCTCGAGTCGCCGACCTGCCGCGTCGGTCGCGTCGGCCGGCCGCTCGTGCGTGGCAGCGGCGTACATGGCCTCGTGCTCGAGTGCGATCTGGTCCCAGGACGTGCTGGCGGCTCGCTCGAGCCCGGCGGAGCGGAGGCGGCCGGCGACCTCGGCATCGCGGACGACCTCGGCGAGCGCCTTGGCGAGCTCGGCCACGTTGCCCTCGGCGACGACGAGCGCGGCGTCCCCGACGACGTGGGGCAGGGCGCCGCTGTCGCTGACGACGACGGGCGTGCCACACGCCATCGCCTCGAGCGCGACCCGGCCGAACTGCTCGACCCACGAGGGGGTCGTCAGGGACGGCACGGCGATGACGTCGACAGAGCGGTAGAAGGCGGGCAGCGACTCAGGGGGCAGGGCGCCGAGGAACTCGACGCGGTCGGCGAGGCCCAGCGACCCCGCGAGCGCCTCGAGGTCGCGACGCCGGGGGCCGTCGCCGGCCACGCGCAGGCGAAGGTCGGGCTCGAGAGCCACCGCGCGCAGCAGCACCTCGACGCCCTTGGCGGCGTCGAGGCGGCCGGCGAAGCCAGCGACGGGCAGCGTGCGAGGCGTGCCGGCATCCGCTGCCGGCGTGAAGACCGTCAGGTCGGTGCCGAGATCGATGACGCGCGCCCGGCCCGGGAACCCCTTGCGCTCGACGATCCGGCCCGCGGCGTCGTTGCAGACGTTGACGCCCCGCGCGTGCCGCAGCGCCGCGCGCTCGAGCCAGCGGAACGGGACGGGATGACGCTTGTCGATGTTCTGCGCCGAGTAGAGCAGGTAGGGCGCGCGCTGGCGGCGCAGCCAGCGCAGCAGGAGCACCTCGGCCGTGGCGAGGGCGTACGGCTCCTCGTGGATGTCGATGACGTCCACCGGCCGGCCGAGGGCGCGCCACAGGGGTCGCGGGTCGTAGAGGAAGAGAGCGGGATGAGAGCCGACGGTCCGTGCCGCGACGACGTCCTCACCGGGGCGGACGGCGAGCGCGACGACGCGACCGCCCTCGGACCACGACGCGGCCGACACGACGGCGACCTGGTGCCCCCGGCGGCGCAGCGCCCGCTCCCTCTCGCGCCAGGCGTCGACCACGGCGCTGTGGGACACGCGCAGTGCCCACACGACCATTCCAACCCCCAGTCTCCCGTGCCCTCCGCGGATGTCTCGGACTCGGCACAACCTCTTGGATGATATGGGAGGATGCTCCCACGTACCGACGAGTTGGCCGGGGGGCTAGGTGACGTTCCGGGAGTTCCTCAACGTGCTGGCAGCACGTTGGCGGATCATTGCACTGAGCCTTCTTGCCGTGATCGCAGCCACGTCTGTCCAGACGATCATGACGCCTGCCGTCTACACGTCCACCGCCAAGATCTTCCTGTCGGCCACGCAGCCGCCCGATCCGGGAAACGGCACCCAGGTCGCGACGTACGCCGTCAACTCAGACGACCTCGCGAGGTACCTCGACGTCCTCAACGCCCCGTCCGTCATCGAGCCCCTGCGCGCTCGGCTCGGGCTCGCGCCCGGCACACCCATCTCGGTGGCCGGAGAGGTCTCGCAGACGTCCAACATCATGACGATCACCGCCACCGGCGGTGATCCCGTTCTGTTGGCCCGCATCGCCAACGAGGCCGGGCCCGTGCTCGCAGACGTCGCGACGAAGAAGTTCTCGCCCCTGCTCGCCGCCAACGGCCAGTCCGTCGAGGCGACCACCATCGCGCCCGCGACGGCGCCCAGCGAGCCGGTTTCACCCAACGCGAAGCGCAACCTCATGCTCGGTGGCCTGCTGGGCCTCGCCCTCGGCATCGGGCTCGCGCTGTTGCGCCACACCCTCGACACGAAGGTGCGCACCGAGGACGACATCAAGGCCCTGTCCAAGCGGCCCATCCTCGGCGACATCCCGATGGTGAAGTCGGTCAAGGACGGCCTGATGTCCCTCGAGAGCGACCCCCACGGCCGCCACGCGGAGTCGATCCGGCGCCTGCGCACCAACATCCTCTTCGTCGACGTCACGACCGCCGGCCACTCCTTCGTCGTCACATCGTCCGTGCCCGGCGAGGGCAAGACGACGACGACGATCAACCTCGCGCTCGCGATGGCCGACGCCGGCTCGAAGGTGCTGCTCATCGACGGCGACCTGCGCAACCCGTCGGTCGCCCGCACGATGGGGCTCGACGGCTCGTTCGGCCTGACCACCCTGCTGCTCGGCCTGGCCGACCCCGAGGACGTCATCCAGCGCTGGCGCCAGTCGACCCTGCACGTGCTGCCGGCCGGGCCGGTGCCGCCCAACCCCAGCGAGCTGCTCGGGTCGGAGCCCATGGAGATCCTCTTCGGCAAGCTCGCCCACGACTACGACTTCATCCTCGTCGACAGCCCACCCGTGGTGCCCGTCATCGATGCCGTGCTCATCAACAAGCTGACGCACGGGCTCATCATGGTCGTCGGCGCCGACCGGACGAGGAAGCGTGACCTGGCGAGCGCCGTCCAGTCGCTCGAGACCGTGGACGTCCCCGTCGCCGGGTTCGCGCTCAACATGGCGCCCGTCAGCTCGTCGACGGCCCACCGCTACGGCTACTACGGCTACAACCGCGACGCCGATGCCAAGCTGGGCCGCCGGCAGAAGCGCGCACGGGCCAAGCACGAGGCCTGAGGCGCGTCAGCGCGTCAGCCGCCTCAGGCGTCGGGCGGCCAGCCCTCGATGAGATGGCGCTCGCGCAGGTCGGAGACGAACGCGTCGACGTCGGCCGCGATGGCCTCGACTGGCTGCCCGACCGACGCGGCGACGCGCTCGAGCCAGCCGTCGGCGGGCTCCGTCGTGCCCTCGTCCCAGATGACCGCGGCCGCTCCCTCGAGCACGAGGATGGGGCCGGCCGGCAGGTGGGCGAGGTAGACCGTCTGCCCTTCGTCGCTCACCGCGACGCCGGTGTCGGCACCGGGGCGGAAGGCGGGCCTCACCCGCCGTCCCCCTCTCGCCTGCGACCGCGGCGCCTGACCTGCTCGCGCAGCCCCCGGGCGGGCCGCCCGAAGAACTCCGCCAGGATCTCGTTCCGGCTCACGGGCCGGCCGCGCACGATCGTCAGGTGCTCGACGTTGACGAGCACCGACCGAGCTGCCACGCCGACCTTGGCACGCAGGCCGCGGGCGGCGCGCACCCGGGCCCGCCACTCCTCGACCCGGGTGCCGCCGCGTGCGGCGACGCGCCACAGGTCGTATGCCGGGTCGTCCCGGTGGTCGTCGAGGGTGCCGGTGATGACGGAGAAGCCCAGGCCGGCGTCGAGCCGGTCCACCCAGGCGCGGATGCGGTCGCGCTGCGGCTCGTCGGCCGTCGTCCACACCGCCTCGACGTCGAGTCCGGCCTTGGGGTCCTTCCCCCCGCGGGCTGCGTGGAGGAGCAGGAGCGCCGCCTGCGCGTCACGGGACGGCACCGAGCACTCGACGCCACCGAGCGTCACGGTGGTGCGGTCGCGCCAGAGCTCGTCGAAGGCGGCGTCGGGGTCAGGTCCGGTCCCGGGAAAGATGCGGTGGAGGTCGAGCAGACCGAAGTCCTTGTGTCGCAAGGTGGCCGAGTGCTCGAAGGATGAACCGTAGGCGAAGGAGTTGATGAGCTCCCAGCCGTGCCCGCGCAGCTCGTCGAGCAGCAGCCGCACCTGCCCGGGACGGGCGAGGACGTCGGCGTCGGAGTAGCCGCGAACCGGCACGAGCGTCGGGTCGAGTGCTGCGCCCTTGACGTGCAGCAGGTCGGCTCCGCAGCGGTCGGCGATCCACTGGAGGGAGGCGTGCGCGAAGCCGATCCGAACCTCGAGAGGAACCGACGCCCCCATCGTCGGGACCTCCGTCGCCTCGTGGGTTGCCATCGCGCGAACCCCCATAGACTGCAAGCGGACTGGTCGATCGCACCATAACAGCCATGCGGGAGGCGCACGTGCAGCATCGCGAACGTCTCCGGTGGGCCGGTCTGGCAGTGGTCGCCGCGCTCGGTCTCGTCGCCGCCGCGCTCATCTCGACGCGCACCGGCGCCGGCCGCTGGCTCGACGACGCGGTGCGCGACTGGGTGCTCAACGAGCTGCCGGGCTCGTTCCGCCGGCCGCTCAGCGACATCGCCCGCCCGCTCGTCATCGTCGCCCTCGCACCCGTCGTCGTCGTGCTCGCCCTGCTCGCGTTCGTGCGCCGGTCCTGGCGGCGTGCGATCGCCGGCGTGGTCGTGCCGGCGGCTGCGACGCTGCTCGCGCTCGAGGTGCGCGTCCAGGACGTCTTCGGCATCGGCGACGACGCCTTCCCGTCCAACCACGCGGCCGCCGGCCTCGGGCTCCTCGTCGGGGTCGCGATCGTCTGGCCGCGGCGGGTCACCAGACGCGGACTCGGCGCCCTCGCGGCCGCCGGGTTCGGCGTGGGGCTCGGCAACGTGTCGTGGTACGCGCACCTGCCCCGCGACGTCGTCGGCAGCGTCCTGCTCGTGGTGTGCGTCACCGCGTTGGTGCTCGCGGTGCTCGGTGGCGACTCGCCGAACCTCGCCGACGACGTCACGGCCGCCCGCGCGTCGGCGAAGGCAGCCGACGACCCGAGACCGACGGGTCCACGGCCGGAGGCTTCGGATGGGGCGGTCCCATCCGAGCTTCAGGAGCCGACGGAGCGCCAGACCCGCGCGTGACCCTCGGCGCTCGCCTCCCAGGTGAACCGGCGCGCCCGGTCGAGGCCGCGTCGCGCCATGGCCTCGACGTCCGGCCCGCCGGCGAGGACGTCGAGGACCGCCTGCGCGAGCGCAGCACCGGTCGGCTCGACGAGCAGGCCACCGTCGCCGACGACCTCTGGCAGCGACGAGCGGTCGGCAGCCACGACGGGGACGCCGGTCGCCATCCCCTCCAGGGCGGGCAGGCCGAACCCCTCGACGAGCGAGGGTACGACGACGACGGACGCGGCGGCATACAGCCCCGGGAGCAGCTCGTCGGCGACGCGGCCGACGAGGCGTACACCCGGCAACGACCCGAAGAGCTCGGTGCGGCGGGGGTGGGGCGGTCCGGCGAGCACGAGTGTCGTGCCGGGACGCGCGGTGTGCACGCGCGGCCACGCGTCGGCGAGCGCGCCCAGGTTCTTCCGCTCGGACGCTCCGCCGGCGGTCAGAACGTACGGTCCGCTGATCCCGAGCCCGGCCAGCACGTCGGGGGCGAGCGGCCGCGCACCGAAGTAGCGCGACTCGACCCCGTTGGGCACGACGACCGGGTCGCTGAGGCCGAGCAGGTCGACCGCCTCGGCAGCGGTGAACGCCGACACGCACACCACGGCGGCCGCCCGGCGCAGCTCCTCCGCGGCCGAGCGGACCGGCGCCGACTCGTCGGCGTAGCGCCACGCGACGACGTCGTGGAGCGTGACGACCTCGCGTGGGGCAGGCGGCAGCTCGAGGGTCATCCGGTGCACGAGCCCGGCCCGGGCGTACGCGAGACGACCCGCAGCCGCACGGGCGCGCGGTGAGGCGCCGCCGAGCCAGCCCATCGGCAGGCGGTGCGTGCCGGGCAGCGGCGAGCGGAGCGAACGCGCGACGACGTGTCGGACCTGCCACTCCTCGCCGGGACCGGCGAGCGCGTCGAGAGCCGAGGCGGCACGTGAGACGACGTGACGCTCGTACGCCTGCGCCCCCATCGGCACCGCGGTCGCGGTCGTGGCGATCGTGAGCCGGGGCACGGGCGGTCCTGACTGTCGGAGTGCGGTGGGAGTGCGGTGGGAGTGCTCGGAGAGTGCGGTCGGAGCCCGGGACGGGGCCGCCCTCGCATCGTAGGGTGAGACGGCACGCCGGCCGGTCGGCCACGCGTGTCCGATCGAGAGGAGCCGCGGTGGGTCGTCGCGTCGCCCTCGTCACCTCCTCCTACCACCCGCACCTCGGCGGGGTGGAGTCCCACGTGCGCCACGTCGCACGCGAGCTGCACGGCGCAGGGACCGAGGTCGAGGTGTGGACCGTCGACCGCGGTGAACACCTCGGCGTCGCGGAGCTGGACGGCACGGTCGTGCGCCACCTGCCCACCCCGCTGCCGGCCCGTTCGGGCCGGGCTCTGGCCAGCTTCGCGGTCTCCGCACCACGCGCCTGGCACGCGTGGCGGGCGGCCTCGCGCGCGTTCCGTCCCGACCTGCTGCACGTCCAGTGCTTCGGACCCAACGGGGTGTATGCCGCCGCGCTGGCTCGCCGGTCCGGCATCCCGCTCGTGCTGTCGAGCCACGGCGAGACCTTCATGGACGACCACGACGCGTTCGGCACCTCTGCCCTGATGCGCGAGGGTCTCCGGCGCACCATCGCGGGCGCCGCGGCGACGACGGGCTGTTCCGAGCAGGTGCTCGACGACCTGCGCGAGCGGTTCGGTCTCGTCGGTGGCTCCGTCGTGCCCAACGGTGTCGGCCCCGTGCCGACGGCCCCGCCCTCCGGCACGATGCCCGACGCCCTCGGTCTGTCCGACCGGCCGGTCGTGCTGGGGGTGGGCCGGCTCGAGACGACGAAGGGGTTCGACCTGCTCGTCGAGGCGTTCGCCGGGGTCGACGCCGACCTGGGCGCCACGCTCGTGCTCGGCGGCGCCGGCTCGCAGCGCGAGGCTCTTCGGGCCCTCGGCGAGCGCCTCGGTCTCGGCGAGCGCCTCCGGCTCGTCGGGGCCCTCGACGAGGCCGGCGTGCACGCCTGGATGCGTCGCGCCGACGTCGTCGTGATGCCCAGTCGCCGAGAGGCCTTCGGGATCGTGGCCCTCGAGGCCTGGCGCGCCGGGACACCGCTCGTCGCGACCAGCCTGGGTGGGCCGGCGTCGTTCGTCACGGACGGCGTCGACGGGCTGGTCGTCGACCCGGTCAACACCGGCGCGCTGGCGGGCGCCGTCGAGTCGCTGCTTCGCGACCCGCAGCGACGGGCCGCCCTCGGGGCGGCCGGGCGGATGTCCGCGCGCCGCTACACGTGGTCGGTCGTGGCCGATGCGTACGAGGGGGTCTACGCGCGGGTCGTGGCGCCCGTCGTCGAGCGGCGCTCCACCCAGTGACCGAACCGGGAGCGCCCCCGGTTCGATGTGTCCGCGCGACCCGGGGACCGCGGGGATACATCGAACCGGGGGCAGCGGAGCCTCAGGCCGGCGCGGGCTCGTCGACGGCGCGGGCGGTGAGCAGGCCCAGCACGACGGGGCCGACGCGCTTGGCGGGCCGGGGCAGCGCGCGGATGATGGCGTCGGCGTCCGGCACGGTCAGCCCGGACCTGCCCACACGCAGGATCGCGACGTAGAGCACGCCGCCCACCGCGGCGACTCCCACGGCGCGCAGCCACTCGTTGCCGGGCACCGCGGCAGCGGCGAGCATCAGCCCGCCCGCGAGCGCCGCCCCGACGAAGCACGGGAGCGCGTCGCGCGCCGCGAGCGAGACCGTGATGCCCAGGCCGCGCAGCTCCGACCGCGTCAGGAGCAGCAGGCTCGTCATGGAGCCTGCGACGTTGGCGATGACGGCGCCCCACACCCCGAGCGTCGGGATGAGGCTGAGGGCGAGCGCGACGTCGACGACGAGGGCCACCGACGTGGCCTTCAGCATCTCCCCCGCCGACAGGCGGGCCGAGACGAACGCGGCCACGGGGCTGGCAACCGTGACGAACCCGGCCGACACCCCGAGCGCCACCACCACCGGGCCCGCCTCGGCGAACTCCGGGCCGTAGAGGACGGGGACGAGGACCGCGAGTGGCACCACGGCGACGGCTTCAACGAGCCCGACCACCGTCGCGCCGGCCCGCAGGACGCGCCGGAAGGCCGGACGGACCGCCTGCGCATCGACCTCGAGCAGGCCCGAGATGGCCGGCACGAGTGGGCCGACGAAGGCCTGCGCCGGGGCGAAGACGTGGCCGGCCAGCCCGAAGGCCAGCGCGAAGACGCCGACCGCTGCCGGGGCCGCGAGCCAGTTCATGAAGAAGATCTCGCTGCGCGACATGACGAGACCGCCGATGACGCTCGCGAGGCCGACCGGCACGGCATAGCGCCAGAAGCCCACCGGCATGCCCCTGGGGAGCGCTGGACGCAGGACGGCGGTGCGGTAGGCAGCGGAGATGGGGACCAGGCAGAGCGCGACCGCGACGCCGCTGACGATGAGGCGGATGGTCCATACGGAGTCCGGCGTGCCCACGACGAGCACGACGACGACGACCGCGACCTGCGTGGCGAGGGACGTGACGAGGGCGATCTTGGCACCGTCGGCGGTCTTGTTCTCGATGGTCAGGCAGGCGACCGCACCGTCGAACGCCGCGGGCACGGCGATGCCGAAGACGATGGCGATGACCACGACGCTCGGCGGGACGTCGGCGAAGAGCAGGACGACGACCGAGAGCACCGGCATGACGACGAGCAGCCGGAAGCCCTGGGACTGCGAGAGCAGCCGGGACACGGTGGCCGTGCGGCCCGCGGCGTGAGCCTTCGCGCCGAACTGCACGACGGCTGAACCGAACCCGGCCGTCAGCATCCGCGAGACGACCTCCATGAGGGCGGTGAGGAAGGCCAGGCGTCCGTAGTCGGCGGCGCCCAGCACGCGAGCCATGAGGAGGTTGACGAGGAACGCGACGGGGATCGCGATGAAGGTGTGGATGACCGTCCAGACGGCGCCACGCACGGCACTCTGCTGCAGCCCCTCACGGCTCATCGCCCCGGCCGGCTGCGCCTCGAGGTCGTCGACCTGGCGGTCGGGCAGGAGCAGGTCCGCCTCCACCTCCCCCGCCGCCGTCTCGGGGCCGGCGTCCGGTGGATTGGGGCGAGCATCCGGTCCGCCATCCGGTCGAGCATCCGGTCCGCCATCCGGGCGTGCGTCGGCGCCGCCCTCGTCGGGTCGGTCACTCGCCACGGTCGACCCCGTTCACGCGGTCGAGGGCGTCCATCAGCTCTGCGCTGCGCACCGTGTGGACCTTACGGCAGAAGGGTGAGCCGGAGGCCCGGATCTCGGCCAGGTCATCGTGCACGAAGGTGCGGGTCGTGTCCTCCTCGGGCATCCAGACGGAGTAGGAGACGGGCAGCGGCACGGCAGGCGGGCCGGTGTTCCCCAGGACTGTCTGGAGCGCGGCCTCGTCGGCGATGACGGAGCCCTCGAAGAGCCGTCGCAGCGGCGTGCCCTCCGCGAGCTCGGCCAGCACCACCCCGAGGCGGAGGCGGTCCACGGCGAGCCACTGCGAGCCGAGCCGGATGGGCGGCGTGCCCGGCGACACACGGCGCCGGAGCCCGACGTGCGCACCCCGACCGCGGTCGACGAGCCGGAGCGAGACGAGGGGCTCGGTCCGGTGCGCGAGAGCCCACAGGGCGCGACCCGGGAGGCGGCCGGCGCGCAGCACGGAGTCCAGGTGCCGACCGACCGGGGCCCAGCGGTAGGTGTAGCGGGTCAGCGCGTCGTCGCCCACGCCGTGCCGACGCCCCCAGGCCGGGGCGTAGGTGAGCGCCCGCGCGGTGCCCTGCCAGCCCCCGGCCGCGCGCAGCTCGTCCTCCCACGTATCGAGCGTTCTGACGGGATAGCACTGCCCGGACACGAGGACGAGCAGGTCGGGGTCGACGGCCTGGCGTGCGGCCCGCATCGCGTCGAGGGTCACCTCGACGAGCTCCCACGAGCCCCAGTCCGTCGGGCGGCCGTGGGTGGTCACCCGGACCCGGTCGTCGTCGATGAGCGGCGCCGGGAAGCGTCGCGCGTCATGGGTGACGAAGACGGTGGCCAGGGGGCTCGACCGAAGGATCGCGCGCACGAGCCGGGTGACCTGGTCGGCCTCGGTGTGGCTGAGGACGACGTATGCCGCGGGCACCGATCAGGCCCGGGCCGTACGCCGGTCGCCGAGGCGGGTGCGGACGGCCGCGGTGGTGCCGGCGGCGAGACCACCGATGGCCGCCGAGGCGTGCAGGGCCCGGCCGCCCACGGCGCGGACCCTCTGGCGCGGGGTGCGGTCGGTGTCGACGACGGCCTTCGCGCCGTCGACGACGTTGCCGCCCACCTCGCGCAGCGCCACGCCGTAGAAGCGCCGCAGGATCGGCGCCCCCATGCCGAAGGTGTGCGAGAGGAGCACGACGTGGTTGCGGTGGCCGTAGTAGGTGTAGCGCACGTCGAAGCGGCGCCCCCGGGTGTAGGGCGCGGCCACGTGCTCGACGAGGGCCGTCGGGGTGTAGACGATGCGATGGCCGGCGCGGCCGAGCCGGAGCATGATGTCGCTCTCCTCGCGCAGGCACGTGCCGGGGAACAGGTCGACGATGCCGCCGATCTGCTCGAGCGCGGAACGGCGCACCGACATGTTGGCCCCGAGCACGTGGTCGACGTCGAGGTCGCGGCCCGTGTCGGCCGCGAAGTTGCCGGTGAGGGTCCCGTCCGGCAGCAGCCGCCCGACCGCATCGAGGCCCTCGTGCTCCTCGCCGGGCCGTCCGTTGCTCGCGCGGCCGCCGACGGCGCCGACGGCGGGGTCGGCGTAGCGGGCGACGATGTTCTCGAGCCAGTCGGGCTCGGCGTACGCGTCGTCGTCGACGAAGGCGACGATGTCGGAGCGGGTCTCGGCCACGCCGATGGCGCGGGACGTCGCGAGCGTGCCCGGGCCGGCGTCGTTGCGGATGTAGCGCACACCCGGGAAGTCGGCGACGACGTCGGCCGTCAGCCGGTGTGGCGACGAGTCGACGACGACGACCTCGTCGGGCGTGAGCGTCTGAAGACCGAGGTGCTCGAGGCAGGTCCGCACGTTGTCCGGGCGGTTGAAGGTCGCGACGACGACGTCGACCGACGGTGACGGGGCGTCTGGCATGGCAGGAGTATCGCACCGGATCGTCGTGTCCGTGGCTGACCCGGAGATCCCGTCTGCCCCGGTGGGCTGCGGCCTGTCAGCCGTGCCATCCCGCTTCCGCGAGCGCCGCCTCGAGGAGGTCCGTGGACCCGTCCCAGGTGTACCGCTCGGCGTTGCGGCGGCCCGCGGCCACGAGCTGCGACCGACGACCGGGGTGCTCGAGGACCTCCCGGACCGCCTCGACGAGCGCCTCGGGGCGGTCCGGGTCGCACAGCACGGCGCCGTCGCCCGCGACCTCCGGGACCGGCCCGGTGTGCAGCGCGACGACCGGGCACCCGCGTCGCTGGGCCTCCACGACGGGGATGCCGAACCCCTCGTAGACGGACGGGAAGACCAGGGCCGACGCGGCGTCGTAGAGCCACGCGAGCTCCTCGTCGGTGACCCGCCCGGCGAACGTCGCGTGCGCCCAGCGGGCGCCACCGGCGTCGGCGAAGACCCGGCCGTCGCCCCGGGCACCGACGACGACGGAGCGCAGACCTGCCCCCTCGAACGCGTCGAGGGCCGGCACGAGGTTCTTGTGCCGGGCGAAGGTCCCGACGCACAGCACCCACGGCTCGTCACCGCCGGCCACGGCGTCGGCGTCGGCGCCCAGCACCGGCCGGGCCGGGGTGAACCGGTCGACGTGGTCGCTGCCGTTCGGCACGACGGCGAGCCGCCCGGCGTCGACGCCGAGCACCGCCACGAGCTCACGTGCACTGAAGCGCGACACGGTGAGCACGCGCAGGGCGCGCCGCGCCAGCACCCGGTACATCGCGCGGTACCACGTGCGGAAGGCCCGGCTGTAGGTCTCGGGGTGGCGGAAGACCGAGACGTCGTGGAGGGTCGCCACCTGACGACGAGCCGCCACCGGGGCGGGACCGCCGAGGCTGACGAGGAGGTCACGGCGGGCCAGCCATGGCAGCACGACCTGCTCGAAGAGCTGCCCCGTGGCGCGCGACTCGCGCACCCGCGCCGACCCGGCCAGCTCGGCGGGCACGGCCGTCCCCCTCGGCACGTGGAGGACGACGCGCCCCGGGTGCCGGGCGACGAGACGGGTCGCGAGCTCGAGCGCGTAGCGCTGCGTGCCGGTGGTGGCCTGTGACAGGAAGCGCCCGTTGAGCGCGAGCTCGCGGCGGCGATGGCCCACACTGACTCTCGGCACCTGCCCGAATCTAGCGTCCAGCAGGCCTCGAGGATCGGACACCATGACGGATCGACCGCGCGTCGCGATCGCGCACGACTACCTGACCCAGCGCGGTGGCGCCGAGCGGGTCGTCCTCGCGCTGCACCGCGCCTTCCCCGACGCGACGATCCACACGACGCTCTACGACCCGGAGGGCACCTACCCGGAGTTCCGCGACGCGCGCGTCGTGGTCTCCCCCATCAACCGGATCGCGCCGTTGCGCCGCGAGCACCGGGCCGCGCTGCCACTCCTGCCGTATGCCGTGTCGCGCCTGCCCGTCGACGCCGACGTCGTCGTCGCCTCGAGCTCGGGCTGGGCCCACGGCGTGCCGACCACCGGCCGCAAGCTCGTCTACTGCCACGCGCCCGCCCGCTGGCTCTACCAGTCCGACGCGTACCTCGGCACGTCGAAGCGACGCTCGGCACGCGCCCGCGCCCTGTCGGTCCTCAGCGGCTGGCTGCGCCGCTGGGACGCAGGGGCGGCGGCGTCCGCCGACCGCTACCTCGCGAACTCCACGGTGGTCCGCGAACGCATCGCGGCGGCATACGGCATCGAGGCGGAGGTGCTGCCCCCGCCCTACGGCATCGACCCGGCCGACCCGCAGGAGCCGGTCGCCGCACTCGCCGACTGGGCCGCTCCGCGCGGCGACGGCTACCTGCTCCTCGTGTCGCGGCTGCTGCCGTACAAGAACGTCGACGTCGCCATCGAGGCGGTGCGTGGGCTTCCCGAGCGCCTCGTCGTGGTCGGCGCCGGGCCCCTCGAGACGCAGCTGCGGGCGGCAGCGCCCGACAACGTCCGCATCGTCTCCGGCCTCAGCGACGCCGAGCTGCGCTGGACCTACGACCGGGCCCGCGCCCTGCTCGCGCCGAGCCTCGAGGACTTCGGCCTGACGCCGCTCGAGGCCGCGGCGTTCGGGGTGCCGACGCTCGCGCTGCACGGCGGCGGCTACCTCGACACGATCGACGCGCAGGCCAACGGGACGTTCTTCGAGGAGCCGACGGTCGAGGCGGTGCGCGCAGCGGTCGTCGCCAACCGCGCCCGCACCTGGGACGCCGACCGGGTGCGCGCACACGCCGAGCAGTTCTCCGAGGCGCATTTCCGCGAACGCATCCGCGCGGAGGTCGACCGCTTCCTAGAATGACGCCCGGGGCACGACGACGGGGGGGTCGGCCGTCCTGGGGCACGCACTCGAGGGGGACCATGGACGGCACGACCGCGCCGACGACCGCGCCGATGACCGCGGCCGAAGCACGTCCGCCGGCGACCCGGCGGCTCGCGTACGTCGACACGCTCCGCGGCTTCGCCGCCCTGTGGGTCTTCCTGCTCCACATCCACGGCTACTGGCTCGACAACGTCCGTCCGCCGAAGCTGTCCGGAGACGGCGTCCTCGTGCGCGTCATGGGCTTCGGCGGCGCCGGCGTCGACATCTTCATCGTCCTGTCGGGGTTCTGCCTCACCCTTCCGCTCCTTCGTGCCGGTCGCGTGCGGGACCTCCAGCCGCGCCGGTTCTTCCGTCGCCGCGCCTACCGGCTGCTGCCGGCCTACTACGCCGCCGTCGCCCTGGTCATGGCCCTCGAGCTCGTGCCGGCGCTGCGTGAGCGGCTGGTGAGCCGCGACCTCACGCCCGTCGACGCAGTCACCCACCTGACGCTGACCTTCCCGTTCTTCGGTGACACGCTCTCGTCGGTCAACGGCTCCCTGTGGTCGATCTCCCTCGAGGCGACCCTCTACCTCGGTTTCCCGCTGCTGCTCCTCGTGCACCGCAGGCTCGGCATGCGCGGCGCGCTGCTCGTGACACTCGGCGTGGCGCTCCTGTGGGGGGCGTTCGGCGTGTGGTGGACGGGACAGGCGCACCCGGCCGGCTTCCTGCCGTCGACGGACAAGCTCTTCCCGGCCCGCTGGTTCCAGTTCGCGCTCGGGATGTGGGCAGCGACGCTCGTCACCTCGCCGAGAGCCGGTCACGTCTCGCGCGCCGGGATCGCCCTCCCGGTCGCCCTCGCGGTCGGCCTGGCCGGGTACGCCGCCGGGTGGGGTCCGGTGAGCGCGCTCGGGTTCGGGGTCGTGGCCGTGTGCCTGCTCGTGCTGTTGGCGAGGGTGCCCGGGCGGGTCTTCGAGTCGGGCCCGCTGCGCTGGCTCACGGCCCTGGGCGTCATCTCGTACAGCTTCTACCTGCTGCACCAGCCGGTCCTCCTGCTCTCGTCGGGCCTGGCCCGGCCCGACGAGTGGGGCATCGCGCCGACGACCCTCGTGGCGCTGACCGTCGCGGGCACGGCGACCGTCCTCGTCGCCGCGGCGTTCTACCACGCGATCGAGAAGCCGTTCCTCGTGCGCGGCAGCATGCGAAGCGTCGTGCGTGAGGACACGGGCGACACGGGCGACACGGACGACACGCCCGGACGGCCGGCCGCGGGCGAACCGAGGCGCGCGCCGGCTACGTGACGGCGCGCACGACGAGGAACCACGCCACGACCGGAGCGCCCACGACGAGGATGATGGCGAGGACGCGCAGCGCCGCCGCGTGACCGTAGACCTTGGCGATGACGGCCGCGACGACGCCGACCGCGAAGATCCCGAGCGAGTAGTTCGCGAACATCGCGCTCAGCTCGACGAGCTCGGGCGACGTGGTGATGTTGGCGATCGTCGCGGCCTTGCCGGCCGGCCCCCAGGGCGCCGGGAGCGGCACCTGGGCGAGCAGGAACGCGGCGACGCCGAGGACGTCGGTGCGCACGTACGTCCGCCGTCGCGCGGAGACCTGGCTGCGACTGCGCACCGACGGCTGCACCGGCGGTGGCGGCGAGGTGAGCGCTCGCGGGAGCGTCAGCAGCAGGCCGGGCAGTCCGGCGAGGCCTGCGAGCAGCGCGCCGTAGAGCTTGGGCCGGTCGTCCGACGCGAAGGAGAAGGCCGTCACGACGGGCACGGTCGCGCGCGTGAGGAGCCACACGTAGGCGGCGAAGACCAGGACGGCGGCGATGGCGAGGGGGACGTCGGCGTTGACGCGCCTGCCGGCCTCTCGGGACATGGCGGACAGTGTAAGCAGCACACGTGCCCCGCCCGTCACACCTACACTGGCGCCGTGGACAGCACCAGAGAGCGCGGAGCCGACCTGTTCGAACGTGACCAGGCGGGTGCCTCCGACGGCGCCTCCGGCGGGTCCGGTGGCGGCCGGTGGGACGACGGCTCGTCGTCCGACGACCCGTCGCGCCGCCGCGAGAAGAAGCGCAACCGCAAGGTCCTCGTTGCGGCGCTGATCCTGCTGCTGGTGCCCGTCCTCGCCGTCGGTGGCTACCTCGCGTGGCTCAACCAGATCGTCTCGAACAACGTGAAGACCCAGCTGCTGCTGCCCGACGACGCCGACGGCGCGAAGCCGACGAACGACGCCGGCGAGGTCATCGACGTGCCGACCGGCACGGGCACGAACTACCTCATCATCGGCAACGACGCCGGGCCCGGCCGCGTCGGCGCCCGGTCCGACGTCATGGTCCTCGTCCACGTGCCCGCCGACCACTCCAACGTCAGCCTCATCCACTTCCCGCGTGACCTCTACGTCTCGATCCCCGGCAAGGGCAAGAACAAGCTCAACGCGGCGTACGCGTTCGGCGGAGCGCCGTTGCTCGTCCGGACGATGCAGAACCTGCTCGGCGTCCGCATCGACCACGTCGCGATGCTCGGCTTCGAGGGCTTCAAGTCGATGACCGACGCGGTCGGGGGCGTCGACGTCAACGTCGAGGAGGCCTCCGAGGGCGACGGCAAGGTCTTCCGCGAGGGCATGATGCACATGGACGGCGAGACCGCCCTCGTCTTCGTCCGCCAGCGCAAGCAGCTGAGCGAGGGCGACATCTCCCGTGGCCAGCGTCAGCTCGCGTTCATCAAGGCGCTCATGCTCAAGACGCTGAGCAAGGAGGTCCTGACCAACCCGATCCGGCTCAAGGACTTCATCCAGGCGGCCACGAGCAACCTCACCGTCGACCAGAGGCTCGACGTCGGCACGATGCGCTCCGAGGCGTTCGCGATGCGCGGTCTGCGGGGCAACGACATCCGCTTCATCACGGCGCCGTTCACCGGCTTCGGCACGAGCCCCGAGGGCGCGTCGATCGACATCGTCGACACGGTGAAGATGGACGAGCTCGGCGAGGCCATCCGCACGGACGCGATGAACTCCTACAAGTAGGAGGCAGCCCACAGGAGGGCGCCGACGGCATCGGTGTGCGGGTCGGGACGAGCGGGGTCAGACGCGCTTCCACGACGTCAGGTCGCCGACCGAGACCCACGTCTGGTCTCCCGACACGATCCAGCCGGCCCGACCGGTCACGGAGAGACCGACCTGGCCGCGGACCGGCGACGTGACCGGAACGCACGCGACGATGGTGGCGTTGCGGCCCTCCACGACGCGGACGACCTGGACGCCCTCGCACGCGCCCACGATGCGGGCGGCGTACGTCGTCAGGGTCGTGTCGACGAGGAGGTTGCTGAGGGCCACGCCGCCCGGGGCGTCACCGGAGTCGGACCACGTGACCCCTCCGTCGTTCGTGACGACGACGGAGCCGTCGGCGCACAGGGCCTCCGCCTGCGACGCCGACGTGCGCGAGAGGTCGACGACGACGGCGTCGTCGCAGGGGGCCGCCGCGTCCTGCTGGGGCGCCAGCACCGAGCTCGGCTCGTCGAGCTGCCGGGCCCAGCCGCCGCTGACCGTCGTCGGTGCCTGCCAGGTGCGGCCCACGTCGCTCGTGGAGTACTGCTTGAGCGAGCAGTCGGCACCGGCACCGACGACGAACGCGCGGGCCTCGTCGAGCGGTTGGACGCGCACCACGGCCCGGGACGGCGCCCGCAGCCTCGTCCACGTCTCGCCGCCGTCGCTCGTCACCTCGAGGACGGCCCCTCCCGCGTCACAGCTGCCCGTCCTCGCCCGCCAGGCGGTCGCGGCGTCGAGTGCGGTGACGAGCCGGGACACGGGGACCGCCTTCGCTGCCGGCGAGGCGGTCCTGCGCGGTGGCGTGGAGGTCGCCGGCTCGGTCTGCGGGGTGGTCTGTGGGTCGGTCGCCTGGTCCGTCGCGAGGCCGGCCGTGCGGGTCACGGTCGGCAGCGCGGACGTCTCCTCGCGGCCCGCCCCCAGGGCAACCGCGACCAGCGCCACGTCGGCGGCCAGGAAGGCCAGCAGACCGGCTGTCGCCAGTCGGTTCTTCATGTCGGTACTCCCCCTCGACGCATGCTTCCTCCCCTCCCCCGGGGGACATGCTAGAGGCGAATCGCCTTGAACGAGGCGGCAGCCCGATCTCGCCGTCGGGGCTACCTCAGGTGCTGCTCGGCCGCAGCGCCTCGGCCACGACCCTCAGCTGCGACTCGATCTCGTGCGACATCAGGACATATGCGGCAGATCCGCGTCCGTATGGGTCGGATATGTCCGACTCCTCCGGCTGGCGAATCGTGGAGCGGCCCCGGCGGCTCCACGCGAGGGCGGCGAGACGAGCGGCCCAGGACGCGTCGGGCGCGCCCGGTCCGGTCGGTGTCTGCGTCTCGAGAGCGGCCATCTCGGCGCCGAGGTCGGCGTCGCGGAGCAGGTCGGCGAGCTCGCCGAGGCTGAACGTGCGGCGCAGCGCCCGGGGCAGGAGGGCGACGACCTCGTGGCGGTGCCGTTGCGTCGCGGTGACGACGAGGTCGGCGTCGCGCAGCAGCGCCGGCGTGATCTGGCGGGCCGCGAAGCCGGCCGCGTCGGCCTCGAGCTCGCCGAGGGCCTCGACCGATCCCGGCTCGATGGGAGCACCGACGAGCGCCCGGGTGCCGGCGCTGGAGACCTCCACTCCCGTGCCGGCGAGCAGCTGGACGAGGCGCCGCTCGATGTAGGGCGAGCGACAGACGTTGCCGGTGCACACGACGAGGACCCGGCCGGCCACGTCCGTCGTCATGTGCGCGTCGCTGGGGCCAGCGAGGAGGAGTACGCGAGGCATGCCTCGAGGGTGGGCAGCAGCCCCGCGTCGGCGGCTTCGTCAAGAGTGGGTGCGGCGGCGTCCTTGGGCGACAGGAGCGGCACGAAGCCACCGGGAAGGGCCAGCCCGATGCGCGGGTCGAGGGGGTTGACCCCGCGCTCGATCGCGGGGGTGAACACCTCGGAGCAGAGGTAGAGCGCGGTCCCGCCCTCGATGCAGGCGAGGGCGTGCCCCAGCCCCTCGGCGACGTAGACGGCCCGCCGGTCGACGGTGTCGAGCACCACCGAGTCCCACTCCCCGAAGGTCGGCGAGCCGACGCGGACGTCGACGACGAAGTCGATGAAGACGCCGCCGGTCGCCGTGACGTACTTGGCCTGCGAGGGCGGCACGTCGGCGAAGTGGATGCCGCGCACCACACCCGGCCCCGACACCGAGATGTTCGTCTGCCGCACGCGCAGCTCGTGGCCGATGGCCTCGGCGAGGTGGTCGACGCGGAAGCCCTCGGCGAAGACCCCACGCTCGTCGCGCAGCTGCCGCGGCGTGATCTCGAACGCGCCGGCGACCTTCAGCGGCCGAATGTCCATGACGTCCTCGCGTTCACGGGGTGTCCCTGCCCTCGGCGAGCAGGGCGTGCAGGTAGAGACCGTAGCCGCTGCGGGCCTGGTCGTCGGCGTGCCCGCGCATCGCCGTGTCGTCGAGCCAGCCGTTGCGCCACGCGACCTCCTCGACGCAGCCGATCTTCTGGCCCTGCCGGGCCTCGACGACGTGGACGTACTGGCTCGCCTCGATGAGCCCCTCGAACGTCCCGGTGTCGAACCACGCGGTGCCGCGCGGCAGGACGCTGACCGACAGGGTGCCCCGGCGGAGGTACTCGTCGTTGACGGCCGTGATCTCGAGCTCGCCGCGCGCGCTCGGCCGCAGCCCCTTGGCGATGGCCACGACGTCGTTGTCGTAGAAGTAGAGGCCCGGCACGGCATAGCTCGACTTCGGGTCCGCCGGCTTCTCCTCGATGGAGATGACGTGGCCGTCGGTGCCGAACTCCACGACGCCGTATGCCGTGGGGTCGGCCACGCGGTAGGCGAAGACGTGCCCGCCCTCGACGTCGGTGTGGTCGGCGAGGCGGGTGCCGAGACCGGGCCCGAAGAAGATGTTGTCACCGAGGACGAGGCCCACGCGATCGCCGCCGATGAAGTCGGCGCCGAGCACGAACGCCTGGGCGATCCCCTCGGGACGCGGCTGGACGGCATACGCGATCGTCATGCCCCACTGCGAGCCGTCACCGAGGAGGCGCCGGAACTGGTCCGCGTCGACCGGGGTCGTGATGACGAGGACCTCGCGGATGCCCGCCATCATCAGGGTCGACAGCGGGTAGTAGACCATCGGCTTGTCGTAGACGGGCATCAGCTGCTTGCTGATGCCCCGCGTGATCGGGTGCAGCCGGCTGCCCGTGCCCCCGGCGAGGATGATCCCCTTCATGGCACGGAGCCTAGGTGCTGCGTCGGCGCGCCGCCCGGGAGTCGGCAGAAGGCGCAAACCGGGCGCCTGGCCGCCTCACCGTCCCATCCTCACCACGTGGACGCGGTGCGTCCCATCCCGCGGTAGTCCCAGCCGGCGTCGGCCCAGGCGTGCGCGTCGAGGACGTTGCGCCCGTCGATGATGCGTGGCGTGGCCACGAGCGACTTGGCGTGGGCGGGGTCGATGGCGAGGTAGTCCTTCCACGCCGTGAGGAGCATGACGAGGTCGGCACCCTCGAGGGCCTCGTCCGCCGTGTCGACGATGTGGAGGTCGGGACGCTGGCTGCGTACGGCTGCCGCGCCCGCCGGGTCGGTCGCCACGACGTTGGCGCCGCGGCCCCACAGACGGCCCGCGATGTCGAGGGCCGGGGAGTCGCGCACGTCGTCGCTGTCGGGCTTGAACGTGAGGCCGAGCACCGCGACCTTGACCCCGACGAGGCGGCCACCGGCCATGCTCGTCGCGAGGTCGACGGCGTGGTCGCGACGACGCATGTTGATCGAGTCGACCTCACGCAGGAACGTCAGCGACTGGTCGACGCCGAGCTCGCCCGCCCGGGCCATGAAGGCACGGATGTCCTTGGGCAGGCAGCCACCGCCGAAGCCGATGCCGGCCTGGAGGAACTTCGGTCCGATGCGCTCGTCGTGGCCGATGGCCTCGGCGAGCCTGGTGACGTCGGCGCCGGACGCGTCGCACAGCTCGGCCATCGAGTTGATGAAGGAGATCTTCGTGGCCAGGAACGAGTTCGCGGCGACCTTGACGAGCTCGGCCGTCGCGTAGTTGACGAGCAGGCGCGGGATGCCGGCCGCGATGATCGGCGCGTAGACCTCGTCGAGCACCGCACGGCCGGTGTCGCCCGCCAGCACGTCGTCGGGCAGCCCGTAGACGACGCGGTCCGGAGCCTGGGTGTCCTGCACCGCGAAGCCCTCGCGCAGGAACTCGGGGTTCCACACGACGACGGCGTCGAGCCCGGCCTCTGCCACGCGGTCGGCGATCGCCTGCGCGGTGCCCACGGGGACCGTCGACTTGCCGACGATGACGAGCGGCCCGTCCGCGTGCGGCCGGGCGTGGGCGAGGATGTCGTCGACCGCGGTCCAGACGTAGCTCATGTCGGCCGCATAGCTGCCACCACCCTGCGGCGTGCCCACCGCGATGAAGTGCACCCGGGCGTCCCCGATGGCGCTCTTGTCGGTCGTGAACGTCAGTGCCCCGGACTCGACGCCCTTGCGCAGCACCGGCTCGAGGCCCGGCTCGTGGAACGACGGGACGCCCGCGGCGAGCCGGTCGATCTTGGTCTGGTCGATGTCGACCCCCACGACCTCGTGGCCGAAGTCGGCCATGCACGCGGCGTGGACCGCACCGAGGTATCCGCAACCGATCACCGAGATTCGCACGGGGGAAGCATACGCAGGGCGGCCGTCGCGGGAATGGCGCGCGAGTGAACGCCACCGCACGAACACGCACGTTTCTGTGCCATTTCACAGGTCGGACCCATCTCTGGATAAACTTGCCCGGTTAGCCCGATTCAGGGGATTCGAGCGGACGAGGCGAGAGTGCGTGCGTGTCCGTAGGGCGGTGGTGTGATGAGGATCCTGCTCCTCACTCACCACTACGAACCAGAGCTCGGTGCCCCTCAGCAACGCTGGGGGGCGATGGTTCGACGCTTCACCCGTGCCGGGCATGACGTCGTCGTCGTCGCCCCTTCTCCTCATTACTCGTTCGGCGGGCTCATGGACGAGGCAGCGCAGATGCGTCGCGGCTCCGTGCACCGGGGTGCGTACGGCGAGACCGTCCACCGCGTGGCCTTCCGCCCGCACACCGGGCGGCTGGGCTCCCGCCTGCTCGACCAGGCCGTGAGCTCGCTCGACTCCACCCGCACCGTCCTCACGCGCGTGCGGCGCATCCGCCCCGATGTCATCATCGCCACCGCCCCGGCACTGCCGACGCTCTTCTCCGGCGCCCTCCTCGCTCGCACCATCGATGTGCCCCTCGTCACCGAGATGCGCGACGCGTGGCCCGACCTGCTCGCTGTCGCCGACGACTGGGACGCCGCGGCAGTACCGGCGCCCTCGAGGCGCGCCCAGGTGTTCCGGCCGCCCGTGCTGCACGCTGCAGGTGCGCTCATGACCGCGTTGCAGCGCCGCTCCTCCGCCGTCGTCACGACGACCGAGAGCTTCGCCTCGGCTCTGCGGTCACGCGGCGTGCGCAGCGTCCACGTCGTGCGCAACGGGGCCCACGAGCTGCCCGGCTACCGGGTCCACTCGCCGCGCGAGCCCGACGGCGAGCTGCGCGTGCTCTACCTCGGCACGGTCGGCCGAGCCCAGGGCCTCGGCACCGCGGTCGTCGCCGCCCGGCAGGCCCATGCCGCCGGCGTCGCGGTGCGCCTGCGCATCGTCGGGGCCGGCGCAGAGCACGAGGCCGTCGCCGCGATGGCGTCCAAGGGCGACGTGCCGATCGAGATCCTCGGACAGGTGCCCAAGGCGCAGGTCGCCGAGCACTACGCCTGGGCCGACACCCTCCTCGTCGCCCTGCGGCCATGGGCGCCGCTCGAGCTGACCGTGCCGTCGAAGCTCTACGAGGCCATGTCGATCGGCATCCACGTCACCGGCATGGTCGACGGCGAGGCCGCCGCCATCCTGCGCACCGCAGGCATGGGCGCCATCGTCCCGCCCGGCGACGCCAACGCCCTCGCCGAGACCTGGGCCAAGCTCGCCAACGACCCGTCGCAGCTCTACGTCGGCGACGCGGGGCGCGAGTGGACGCACGAGCACGCCAACGACGACCGGCTGGCCGAGCGCTACCTGTCGATCCTCGAGGACGTCGTGGCACAGCATGCGTGACCGCCGGACCTCGTCCGGCACGGGCGTCTCAGGCGGCGCCGGGCGCACGCTCTCCACCGTGCGCAACCTCGCCATCCTCGCGCGGGTCGGGGCCCGGCACTTCGAGGACGACCCAGCCCTGCTCGCCGTCCAGACCCTCCGACGCCTGCCAGCTCCCGTACGCCACGGGCTCGCCGGGGCGGTCGCAGCGGGGGCCCGCCTCTCGAGCCGGGCCGCCGGCGGACCTGTCGTCGGCACGGCCCTGGCGCAGTTCCTCGCCGATCGCCCCGCGGCAGCGCGTGCCTCGCTGGCCGGCGTCGCGCCGACGCGACGGTCCACGCGGCGTCTGCACGCCGAGCTCGCCGTCGCCCTCGGCGACGAGCCACCGGGGGATGCGCCCGACCCCGTTCGCGCCCGAGCCCTGTGGCGCCGCGGGCGCGTCGGCGAGGCCATCACCGCGCTGCCGGCCGGCGTCTCCGGCGCCCTCGGCCGCCAACGCGCCCGCCTCGAGTCCGAGCGCGCGATCCTCGAGCCCGGCTTCCGCCTCGTCGCCGCGTCGTCCCCTGCCTCGTCGCCGGCCTCGGCGCCGGCGTCGTCACCCGCTTCGTCAGCGCGCCCGGCGGGCAGCGGCACCATGAGCCCGCCGGACGGCATACGCGCCCTGCACCTGCTCACCAACTCGCTGCCCTGGACCCAGTCGGGCTACTCGTTGCGCTCGCACGCGGTCCTGCGTGCACAGGCCGCCGAGGGGATCGCCGTCGAGGCGGTGACCCGGATCGGCTACCCGGTCACCGTGGGCCTGCCGCACGCGCGCGACACCGATGTCGTCGACGGCGTGCGCTACCGGCGCCTCGTGCCCTGGTCGATGGCCGACACCCAGGTCGAGCGGCTTCGTCAGACGGCCGCCCTGCTCGTGCGCGAGGCGCAGCGCTTCAGGGCCACCGTGCTGCACACCACGACGCACTACCCCAACGCCGTCGTCGCCGCCGGTGTCGCGGCGACGACCGACCTGCCCTGGGTCTACGAGGTGCGGGGCCAGCTCGAGAAGACGTGGGCCGGCTCGCTGCCCGTGCACGAGCAGGACGAGGCGCACCGCAGCGAGCGCTACCGCCTGTGGCACGCCCGCGAGGCCGAGCTGGCCCGTGAGGCCGACCACGTCGTGACGCTGTCGCGGGCCCTGCGCGACGACCTCGTGGCCCGCGGCGTGCCCGCCGAACGCATCACGATCGTGCCCAACGCCGTCGACGACGCGCTCGTCGCATCGGGGACGGACGACACCGTCTCCCCGGCTGACGCGCGGCGACGCCTGGGGCTCCCGGACGAGGGGTTCTGGGTCGGCACGGTGTCCTCGATCGTGGCCTACGAAGGCCTCGACCTGCTGCTCGAGTCGGTGGCCCTGCTGCGGGCCGACGGCCACGACGTGCGCTGCGCCATCGTCGGCGAGGGCGTGGCGCGGGCCGAGCTGGCCGCGCTCACGACACGCCTCGGGCTCGACGGCGTCGTCGTCATGCCCGGGCGGGTGGCGCGCGACGAGGCGCCGCACTGGCATCGGGCGCTCGACGCGTTCGTCGTGCCGCGGCGTGACCTCGAGGTGTGCCGAACGGTCACCCCCCTCAAGCCCATCGAGGCCATGGCGCTCGGACGCCCCGTCGTCGTGTCCGACCTGCCCGCCCTGTCCGAGATCACGGTGGAGCCGGGTTCGGGCCTCGCCTTCACGCCGGGAGACGCCGCCGCGCTCGCGACTACACTGCACACCTTGTACGCAGACGGAGACCTCTGGGGCACGCTCGCCACGCGTGGTCGCGAGTTCGCGGCGACGCGTACGTGGCGGGCGCAGGCCGCGGCATACCGGGACATCTACGAACGGCTGAGGGGCACGGCATGAGCAGGGAGACCACCCGCCTGCGCTCTCCTCTCGTCGAGATCGACGACATCAACCTCGAGTCAGTCGACGTCAGCCGGCTCCAGCCCGTCGGCCAGCGCGCCCCGCTCGGCGCCTACGTGCGCTCCCTGTGGGATCGCCGGCACTTCATCGTCGCCGACTCGCGGGCGCGGGCCTTCTCCGGCAACCGCGACACCCTGCTCGGCAACGCGTGGCTCGTCGGCCGCCCGATCCTCGACGGCCTCGCCTACTTTGTCATCTTCGGAGTCGTGCTCGGGGCCTCGCGCGGCGTCGACAACTTCATCGGGTTCCTGCTCGTCGGCGTCTTCATGTTCTCCTTCACCTCGCGTTGCTTGACCGACGGTGCGGGCGTCATGGCCTCCGGCAAGAACCTCATCCGCGCGTTCTCCTTCCCTCGGGCGGCCATCCCGATCGCGCTCGTGCTACGCGAGACGATCTCGATGCTCCCCGTCATGGCGACGATGTTCGTCATGGTCGTCGCGATCCCGCCGCACGCGACCATCACGTGGCGGTGGGCGCTCTTCCCGCTCGTCTTCGCGCTGCAGGTGATGTTCAACGCCGGGCTCGTCTTCTATGCCGCCCGCATCACGAGCGCGATCCCCGATCTTCGCATGGTGCTCGGCTTCGTCTCGCGCTTCTGGCTCTACGGCTCGGGCGTCATGTTCTCACTCGATCGCTTCATCACCCACCCAACGGTGCTCGAGATCGTCCAGTTCAACCCGGCCTACTGCGTGCTCGAGCTGTCCCGCGACCTGCTCGTCTATGGCCAGACGCCCGAGCTGACGCTGTGGCTGACCCTCGGTGCGTGGGCCGTCGCGACGCCGGTCCTCGGCTTCCTCTACTTCTGGCAGGCGGAGGAGGACTACGGCCGTGAGTGACACCGTGAACGCGCCGGACGGGCCGGCTGGGTCGAGCGGCGGCCCCGACGCGGCCGACGCACCGAAGAAGGGCATCGAGGTCCCGGTCGGCGACCCGACCGTGCTCGTCAACCACCTCTCCGTGCACTACCGGGTGCCGAGCAGCGAGCGCGCCCGCGGCCCGCAGAGCCGCGCAGCGCGGGTGCTGACCCGCGTCGGCTGGAGCCGCACCGTCACCGTCAAGGCCGTCCGCGACGTCACGTTCGTCGCGCGCGCCGGAGAGTCCATCGGTGTCGTCGGACACAACGGGTCGGGCAAGAGCACGCTGCTGCGCGTCATCGCGGGCCTCGAGACGCCGACGGCCGGCACCGTGCTCGCCTCGGCCACCCCGTCCTTCCTCGGCGTCAACGCTGCCCTCCTGCCGGAGATGTCGGGCATGGCCAACGTCCGGCTCGGGCTGCTGGCGATGGGCATGACGCCCGCCCAGGTCAAGGACACCATCCCCGAGGTCCTCGAGCTCGCAGGCCTCGGTTCCTCGATCCACCTGCCGATGAAGACGTACTCGTCCGGCATGGGCGCCCGGCTGCGTTTCGCGATCTCGGCTGCGGCCCGCCCCGAGATCCTGCTCATCGACGAGGCCCTCGCGACCGGCGATGCCGCCACGAAGGAGCGCAGCGAGGCCAAGATGGCCGACATCCGCAAGCAGGCGGGCACCGTCTTCCTCGTCTCGCACGCCGCGCAGACCATCGAGGAGATGTGCACCCGGGCGATCTGGCTCCACGAGGGCGAGATGGTCCTCGACGGTCCCGCCTACGAGACCGCGCGGGCCTACCGGTGGTGGGCCTGGAACGTCGCCAAGGGTGAGCACGGCAAGGCCGAGGGCCTGCTCGAGGACGCCCGCGCCCAGCTGCGCGCGACGCACGTGGCTGCCCACGACAGCACGACGCGCCGCTACATCGCCCGGCACCGACACATCTAACCGACACATCCAGAGGACAGTGAAGAGATGACGTTGAAGGTCATGACCGTCTACGGGACGCGACCCGAGGCGATCAAGGTCGCGCCTGTGGTCAAGGCGCTCGAGGCCTGTCCCGACTTCGAGTCGACGACCGTCGTCACGGGTCAGCACCGGGAGATGCTCGACCAGGTCAACGCCATCTTCGGGATCGTCCCCGACCACGACCTCGACGTCTTCGCGCACGGCCAGACGCTCAACTCGATCATGGCCAAGGTCTTCGACCGGCTCGACCCGGTGCTCGTGCAGGAGCGTCCCGACGCGGTCGTCGTCCAGGGCGACACCTCGACGGTGGCCGCGGCCTCGATCGCGGCGTTCTACCGCCAGATCCCGGTCGTGCACATCGAGGCCGGTCTGCGCAGCGGCGACATCTCCTCACCCTTCCCCGAGGAGGCCAACCGCAAGCTCACGAGCCAGGTCACCGCCCTGCACCTCGCACCCACCTCGACGTCCCGCGACAACCTTGTCCGCGAAGACATCGACGCGGCCACCATCGCCGTGACCGGCAACACCGTCATCGACGCGCTGCTGCACACCGTCGAGCAGCAGATCCCGTTCACCGACGCGCGCCTCGCCGAGGCCGAGCGATCCGGCCGCTCGGTCATGCTCGTGACCACCCACCGCCGCGAGAACTGGGGCGGCGCCATGGAGGGGGTCGGCCGCGCGCTCAAGGCGCTGGCGCAGCGCTACCCCGAGCAGCTCCTCGTGCTCCCGGCCCACCGCAACCCGATCGTGCGCGAGGCCGTGCTGCCCTACCTCATGGGCCTCGGCAACGTCGTGGTCACCGAGCCGCTCGCGTACGGCGAGTTCACCCGGCTCATGGCGGCCTCGAAGATCGTCCTGACCGACTCCGGCGGCGTGCAGGAGGAGGCTCCCTCGCTCGGCAAGCCGGTGCTCGTCATGCGCGAGAACACCGAGCGTCCCGAGGCGGTCGACGCCGGCACGGTGCGACTCATCGGCACCGACGAGCAGCGCATCGTCGACGAGGTGAGCCGCCTCATGGACGACGACAGCCACTACGCGAGCATGGCCAACGCCGTGAACCCGTACGGCGACGGTCGCGCGGCCGAGCGGTCCGTGGCCGCCATGCGCCAGCTCTTCGGGCTCGGCGAGCGCATCGCCGACTTCGCGTGACTCCCCCGGCACCGGCGCCGCGCCGGGTCCGCACGCTCGTGCACGGCAGCTGCGTCTCGCGCGACACCTTCGAGTTCCTCGACCCGAAGGCCTTCGAGCTGACGGCGTACGTCGCGCGCCAGAGCCTCATCAGCGCCATGGGCGCGACTGCTCCGGCGCCGGTCTGCTTGGCGCGCCTCGACAGTCCGTTCCAGCGCCGGATGCTCGCGGGTGACGCCGCCTCGTCGCTGCCCGGCGTGATGCGGAAGCTGGCGGCCGAGGTCGACCTGGTCGTGCTGGACCTGTTCGACGAGCGCCTCGGGGTCTTCGAGCACCTCGACGGGTCCTTCACCACCGACTCAGTGGAGCTGCGCACCCTCGGCGAGGAGGGGCTGACGGCCGGCTCGATGCACCACCGCTTCGGCAGCAGGGTGCACCGGCGGTTCTTCCAGACGGCGCTCGAGGCGTTCCGCACACTGCTCGACGATCTCGATCTGCGTGACCGCACGGTCCTGCTCGCCCCCAAGTGGGCGCCCAGCAACCGCGATGGCGGCGAGCCGACGCCGAGCTTCGGTGACCGCGCCGACGCGATGAACCCCGTTTTCGACCACTACGTAGACGCAGCCGTCCACGCGCTCGACGTCCCGGTCCTCGGGAAGGATGTGCAAACGTACGCAGAACCCGAGCACCGTTGGGGCTCAGCGCCGTTCCACTACGACGACGACACGTACACCGCCCTCGCCGCGGAGGTTGCCGAGGCTGCCCCCGGCACCCCGAAGCGCGCCCCGGTTCGTGTGACGACCCTGCGCCGTGTCGGTTCTCAGCCTGTCGTGACCTTGCGTCAGGTCGGTCCCGGGCAGATCGTCGCGACGACCCGGGCACACGACGCCACGGCGTTCGCCTTTCATCTGTACGCCGGCACCGAGCAGGTTCAGAAGGTGCACTACCGCCGCTCCCCGACCCACATGTTCGACGTGACCGGCCGGGGCAGCGGGCCGTTCCACGTGCGGGCGTTCGTCAAGGACTCGACCGGTGGGCGCACGCCCGTGGTGAGCGAGCGGCTCCGCCTCACCCGCTGGCCGTCCCAGGGCGGGAACATGCTTGAGACGGTCCACGCCCCGTCGCCGGCTCAGCGCACATAGATCGACGTGGTCGTGCGGGCGGAGGCCGGCTGGCCCGCCGCCGCGCGCGCGTAGCCCCGCACCCGGTAGCGCCCGGGCGACAGCGCCGACCAGCTCGCCTCGGACCGACCGGAGTAGCCGACCTCAGCCACGAGCGAGGACCCCCGGTAGAGCTTGAACGCGTACTGCGTGGCGCTCTCGAGGTGCAGGCGGGCATGGAGCGTGGCCCCATCCTGGGTGTTCTCCAGCGCTGCGTCGATCCGCACGTCGAGATCTCCGCTCGGGTCCCCGGTGGCCTCGGTCCCCTCGACGCGCGCCGCAGCGACGGCCGCCGGAGCGGGGAGCTCGAGTCGTTCGTCGACGACGTCGATTGTCGTCACGAGCGCCACGTCTCGACCTGAGAGCCGCTGGCGCACGACAGGACAGGGCACGGCGTGGCCGAACCGCGGAAACCTCCATCCCTGCACCCGTGGTGGCGGCTCACCTGAGTGCACCGACTGCTGGACGGCCTGTTCCGATGTGAACCTCAGCGTGAGCCGGCGACGGCCGTCGTTGACGAGGTCGAAGCCGTCGGAGCGGAGCACGACGTCGAGGTCCGGGCCCACGTGCCAGTAGACGTCGTAGTCGTGCTCCGCGGCGGCGGACACACGGTCGACGACCGTCAGGCTCGTGCCACCGACCCGCTCGGAGACGTCGAGGCTCCGCTCGTGGACGGCGCCGGCCAAGCGGCCGTTGCGGCCGACAACGCGGAAACCGTCGGGTCGTTCCTGCTCGATCCGCATCGAGACCTCGCCGGCGCGACGACCATCGGTGCGAGGCGTGCTGCGCTCGTCGACGACGAGGGTGTTGTGCGCGTGCTGGGAGTAGGCGTACCGCGTCAGCGGATCGGCGTACGTGTAGCCGTTGGGTCCCGCCTCGACGAGCAGGTCGAGCCCGCCACTCGTCAGCCACACGGAGTTCTCGTCGGAGTGCTTGTGATAGCCCGAGTTGTACGCTGCCGAGAAGTAGACATAGGTCGCCGAGCGGTCACCCCACGCTGAGCGGTAGACGGCGTACCCGGACGCCGGCAGCAGCAGGACCCGCGCTGACGGGCGCGTGCCCTCAGCGCCACCAGTGGCCGCGTACAACATCCGGTCGTCGTGGAACACTTCCCGGGCGACAGCCGCGATGTTCGACGGCTGCGTGTCGCTGACGAGCGGGTACACGCCGGAGGGCATGACAACGTGCGTGGCGTACGCCGTAGCACTCGTGAGGACGGCGCTCAGCTCCTCGACGTGGTCGAGCCCCACGGCCGCCGCCAGGTCGCGGTGGTCCTTGAGGTAGCGCGAGACGAGCACGTGGTAGTTGGGCGCGTTCTCGATGTGCACGCCCTCGCTCGTGAAGCTGTGGAGGAAGTAGTCGACCAGCCTCCGGTGGGCCGTAGACACGAGACCCTGACGCACGTCGTCGTCGCGCCAGTCGGCGAGCGCCGCGTACGAGATCAGCGCAAGGTCCTGGAACATCCCGTGGTTGTTGTGACCGGCATGAAACTCCTCGGTGGCGAGCAGCGCAGCCGAGCGGTCGAGAAAGCCGCGCAGCCACTCCAGCTCGGCGTCACCGAGAGCGCTCAGGGCAGGGAGCAGCGGTAGCACGTGGAGGACCCGCTGGGCCGTTGTCTCGTCGTGGAAGGCCATCGGATGGGCATCGGCACCGAGAGGGTGCGCCGCGTCCCACGCCCGGAGCAGCTCGAATACGAAACGCCGGTCGACCTCCCGGGCCCGGGGTTCGTCGAGCACGCTCGGGAGGTCGCCGAGGAAGAGGAAGCCGTGCAGGTGCCGGCCCCGGGATCGTTGGGTCGTGTCGGCCCATGGCTCGGCCGTCATGTCGAGACCAAGCGGGAACGAGCCGAAGTGGATCGTGTCGAGCACGTGCTCGCGAAGAAGACGGCGGGCTCGCGCGATGCTCTGGTTTGCGGTGCCGCTGGGCAGCCGGAGCCGAACGTGTTCGGCGAGTCGTTCGAGCTGAACGCCAGCCGGCTGCGATGGCGTGAAGATCATGGCTGCACCTCACCCGACAGCAGGGCCACGAGCCGGTCCAGGACAACGGGACCGGCAAAGCGCTCACGCGCCTCCGCCCGCAGTCTTGCAGCGTCGGTGTGCGCGGTGGCGATGCGTTCGACGAGGCTGTCGATGGTCGGCGAGATCCACTCGCGCGGATAGACGAGGTCGGCACCAGGCCAGGCCAGGGTCGCGGGAAGCGCACCTGACGCTGCACCGTCGGCGATGGTCAGGTGGAAGGACTCGAAGTCGCTGACGGACAGGGCGACCCCGATGCCGCGGTACCACTCGGGCATGTCGTCACCGTGCCCCTCGAGCACGACGCTCCCGGGTTGGTCGGCGTTGAGGACGTCGATCCGCGCCAGCTGCCGCTCGTACCACTCGAGCTCGTCAGGACGCTGCTGCATCCATGCGAAGTCTGCGGGAACCTTTCCCCGGACCCGCAGCGTGTGTGGAAGGCCGCGAGCCCGGAGGCCCTCGACGACGTCAAGGGCAAGGTCGAGTCGCTTGGTGCGCGGCACGATGCCGACGAGACCAATCGTCGTGTCGGCGCCGTCGTGCTTGTCTCGACGAAGCGCCTCTACGTCGACGGGATTGGGAACGACGATGCACCTGTCTCGCGGAAGCCCGTGGCTGCGAATGGCGGCCTCGAGGACCAGCCCGCCGACGAACACGTACGCGTTGACAGCCTCGTGGTGGATGCGGGCGAGGTACGGCCGACGAAGCTCCTGCGAGTGCACCCGCACGACAAGGCGCTGGTCGGGTCCGATGTGTTGGGAGTACCAGACGGCGTTCCCAAGTCCCCATTCGCAGAAGACGACGTCGGCGTCGGCGAGCAGCTCGGTCGACCGTGTCTCGTCGTGATCGCTGTGCGAGCTCCACTCGTCCACGTTTACGGTCGCACCACGGTTGCGCAGCTCGTCCATCAGGCTGGTTGCGAACTTGAGGTCGTGGCCGGCTACGAGGACACGGAGGCCATGAAGGCTGTCGGCGCTGTCGAGCGTCAGGTTCGTGTCTCCGGCCACATGCGTGACCGGAGCAGTCGAGGTGGGTGCGGACGGAACGAGCAGACGGACACCTCTCAGTCCCTCGACCCGCAACGCCTCTGACAGTTCGGCGCACTGACGCAGCACCGTCGTCGAGACCAATCCCTCGAGAACATCGGCACTCGGGATGGGAAGGGCAAGAGGCTCGCCGTGCGTGGGCGCGGCCTGTGCAACAGGCACGATGCGCTCCCACGGGCCGAAGAGATCGGCGAGCAGGAGGTCCTCGAAATGGGTGCGCCCCACTGGCTCATCGACGACGCCGACGAAGTCACAGGCCGTCTCGACTACTGAGCCATCCTCGACCTCGAGGACGCGAATCCCGCTGTGCGCCAGCGCCTCTCGCAGCCGTTCCGCGTCTTCCTCGCACCAGACCTCAGCCGGCCGCACAGACTGGCCGAGAACGGAACACATGACATCAGGACGGTTGCCATTGAGCCGGACCGCATACGTCGGGAGAGCGCGCGCCGCAACAGGCACTCCCGCCGTCCGCGCGACGATGGCCATGGCCGACTCGACGGTATGGGCTCGCAGGACAGTGCGCATCTGGAGCCACCCCTCGCGTAGTCGGGCCCCCGGATCGTCGCTCCAGGTGCGGAGCAGGGCCCGCCATACGAGGGGGTCGGAGCTCGTGGGGATAGCCGAGCCGAGGGTTTCGTCGATGCCGCGCCCCGGACCGGAGAGCACGACACCACCGCAGGCCGCGACCTCGACGACTCGTCGCGAGAACATCGTGGGTGAGCCGGACACCGAATTCACGTTGAGGCTGGCGAGGTGGGCCTTGTAGCTGTCGATCACCTCGTAGTAGGGCAGCGAGCCGCGCACGGCAGCCGTGAACGCAGGCGGGAAGTGATAGGGCGAGTCGGGTTGGTCGGCCTGCCGGTCATAGATGGCCAGGCCGAACGGGCGTGCGGTCTCCAGCAACCTCGATAGCTCCTGGGAGCGCTTCGCGTAGCGGTCGCCGTAGTACGTCCCGGCATAAGCCGCCGTGTGCTCAAACGGCCGCGCTCCCGGAAGCGGGTTGTGCAGGCGCGGTTGCGCGTGAAAGGGCAGGGACGCCACTGTGCGCACCGTGCCAACTCCTGCCGTGGCATAGTCGGCGATCTTGTTGGCATCGGTGGTGAAGACGTGGTCGCACAGCGTGGCGGTGGGAACGAACCGGTCGAAGTGGACCGGGTCCTCCTTGTTCCAGAAGACCGACGGCACGCCCAGCTCGCGGGCTCGGGCGAGCAGCGACACGAGATCGCTATGTTCCTCTTTCGTGTATTGCCCGACTCCCCGGTGCCACTGGCCTCCGTTGCCATTCCAAGCCGATTCGACGAGCACGAGGTCGAGGCCTGCGACCAGCTGCTCAGGCCAGCCTTCGCGCTCGAGAGGCACGACGTCGAACGAGGCCGTGAGGGTCTCAGTGGTGAACTCGTCGGCGATGAGGCCGATGCGCAGCGACGCCAACGGAATCGGCCCAGCTGCCTCTGCCGCCGCGATGGCCCGCTCCGTTGCAGACCTGTGAGCGATGAGCATCTGGGCGCCCAGTCGGGTCCAGGTCCGCTCGTCGAGGCACCAGAGGCGGCCGGTGCGGCCTAGGTCGGCGCAGGCGTCTGGGGCCTCCACCAGCTGCTGCAGGACATCGGCGAGGGAGGTGGGGTCGCCCGCCCGGAACAGCCTCGCTCGGGTCTCACCGTCACCGGCGAGGTCGCGGTGGGGGGCGACGTCCGAGAGCACAACAGCCTTCGAACTGCTCAGAGCCTCGAGCGGCTTGAGCGGCGAGACCATCTCGGTCACGGGCAGGGACAACCGCGGACAGGGCATGACGTCGAAGAGGCTGAGGAGACGCGGCACCTGTGCGGACGGCACACGTCCGAGGAAGCGCACGACCGACTCGAGGCCGAGCTCGGCCACCTGTTCCTTGAGGGCGGGTTCGGCGCTGCCCGACCCGGCGAGGGCGACCTGCACGTCGACGCGCCGGTCGCGCAACAAGGCCGCCGCGTCGACGAGGACCGCCAGCCCTTCATAGGGCACCATGCTCCCGGCGAAGCCGATGACCGGCACGTCCGTGCGCAGACCGCACTGGGCGGCATACGCCGCGTCCTTCGGCAGCGGAAGGAACTCCCTGGGGTCGACTGCGTTGGGCGCGACGGTGATCCGGGCGGGGTCAACGCCCCGGCGGACGAGCTCGTCGCGCGTCTGCTCTGTGATCGCCAGGACGCCGTCAGCCTCTCGCGCCACCAGGGTCTCGAGGTCGGCCTGAATGCGGAACCGCTCGGTCTCCTCCCAGCCCGGCTTGTCGGAAGCCTCGGTTACCTCCCAAAGACCCCTCACCTCATAGACGAAGGGCACACCGATCCGCCGAGCGGCGATGAGTGCCGCGAGACCGACCCGGTAGTTCGACGCGGCCTGGACGAGCGCGGGGCGACGCAGCCTCGCTTCGCGCACGAACGCGTCGGCGCACTCTTGGAGATAGTGGTCGGTCGGCGTGGAGGCGAGGGCGTGGCCGGGCAGATGGACGTATTCGACCCCGTCCACCTCTACGACGTGGCGAAGTTCCTTCGGCTTGGCGACGTCGACCTTGCTGTCCCATGGGTAGCCGGACCTGCTCACGACGACGACGTCGGCGTCCGCGGCGCGTAGACCCGAGGCGACGCCCCGGGTGCGCAGAGAGTAGCCGTTGGTGTTGAACGCCGGGGTCGAGTGGACGCAGTAGAGGACGCGCCCCTGCTCCGGAACGTAGGCAGGGCCGCGCCCCCGGGCCGGCAGGGACACGCCGTCGCGCCTGATGCGGTGGGCGGCAAGGATGCGTTCAGCCAGCTGGCGGTCGCGGGGGCCGAGCGCTCCGGCGATCTCGGGATGGGAACCCAGCAGCTCCGCGGGCTGGCTGACGAGACCCTGCTGGAACCATGCGCGGCTCAGGACGTGACCGAGCCGCTCGGGGGTCGGCTGCTCGGCGAAGCGGGTCAGCAGCTCGTCATACGAGTAGTCGCTGAGCCGGCGCTCGTCGCCCACTTGGTGCCCGTTGTGGCGCTGGCCGGGGACCGTGCTGGCGGACGCTCCCTTGGACGAGTCCATGGGAGTGGACCCGGCGGCAGGCACCTGCCGGGACGTGCGCACGAGCGCTGCCGGGGCGGCGATGGCCCGACCCACCCGGTAAGCCCGCGACCCACGCACACGCTTGAGGTCGCCTTTGAGACGTGCAGTCTCCGCCCGGTAGGCGTCGAGTGCCGCATTGGCGCTGCCCAGACGCTGGGTGAGCTCTGCCTTCTCCCGGCGCAGCCGCTCTAGCTCCTTGCGATCTCGATCCGCGGCTCTGGCCTTCTGGCGGGACGATTTCTCGCGCTCGACGAGGCCGATGTACTTGGTCCAGAGGTCTCCGGGGTCGCTCGTGACCTCGGCCAACAGGCGCCCCTCCAGCTCTCGCGGGTCTCGCCGCTCATCCGAGTGCACCACCGTGTCCCTGCCTGTTCAGTCCATTGCGTCCGCCGGCCAGTCTAGGGAGGATGCCGGCCGGCGACGCGGAGCCGGTACGCATGTCCGTTATAGCCTGATAGCCGCCGTCCGCCTGACGGAGCCAGTTCGACCAGGAGACCATCGAAATGTCCGAGCTCGGTGCCGTCGGTGCCCGCGTCCTCATCTACGGCAGCTGCGTGTCGCGCGATGCCTTCGAGCTGTCCGAGGCCCCTCCTCTGGCCGACTACGTCGCCAGATCGGCCCTCGGCAGCGCCTTCAGCCCTGTCCCCAGCGAGCCCCCAGCGGGACTCGACCTGGCAGCCAATCCATCTCCCTTCCAGCGCCGCATGGTGCAGCTCGACATCGAGAAGGGTCTGCCTGGGGTGCTCGGGGCGACGCCGCACGACGTCCTGCTACTCGACCTCATCGACGAACGGCTCGAGCTCGTGCGCACCGGCGAATCATGGATCACCGACTCCCCCGAGGCGCGCACGTGCGGTCTCGACAGCCTCCCGGAGGACAGAGTACGCGTCGGCACCGACGAGTACTTCGCGCTGTTCGAAGCGGGGCTCGCCCGATTGGTCGAGCTGGTGCCGCCGCATCGGATCGTGCTCAATCGCGTGCTGTGGGCGACCCACACAACAGCCGGTGACGAACTCCCCCATCCGGACTACATCCGTCGGCACAACGTCGCCCTCGAGGCGGCATACAAGCGCATCGACACGACAGGCATCCGCTCGATCGACTACGAGCCTGGGCTGTTCGTCACCGACCCGACTCACAAGTGGGGCGCCTCGCCGTTCCACTACGGCGCGGCCTTGTACGTCGAGACACTGAGGGCGCTACACGAGCTCGTCGGCTGAGGGGCACGGCCGGTCGGTGGCCTGCCGCCCACGGGCCCAGAAGGTCTCGACCACGTCGGCGGCCGGTCCCTCGCCGTCAGCGACGACGGTCAGACTCGCGCGCATCGCACGAGCGCCTGCCGGGGGCTCGACCTCGACGCACCAGCAGCGCTCCGGCTCGTAGTGGCGAGCAGCGCGCCAACCTTTCGGGGCCGAGCCCTCGCCGCCGTTGAACACCGCAACGGTTGCCGTCTCATCGAACCTCAGCAGCAGCTCGACGCCCTCGAAACGGGCCGTCAGCGTTGAACCATGGAACCTCAGCTGTGCTTCCTTGGGGAGCAGGTATCGCTGCACGGCGACCTCCCCGCCGGGTGCATCGAAGGCGTCCTCGATCAGGAAGATGTGGTTGCCGTGCCGCGTATAGCGCCGCAAGGCGTGGTAGGACCCGTCGACGACGTAGCGGCATTCGTACTCCTGGGAGCCGCCCTGCCCCTCCCGGACCAGCAAGGAGCTCTCTTGGCGCGGTGGCTTGGCCGCAAACATGTCAAGGGACCTGAGGTGGTCGAATCGTGGGAAGTACAGGCCGGTGTGTCCGCGCTGGGACACCACGGAGACCCCCACAGCGTCGCCCACGTCGTAGTTGAGCAGACCGGCATCGATGAGCAGGTCCTGCCCCCGCACCTGAAGGCGGATCGACGTGTCGTCCACGTGCTTGTGGACCACCCCCCGGTAGCCGGAGGTGATGGACACATAGAAGTCGTCGTCTTTGAACACGTAGAGCCCATTTCCGGGCGACAGGAGCTCACCGTCCATCGAGCGATACGGCGACGTGCCCCCTGCGTCATCGCCGATCGGCGGAACCCGATTGCCGGGCATCAGCTGGAGCCCTAGACTTGCTTTTCCCCGCTCCAGCAGTGCCCGCCACTTCTCGACGAACTGGGAGGGGTCGCCGATGAGCTCCGTGAAATCCGCCATGGTCTCGATGAGACGCAACCACAGGATCTGGTAGGCCGGAGTGTTCTCGTTGACGATGGCGTCGGCGTCGAACGCACCACCGACGATCGCATCGAACTCCCGAGCCCCTCGGATGCCGCACTCACGCGCCACTCCCGCGAAGCCGTCGAATACATGACCAACGTGGGCCAGCGCCCTCGTTAGCATGACGCCGTGGTTGTTGTGCCGGATCATCCCCGCACTCATCGCGGAATCGGCGACGGCCTCGACGAAGTCGACCAGTACCGCGCCCCGCTCCTCGACCACGCCTCGGTCCCGTACGACCGCCATGGTCGCGCAGGCGGCGAGCAGCTGAGTCGCATGTGCGTGGTCGAGGGAGTTGATCGGCTGGTAGCCATCCGAGCCCCGCAGGGCGCGAAGGTGCGAGGCATAGCTGGAGAAGACATGCGCGGTCGTCTCCCAGTCCCCGTGGTCCAAAAAGAAGTACGGCGCATACGTGAGCGACTGAAACCACAAAGTCGACGTGACATGGTCCGTAGGAAAAGTCTCATCCCAATGTGTGGATGAATTTCCGATGCGCCGCGAACCCCCGTTCGGGAAGTGCACGACGTAATCATCGTCAGCCTTTTCTACCCGCCATACTCCGGAAAGGGGTCCGACGAATCGGCGCACGTATTCAGACATGGGCAGAGCCGAGGACGCTGGCATGGGACCCCCTACGTGTGGTGGGCGCCCACTGCTGCACCATGGCCACACATCGGTCATAATTGGACGGATGGGACACGGAGTCTATAGGTTGCAAATCATGACGGGGATGACCACTGCAGGCTGGTGTCCCTCAGGCGTTCGACGCGCCCAGGCTGCCGTGTGGGGTGCGGATGACACACCCTGAGGCCTGCGCCTACGGTGAGTACGCGCAGGTCCGAAACTGGACCTCCGTAGCCGAGTTCTGCGAGTCCTCATGGGATGCCGGAGTTCACGTCATCGCTCTCCCGGACGGCCGACACCTCGATGTACAGATCGGTGGGGACGCAGCACAGCTGGCTGGCACACGTGGTCGGGCACTCCCTGTCTTCTTCTCCGGGGCGGTGGTTCCCCGCACGGGGAAGACCGGGCCGTTCTTCTCCGGCTCCGGCATTGCTGAACGCCTATCCTCCCCTTTCATCGCCGTGAGCGACCCAGTCGTCGATGAATCCAGCGAGCTCCCGCTGGGCTGGTACACGGGCCGCGCCAGACAAGGTCTCCAGAACATCATCGTCCACATCCTTCATACGGCACAGGATCGGTTCGGCGAGCTCGTGCTCATCGGCGGTTCGGGCGGCGGCTTCGCGTCCATTCTTTTTGCCGACCGATTGGGTGCTTCGGCATTTGTATGGAATCCGCAAACAGATCTCCTCAAGTACGCACCACCAGTGGTGCGGCAGTACGTCGGGGCGGCCATGGAGCTCAACGCTGACGAGGTCCTTGACGCGGATTACGGCCAGCGATCCGAGTTGCTCGAGGGCAGCGGCATCCAGCACCTCGTGACAACACCTCGGGGCCCAGGACTCCGGCGCCTCGCATACCTGCAGAGCGCCTCCGACTGGCACGTGGGTGTCCACGCAACTCCCTTCTTGAGGGAGAGGGGCCTGACCTATCGAGCCAAGGGAGTCTGGAGCGACGGCGCCGGTCGGGCCATGCTGCTTGCGAACTTCTCGTCAGGTCACACCCCTCCGCCGTACCAGGCAATCCTCAGGGGGATCGAGCTCTTCCTCATCCCGGAAGGCACAGCTGGTGACGTGTTGCTCTCGCTCCAGCATCAGGGCCTTCTACCCAACGTCGACGAGGACAACGCTCCTCGGGACCTCGTGGACGACCGCTCGACGATTGAGGCGAACCTCAGGCTCGTCGTCACGGAGGACGGACCCAGCAAGCAGTTGCGTCTCGACTGGGGAAACCTCCCGAAGGGATTCGGCGGGATCACCGCCACGTTCCGCGCGTCGGACGGGGAGATTCTGTTCCCAACTGACAAGGACCCCTACGCCACGAGCCTCGATCGCGTCGACACTCCCCACCACACTCTGTCCGCCACTGTGGTGGACGGGCTGGGCCAACAGCTCTGCAACTTGCGGCCCACGCAATAGCTCGGTCTGCTCCCGTCCACCACGAAGGCTCAGCCCCTCGATTGACCCACCGACTAAGGCATTCCATTGAGCTCCAGCAAACCCCTCTTCGATACGTCGGTATCCCCCAACGGCGCAGTCCTCCTCGGACGCGGCATCAAGGTTCTCTTGCCTCTCGACGGTGACCCAGTTGACGTGGCCCTGGACGTTTCAGTGCCCGCCAGCCAACCGGGCGCCCAGTCGCCAAAGGCACTCGTGGCTGGGGTCGAGTTCGTCAACGAGATCGGTGTGAAGGTTCCAGCGCCGAAGGGTTGGTTCAGTTCCAAGCAGTTCGGCTCATTCCGGTACGTCTCGGCCAAGCCACGGATCCGTGTGGAAATTGACCCACCGGCCTCGGCACGGCACGTCCTTCTCACCCTCGCGCCGTGGGCCATGCCGACGGACGGGGTAACCGTCGGCAACGCCGTGACGGTCTTGAGGCGCAAGTCCGAGGCGAGTCCGGACCTCCGGCTCGGGAAGATACTTCCCGTCCCGTCGGTCGTCGACCTTGCCCCTGGCAGCAAGGCCGACTGGGTGCCGCTGCGCAGTGCGACCCCTCCTGTGGTGCTGCCCGTCATCGGCGGCCAGGACCTCCTTCTCGACATCCGGCTGCTCCGGAACGTGGACCACACGGAAGCCACGAACAGCCCGCCCGCGCTCGTCAACATTGAATGGTTCGACGCCCAAGGCAAGAGCATCGCGAGCCGAGGGCGCATATCGCGCAACCAGCGTTTCGGCGAGTTCCGCTACGTAAAGCGTGACAACGGACGACCGAACCTGTGTCTTCTGCAGCCGCCGTTGACCGCGGTGCGCGGCGTCGTTAGGTTGCGCCGTTGGGGCGGCCAGCCTGGAGACGTCAGTTTTCAGCGTCAGGCCGTCGTTACGTTTCGTGGGCTGCAGTCGCGCACGCAACGCACAGCGCGGCCGGTTCGACCCGTCGAGAAGCTGCGCGTGGCCATGGTCTGCGATGAGTTCACCTACAACAGCTTCGCGCCGGAGTTCGACCTACTGCCCCTCACTCCCGACGGGTGGCGCGAACAGCTCGAGGAGTTCCAGCCGGACCTCTTCTTGTGCGAGTCCGCTTGGGCGGGCCCGGACTCGGTCGCCCGTCCGTGGCGCGGACGCGTGTACGCGAGCGCGAACTTTCCGCGCGAGAACCGCGGTGAGCTGTTCGGCATCCTCGAGCACTGCCGAGACGCGGGTATCCCGACAGCCTTCTGGAACAAGGAGGACCCGTCCCATTACGAGGACCGCCGGCACGACTTTGTGCGCACGGCCCTCCTCTTCGACCACATCTTCACCACAGCCCTCGAGTGCGTCGAGCGCTACAAGCTTGACTACGGCCACCCAAGTGTCCACTGCCTGCCATTCGCCACACAGCCGCGACACTTCAACCCGATTACGCAACGCGAGCGCACCGACGAGGTGGTTTTTGCAGGCAGCTGGTACAACCAGCACCCCGCTCGAGTCGAGGCGATGGCACGGATCTTCGACTCCGTCCTCGACGCCGGCCGCGACCTCGTGATCTTCAACCGGCATCACGGCGACACCGACCCCAACCACCTGTTCCCTGAGCGGTACGCGCCCTACCTGCGTCCCGGTGTCTCCCACCTCGAGATGGCCGATCTGTACAAGCGCAGCCGCCTGGGCCTCAACATCAACACCGAGACGGCGTCGAAGACCATGTTCGCGCGCCGGGTCTTTGAGCTCATGTCGAGCAACACGCTCGTGCTGAGCAACCACTCCGCCGGCATGGAGGATTTGTTTGGGGACTCCGTGGTCTTCGTCGACCGCGACCCTGATCGGCTTGCCTCTTTGACCGACGCGGACATCGACCGTATACGTGAGGAAGCACTCCGTGAGGTGCTGTCGAATCACACCTACCGCCATCGAGTTCTGCAGATTCTCGACGCGGTCGGCATCCCTTATGCCGTGTGCGAGGACCGGCCGGCGCTGGTCACCGTCATCTCGAGCGCCGCCGAGGCGGAGTCGGCGATCCGCGCGTTCTCCTTCCTGTCCAGCTCGGCCGACGGCCTGCTACTGGTCGTCGACGACAGCGTCCCGGCCATCGAGGTGCGTGCCTACTACCGTCGCTTCAATCGTGGTGGCATCCGCGTTGTCGACCAGCGCCTGATCGGCGACGGCGCAGGGCTCGGCCTCGGCCTCGCGTTCGACCGAGTGGTTCTGACGAGCGACATACAGTCGCTGACCCCGGAGATGCTCCGGGACGTCAGGCTCCACTCGAGCTACATGGATGAGCGCATGGCTTTCGCCACCTCGCCGGAGGACCGCTACCGGTTCATCGAGATCGGGTCGGAGATGCCTGATCACCGGGTCGTGCGCCTGCGCGATCTCGACGCCGCCATCCGGCTGCGCGACGACCGTACGACCCCCTACTACGCGATCTGAACCAGGAACCCTCGTGACCCCCACCGCCCTCGCCGCCCCCCGACTCTCGGTTGTCATTCCGACGTTCAACGTGGCTTCGAAGATCGGCCGGTGCCTCGCCTCCTTGACCCAGGTGGGGCTCGACGAGTCCGAGCTCGAGGTCGTGTTCGTCGACGACGCATCGCAGGATGAGACGGTCTCGATTCTCGAGCGTGCGTGCTCCGAGCACCCCGGCTGGACACTCGCGCACATGCCAGCCAACAGCGGCTCGCCGTCCGCGCCGCGCAACCTCGGGCTCTCCCTAGCGACCGGCACGTATGTCTGCTTCATGGACGCCGACGACGAGTTCCTCCCAGGAGCGGTGACGCACTACCTTCTGCACGCGGAGCGCTCGTCGCTCGACCTTCTCCGTGGCGCGCTGCTCGTCGACCGCGGCACCCACGCCCCGACGTTGACCAACCATCTCACCCCGTTCGCGCCCACGACGCCGGTGGCTGCACGCATCGCCGCCATCATCCGCGGCACGAGCACCACGGTGCCGGGCCTTATCCGACGGTCTTTGCTCGAGTCGAACGGCGTCCGCTGGGACGCAGACCTACGGATGGGCGAGGACACCGTCTTCCTCGTTTCGGTCATGCGTCAGGCCGCACGGATCGACCATCTCGAGGAGCCGCTCTTCATCTACCGCAACGCCGTCGACTTCGGTGCATCCTCCACCCAGAAGTACGGCCGACGGGAGCTGGACAACCACCTGCGAGTATGGACCCAGGTCAGCGCAGCGCTCAGCGAGCTCGGCATCGACTACATGGCATTGCGTGGTCAGGTCGCGCTGCAGGCGGTGCTGACAAGCCTGCACCGCTTCCACGACGGGACACTCGACCAGGCAACGTTCATTCGTTTCAGTGAGTTCCTGCACGAGCACTCGGACGTGGTTAGGAGCTACGACCTCGCGGCTCGCCTCAAGTCCAGTCTGGAGATCGCACTCTCGGGCGACTACGCCGCGTTCATGGAGGCGATCAAGCCGCGGCTGCTGATCGGCGGATACGATCTCAAGTTCATCCAGGGCGCGTACGAGGCCCTCTCCCGGCACTTCCAGGTCAAGGTCGATGCATGGAAGGGCCATGAAGTCCATGACGTCAACGCGAGCACCCAGCTGCTCCGATGGGCCGACGTCGTGCTGGCGGAGTGGCTGCTCGGCAATGCCGTCTGGTACTCCAAGAACAAGCGCCGAGAGCAGCGGCTCGTCGTGCGCACACATCGGTTCGAGTTGACGCGGGACTACGGCAACCAGGTCGCGCACGGCCGTGTGGACCGTTTTTTCGGGGTGTCCGTGCCGACGGCCGAGCAGATTCTCCGCACCTTTCCCGGGATCACCCGTCGCCAGCTGCGGATCATCCCGAATTTCATCGACACGCACTCATATGAGCGTACGACAAACCCCGAGCGCGTCTTCAACCTCGCGATGGTCGGCATCCTGCCATCGCTGAAGGGTTACCGGCGGGCCCTGGACCTGCTCAAGACGCTGCGCGAGGTTGACGACCGCTACACCCTCACGACGTTCGGCAAGCGGCCCGAGGACCTTCCCTGGGTGCTCTCCGACCCGATGAACGCGGCGTACTACAGCGACTGCAGTGAGTTCATCCAGGAGCACGGGCTCGAGGAAGCGACGCGCCATGAGGGCTGGGTCTCGACGCGGCAGGTGCTGAAGGACTACGGCTTCGTGCTCTCGCTCAGCGACTTCGAGAGCTTCCACGTCGCACCGGGCGAGGCCTTCGCCGCCGGGAACGTCGGGCTCTTCCTGCCCTGGGATGGGGTCGAGTACATCTACCCTTCCACGTACGTCCTTCCGGACATCCCAGCCATGGCCGAGCAGATCCTTGCGCTGCGCAGCATCTCGGCGTTCGACTCGTACCGCGAGGAGGGCGCGCGGTTCGTCGAGCAGGAGTACGGCATCGACGCCTTCGTCGAGCAGTTCACGGAGATGATTCGCGCGATCTGACAGCCTCAGCGCAGACTCGCGATGCTCTCGTTGACTAGCCGCAGGCGGTAGTAGAGGTCACGCGTGGCGATGTGCGACATCGAGGTGTGCGTGATGAGGTGCCTCTGAAGCACCACCTGTTCGAGTGGGGTGCGCGCGGGCAGAAGAACCCACGTCGACGTCGCGTTGTAGCGGGCGAGATAGCCGTAACCCAACTCCACCACCATCTCGTCGAGCCGCGCGAGCTCATCCGGACGCGCGGCCTCGCAAGAGATGACGGGCCGGTCGCGATCGATGAGGCCCCGGGCACCCTGAAGGACGTCCACGTCCATGCCCTCGACGTCGACCTTGAGCAAGGCAACCCGTCCGTCGAGTCCTGCGTCGTCGAGGGCGATTACCTCGACGCCGGTTTCGGCGGGCAGGAAGCGCGTTGACCCGACATTGGCCCAGTTGACCCCGGCGGCCACGACATGTCCCGCCTCACGGCCGAGAGCAATCGCGCGCACCTCGACGCGATCCTGCAGGCGGCTCTCGAGAACGTTGCGCTCGAGCAGCGCGACGGTCGGCGCAAAGGCCTCGAACGCCACGACGTTGGCCTGGCACACGCCTGCGAAGTACAACGCGTGGTTGCCGAGATTCGCGCCCGCGTCGATGACCATGTCCCCTGGCGCCACGAACACGGCAAGGGCGTCGAGCAGAACTCGTTCATAGAAGTCCGAGGTGCGGCGAACGGTCTCGAAGATGTGGTCACCCACGAAGCCAATGACGTCGAAGTCATGACCGTTCTGCGTGAACCGGACGGCCGCCGTAGGGCGTGCGTCAGTCACGGCATCGTCCGCCGTCATTGGCTCTCCTCTGCGCTCTGTGCGCGGACGCGCGCATCCTTGGTCTAGACCCCCGAGGGTCCCGCTCCAGTCCGGTCTACCTCCAGATACCGCGGGTGTCGATGACGGCCTTCTCTTCGAGGACCGAACGGTTGAGCCGCTTGAACTCCTTGTGGTCCACGAGGAGCACGACGATGTCGGCGGCCGCGATGCCGGCCACCGTGCCCTCGAGACGCACGTTGTCGAAGCTGGTCAGCGTCGTCGGGAGCGCGTCGATGTTGGGCTCGATCGCGAGGATCGTCGCATCGGGGTGGCGCTGCGCGAGCTGCCGGGTGATCTCGAGCGCCGGCGACTCGCGCAGGTCGTCGATGTCCGGCTTGAAGGCGAGGCCGAGGGCGGCGATGACGGGGCGCTTGAAGCGGTCGGCGCGCTCCTTGACTCGACCGAGCACCACCTCGGGCTTGCGGTCGTTGACCTCGCGCGCCGTCCGGATGAGGCGGGCGTCCTCGGGGACCGCGCTCACGATGAACCACGGGTCGACTGCGATGCAGTGGCCGCCGACGCCGGGACCGGGCTGGAGGATGTTGACGCGGGGGTGCTTGTTCGCGAGCTCGATGAGCTCGAAGACGTCGATGCCGAGGCGCTCGGCGATGATCGACAGCTCGTTGGCGAAGGCGATGTTGACGTCGCGGAACGAGTTCTCGGTCAGCTTGGCCATCTCGGCGGTCGTGGCGTCGGTGAGGTGCAGCTCGGCGTCGCAGAAGATGCCGTAGAGGTCGCGGGCCCGCTCGGCGGCGCCGCGGGTGAGGCCGCCGATGATGCGGTCGTTGGTGACGAGCTCGATCATGACGCGCCCGGGGAGCACCCGCTCGGGACAGTGCGCGAACTCCACGACGGGACGGCCACCGGCGCCGTCGAGCGACAGGTCGGGGCGGGCGTCGAGGACGCGCCGGGCCAGGTGCTCGGTGGCGCCGGGCGGGGAGGTCGACTCGAGGATGATGAGCTCGCCGCCCGAGAGCTGCGGGACGATCGCGTCGGTCGCCGCGTCGATGTAGCTGAGGTCGGCTTCGTGACCGTCCTTGAAGGGGGTCGGCACGGCCACGATGTACGTGTTCGCCTTCGGCGTCTCCTTCTGCGCGCGCAGCAGGCCCTTGCTCACGGCGCCCGCGACGTGGGTCGCGAGGTCGGGCTCGACGAAGGGCACCTCACCACGGTTGACGGCGTCGACGTGGCGGTCGCTGACGTCGACCCCGATCACCTCGACGCCGTTGCTCGCGAGGATCGCGGCCGTCGGGAGGCCGATGTAGCCGAGGCCGATGACGGCCACGGTCTGTGAGCCCACGGCCGATGCGGTGGTAGCCGGTGCGCTGAGGGTTTGCGCGGTCACGGGTTCTGCCCCTTCAGAAGATGACGTGGTCCACCGCCCGTCCGTACGCGACGACACGGGAGTTGGCCAGCAGCTCCGCTGACGATGCCTCCCAGGTGTGCGCCCGGGTGGAGGACCGAATCTGGACGAACCCGAACCTATCGCACGAATAAACCTGAAGCCCGCCGCCGACCACCCGGCGCAGGAAGGCGGTGTCCTCACCGCGTGCGACGTCCTCGAACGGGTGGGCCCGCGCCACCTCCCGAGAGGTCATCATCGTCGGCCCCATGACGAAGTCGGTGAACTGGTGCTCACGCTCCGGGAAGCGCACGACCGTGACGTCCTGGGCCTCGAGGTACATGTGGTGGGCCTGCTTGCCGACGACGTCGGCCCCGGAGTAGCCGAGCGCGTCGAGCTGGTCGCGCAGGTAGTGCGCGCTGTAGACGTCGTCGTCGTCCATCTTCGCGACGACGTCGCCCTCCGCGGCTCCGACGAGGAGGTTGAGACAGGCGCCGAGGCTCGTGTCGGACGGCGCCGTGAGCGTCCGGAACGACTCCAGCCCCAGCTCACGCGCCAGCCCCGCCAGACCGGCGGGCGCCTCGAACCCGTGGGTGAGCAGGACGAGCTCGACGTCGACGTCCTGCTGCGCCGCGACGGTTCGCACGACGTGCTCGAGCTGACCGGGCCGGTTCGACGACACGAGCGCCGACACCGGGCGGGGTCGCACGACGTGGGCCCCCAGCCCGACGCCTCCGAGCACGTCATCGACGCGGTGGGCGTAGGTGTGGCCGCGCCAGATCCTCCGCTGCGCCGAGTGGACCATCCTGTCGCGCAGCTCCGGGCTGTTGACGAGCGCCCGCAACGTCCACTCGGCCTCCTGCGCCTCGCCGACCTGCGGCACCTCGTCGGACGGGAAGAACGCGCTGATCGCGGGGCTCGGGGTCGACACGACGGGCGTGCCGCACGCCGTGATCTCGAAGATGCGCCGGGCGCACATGCTCGGGCTGCCGACGACGCTGTTGACGTTGAGGAACACCTTGTACGCGCGGTATGCAGTGAGCATCTGGGCGTACGTGAGCGACCCCACCACCCGCTCCCCCAGCTCGCCGGGGAACTGGTACCGCGCGTCGCCGCCGAGGTAGCGCGAGAAGATCTCCAGGCCGTACGGCATACGCCGGGAGACCCGCGCGGCTGCGCCGAGGAGCAGGTCCATCTGCTCACGCCGCTCCGGGTGGCGGTGCGCGAAGTACATCCCGGCGAACGCGATGTCGCGCGCCTGGTGCCCGACGGTCGGCCGCACGGGGTTGTGGATCGCCGGCTGCGCGGCGAACGCCAGCACGCCGACGCGGTCGTGGCCGAGGTCGCGGCAGTAGTCGGGCACACGGTCGCTGTCGGTCGTGCGCACGTGGTCGAAGAGCCGGGCGGTCTCGAGGAAGTCGGCGTAGTGGCTCGGGTCCTCCTTGTTCCAGAAGACCGTCGGCACGCCGGCATCGCGGCACCACTCCACGAGCTCGACGAGGTCGGCGCGCGGCGCGGAGGGGCCCGTGAGGGCGTACTGCCAGGCGTCCGAGTTGCCGTGCCACGCCGACTCGACGAAGAGCAGGTCGAGCCCGCCCGCCACCTGCTCGCGCCACGTCGAGGGGCGCAGCACGACCTGGTCCCACTCGGGGGCGAACGCCGTCCGGCTGAAGTCGTCGAGGATGACGCCGACCCGCAGACCCGGGCGGCTAGGGGGGCGGTCCGGCGTCGGCCACGGCTCGAACGCCGCCGGGTCGAACGCGTTGCCGCGCACCTGCCCACGGCGGATGGACCGGCGGGAGAGGAACGTGCGCAGCTGCGGGAGGCCGCCGCGGCGCAGGTGCCAGAGCGCCTTGCGCAGGTCCCGTCCGGGAGTCGCCGTCGGCATCGCTCTCGCAGTCCTGTCTCGTCGGGCGCGGTCCGGGAGGCCTCCCGGGCGACCGCCGGCCGGGCGCCAATCTAGCCCACGGCGCGCCGGGCGGCCCCCGCACGTTTGGGTGAACAGTGTCCTGCTATTGCACAATTGCCCCATGCGACGGTCCAGGACGAAGAGTGCGCTCCTGGGCCTCGTGATCCTCCTGGTCAACGTCTCCGTCGTCGTCGCGGTCGTCTCGCTGACCGGCGGCGGCCCCGACGGCACCCCCGAGCTGCCGCCCTCGGCCGGCGCGCACACGTCGAGCTCCGGCACCCCGGTCCCCGGCACGACGACCGCGTCGGGCACCACGCCGGCGGCCACGGCGCTGGCCGCCCAGGCCGCGGGCCTCGTCGGGTCGGGGCGCGACCTCACGATCGCGGTGCTGGGTGACGGCACGGGCGACGAGGACGGCGAGTGGGTCCAGGTCATGGCGAAGCTGCTCAGCGACACTCACCAGGTCAAGCTGCGCAACCTCAACGAGTCCGACCCCACGCGCTACGACGCCGCCGTCGCCTACGGCACGACCGGGCCCCAGGCCACGGTGTGGAACGGCAGCCGCCGCGATGTCGGCGCGGCCTATGCGGCCCGAAGGCTCGACTTCCTCGTTCCCGCGCGCCCCGACGTCGTGCTCATGAGCTACGGACGCGACAACACCGCCTCGACGATGCCCGCCGCGCTCAAGAGCACGTATGCCGCCCTACGCGCCAAGTGGCCCACGGTCCCCGTCCTCCTCGTCCTCCAGGCCCAGGACCGCGACGATGCCATCGGCCCGGTGCGTGTCGCCGCCGAGGAGTGGGCGGCCACGAACGGCGTGCCGACCGTCGACGTCGCAGCCGCGTTCTCGGCCGCCGGCGACCCCAACCGGTTCGTCTCGGTCGTCGACCCGCCGAGTGTCAACTCGAAGGGCGGCCGTCTCTGGGCGCGCACGGTCTTCGCCGCCCTCGGCGGCGACGTGTCGGCCCTGCCGGCGGACGGCTCGCTGCCCGGGACGACGCCTGCCGCCGAGACCACGACGACCGAGGGCTGAGCCGCCGCGGGTGGCGGCGCCGGCCGAACTCCCGGCCCGGCGCCGAGGCGGAGGCTAACCTCACCCCATGCGCGTGCTCGTCACCGGCGGAGCCGGGTTCATCGGCTCGAACTTCGTGCTGCGCGCCCGCGAGACCCGGCCCAGCTGGTCGCTGACCGTGCTCGACGCGATGACCTACGCCGCCAACCCCCGCTCGCTCGCGCCGGTCCTCGCGGACCTCGGCGGCGACGGGTCGGTGCGCCTCGTGGAGGGGTCCGTCGCCGACGCGGCCGTCGTCGACGACCTCGTCTCCGAGCACGACGTCGTCGTCCACTTCGCCGCAGAGTCGCACAACGACAACTCCCTCGAGAGCCCGTGGCCGTTCGTGGAGAGCAACGTCGTCGGCACCTTCACGCTGCTCGAGGCGATCCGCCGCCACGAGAAGCGCCTGCACCACATCTCGACCGACGAGGTCTACGGCGACCTCAAGCTCGACGACCACGAACGCTTCACCGAGCGGACCCCCGTCAATCCGTCGTCCCCCTACTCGGCGACGAAGGCAGGCGCCGACCTGCTCGTCCGCGCCTGGATCCGGTCGTTCGGCATCAGGGCCACCATCTCGAACTGCTCGAACAACTACGGCCCACACCAGCACGTCGAGAAGTTCATCCCGCGCCAGATCACGAACATCCTCGACGGCATCCGGCCCAAGGTCTACGGTTCCGGCCTCAACGTGCGTGACTGGATCCACGTCGACGACCACAACGACGCGGTCATCGCCGTCCTCGAGCAGGGCCGCCTCGGCGAGACCTACCTCATCGGTGCCGACGGCGAGCGCAACAACCTCGAGGTCGTCGCGACGCTCCTCGAGATCATGGGCCGACCCGCCGACTGGTTCGACCACGTCGACGACCGCCCCGGCCACGACCTGCGTTACGCCATCGACGCGACGAAGCTGCGCCGCGAGACGGACTGGCGCCCGCGCTACGCCGACCTGCACGCGGGTCTTGCCGCGACGGTCGAGTGGTACGCCACCCATCGCGAGTGGTGGGCCGACGCGAAGGTCGAGGCCGAGCGGACGTACGCCCGGCTGGGCCGATGACCGACGGTGGTGGCGCGCTCCGCGTGCTCGTCACGGGAGCCTCCGGCATGCTCGCGCACGACCTCGTGCCGGCGCTGCGAGCCGCCGGCCACGCGGTCACCGCCCTGGGCCGGCCCGATCTCGACGTCACCGACGCGGCCGAGTGCCTCGCCGGGGTCGCCGGGCACGACGTTGTGGTCAACGCGGCCGCGTGGACCGCGGTCGACGACGCGGAGACGCACGAGGCACAGGCCTTCTCGGTCAACGCCGTGGGCGCCGCGAACCTCGCCCGGGCGGTCGCCCGCGCGGGGGCGCGCCTCGTCCAGCTCTCCACCGACTACGTCTTCGACGGCACCGCCACGACCCCGTATGCCGCCGACCACCCCGTCGCGCCGTGCTCGGCCTACGGCCGCACCAAGGCCGCGGGTGAGTGGGCCGTCCGAGCCCAGTGCCCCGACGGCGTCGTCGTCCGCACGGCCTGGCTCTACGGGTCCGGCGGGCCGAACTTCGTCGCGACGATGCTGCGGCTGGCAAGCGAGCGCGACACCCTCTCGGTCGTCGACGACCAGGTCGGCCAGCCCACCTCGACCGTCGAGGTCTCGGCGCTGCTGGTGCGCCTCCTCGACGCGGGCCTGCCCGCCGGCATCTTCCACGGCACCGCGGCCGGCCGCACGACCTGGTACGGCCTGGCCCGTGCCACGTTCGAGCTGTCGGGCCTGGACCCAGACCGGATCGCACCCGCGACGACGGCCGGCTTTCCGCGCCCAGCCCGCCGGCCGGCATACGGGGTCCTCTCGCACGACAGCCTGACCGCCGCCGGCATCGAGCCGATCGGCGACTGGCGCGACGGCCTCCGAGCGCATCTCGCCGGGCGCTGACTGCCGCCCGGCGCGCGCCTCTCCTGCCCTGTCCGCCGGGTGCTGTTCGACTACGCTGCGAGCACCGGGAGTCTCCCGGGTGGCCCGACGTCGACGTCATGCTGGAGGAGCCCGATGTACACCCCCAAGCTGAGCTCACGGCTCGCGGTCGAGGCCCTCGGCACCTTCTGGCTCGTCTTCATCGGGTGCGGCTCGGCGATCTTCAACGCGAAGTTCCTCGTCCGGGCCCTGTCCGACTCGGCGCCCGTGCAGGTCGGCATCGGCCACCTCGGCGTCGCGATCGCCTTCGGCCTCGCCGTCACGACCATGGCGTACGCCGTCGGCCACGTCTCAGGGGCGCACTTCAACCCGGCGGTGACGATCGGCATCGCGGTCGCGAAGCGCTTCCAGTGGCGTGAGGTGCCGGCCTACGTCGGTGCCCAGCTCGTCGGCGGCCTGCTGGCCGGCGGCGCGCTCGCCGGCCTCGTGTCCTCCAAGGGCCTCGCGACGACCGGCAACCTCGCGGCCAACGGCTACGGCACGCACTCGCCCGGCGGTTTCGGGCTCGGCGGCGTTCTCGTCGTCGAGGCGCTCGTGACGGCGTTCTTCGTCTACATCATCCTCGGCGCGACGAAGGACGACGCCCCGAAGGGCTTCGCGCCCCTCGCGATCGGCTTCGGCCTGCTGCTCGCGCACCTCGTCGCCATCCCGATCAGCAACGCGTCGATCAACCCGGCCCGGTCCACGGCCGTCGCGTTCTTCAACGGCAACGACGCGGTGGGCCAGCTGTGGGCCTTCTGGGTCGCGCCGATCGTCGGCGGCCTCATCGCCGGCGCCACGTACGCGTGGATCACCGGCGAGGAGCGGGAGCACCTCGACATCAGCGGCTCCACCGACACCGTCTCCAACGCTGCCGTGGACGAGCAGGGACGACCGGTTCTCGACAGTTGACGTCGGCTCCGAGGACGGACAGGACGGCTGACCGCCACGGCCACACGGCCGTGGCGTCGACCGGACTGGGAGCGGCAGCTCTCGCCGCCATCGGCACCTCCGCCTGGCTGGCCACCCGGGGTTTCGACCGCACCGACGAGGGCTTGTACCTCAACGCCATCGCCCACCCCGGCGACGACCGGTCGACCATCCTGCTCTTCGGCTACGCCTACCATCCCCTCTACGTCCTCGTGGGCGGCGACGTCGTGCTGCTCCGCTGGGCCGGCCTGCTGCTGTCGGTCGTCGCGATCGGGTCGCTGGCCTGGGTGGCGCTCGGTACTCGTGCCCTCGTCGGCCAGCGCACCCTGCCACCGGCACTCCGCGGTGCCGCAAGCCTCGGGCTGGGCGCGACTGCCCTGACGACGATCGCCCAGATGCCCTCGACCCCGAGCTACAACACGCTCGCTCTGCAGGGGCTGTCCCTGACGGCGACCGGCCTCGTGCTGGCTGTCACCCGTGCCGGCTCGGCAGGCACTGTCGGAGCGGCCCTCGTCGGCGTCGGCGGATGGGTCACGTTCCTGGCGAAGCCGACGACGGCTGCCCTGCTCGCCGCCATCGTGCTGGCCGCGGCGCTCGCCCTGCCCGGGGCCTGGCGGCGCCGCGCCTGGGCCACGATCGTCGCTGCCGTCGCGTCCGCCATCCTGGCCCTGCTCCTTGGCCGGGTGAGCCCGACCGGGATCATCGACGTCCTGTCCAACGGGCTGGCCACCTCCACGGCGCTGGGCGGACATGACGACCTCGTCCGCTGGGATGCCTTCCCGCTGCGAGGAACGGCATTGCTCGTGATCCTCGCGGCCGGTGTGGTGGCGACCGGCGTGTTCCACCTCGCGGACCGCGCGAGCCGGGTTCGGGTGCGTCGGGCCGCCGGTGCGGCCCTCGGCAGCGGGTTCGTGGCCGCCCTGGTGCTGGGGCTTGCAGCCATCGCGGTCGGCGCGATCGAGCAGTGGGACCGCGCCGGTGGCGGCATGTCCGTCACAGCCACCGCCGGAGCCGCGACGATCCTCGCTGCGTGTGGCGCCGGCCTCGTCACCGTCATGGTCGCGTCACTCGTCCGGGCACGCCCATCCGAGGTCACCGGCACTCACACGGTCTCGGACCGCCCTGAGCCGCGTCACCTCGGGCCCGTGCTCGTGGGAGTGCTCATCCTGCTGCCGCCGGCCTATGCCCTGGGCACGAACCTCAACCTCTGGACCGCCCAGGGACGCGCCGGCTCCTTCTGGGTCGTGGCGCTCTGCGTGCTGCTGCTGCGTCACTCGGGCGCCTCGTCCGCTCCGTCCGCCCCGGCGCTCTGGACGGTACCGGTGGCCGCCACGCTCACCCTGCTGACCGCGATGCTCGTGGCGACGGCCGTCGCGCCCTACCGCTACCAACCGCTGCGTACGGCCACGACGCCCACGCAGGTGGGATCCGGCACGGTCCGCCTCACGCCGGCCGACCACCAGCGCGTGGCGGAGCTGGCGGCCCTCGCCAAGCGCCTGGGCGTCGACGCGCGTACTCGCGTGCTGGACCTCACCGGGGACTCGCCCGGCTCGATCTTCCTGCTCGGCGCGCGTCCCGTCGGGCAGGCCTGGATCCTCGGCGGATACCCCGGCAGTGAGTCGGCGGCGCGACTCGCCATCGAGCACGACCGGTGCGGCATGCGAGGTGCACTGCTCTTCGTCGCCGAGGATGCACCTCGAGCCCTTCCCGCCGGGGTGCTCGACACGGTCGGGTTGGACCTCCACCGTGACTACGAGGTGGTGGGCGTCTTCCACCGCGCGCGGTCCAGCTGGGCGCGCAGCGCGGCAACGGTCGACACCGTGACCGTCCACCGTCCACGGCATGGTCTGCTCATCCCGGGATGCAGCCCACAACTTCATCCGGATCAAAAGAAGTTATGATCTTCACATGCCAGATCTGAAGAGCAGATCTTCACCGGTGGTGCTCATCGGAGACATCGTGGATTCCCGCACGCACCGGGACCGCCAAGCCCTGCACGACCTTCTCGAGGAGGCCCTCGAGCAGGTCAACTCCGCGGTGCCGGTAGACGACCCGGCCGTCATCACCCTCGGAGACGAGTTCCAGGGTGTCTACCCCACGCTCGGCGCGGCAGCCCAGGCCAGCTTCCTGATCCGTGCCGGGCTGCACCCCCGGGCCGACGTGCGCTTCGGCCTCGGTCGCGGCGAGGTCGCCACGCTCGATCCCGAGCGTGGCATCCACGACGGTCCGGGCTACTGGGCAGCCCGCGACGCGATCGTCCTGGCGGAGGACCGCGCGGACCGCGCGCAGACCCGGACGTCGCGGACGGCATACGTCGCCCCGGACGAGCCGCCGGGGCAGGTCGCCGCCGTGCAGGCCGCCCTCGACTGTCTGGACTTCATGGTTGGCTCGCTGTCGACCACCTCTCGCGAGATCCTCGGAGGACTCATGCACGGCCAGGCCCAGCACGACCTCGCCGACCGCGTCGGCATCAGCCCGTCCGCGGTGTCGCAGCGTGTCCGCCGCGACGGCATCGGCGTCGCGCTCGAGGCCATGACGGCGCTCGGGGGCCTGCCGTGACGTGGCTCTCGATCGCCCTCGTCGGCATCGGCGTCGGCGACGTCGTGCGCTCGACGTCGTGGCGGCCGGGTCGGGTGGTGGGCCACGTCGCCACACCGGTGGTGATCCTTGCCGTCGGGCTTCTCGCCGGTCTGCACACCGCCGTGGACGTCGTCGCACTGGTCGTCGCGGCCGCGGTCGGCACCCTCTGGGCCGAGCTGGCCCGCCACACGCAGCAGACCGGGCGCCTGGCGCTCGCGCCGCTCACCGCGTTCGCCACCCTGGTGGTCGGGCTCCTCGCCTTCTCGGGCGCCGCAAGCCCCGCAGGCGGTCCGCTCGCGACGTGGCTCGCGTGGGCCGACCTGCCCGGCAACGGCGGCCTGCCACCCGGGCGGGTCCTGCTCCTCGTCGGGCTCGTCCTGTTCAACGTCGCGACGGCCAACACCATCGTGCGCCTCGTGCTGCTCGCCATCGGAGCTCTGCGGCCATCCGACGTGACGGCAGCCAACGCCGCGGCAGCAGCAGCCGCGTCGCTCACCGGGCGGGCCGCTCCCCCCGTCTCCGGGCAGCCGGCCGACCGCCTCAAGGGTGGCCGGCTCCTCGGCCCCATGGAGCGCATCGTCATCCTCGGCCTCGGGCTCGCGGGCGAGTTCGGGGCCGCCGGCCTCGTCATCGCCGCGAAGGGGCTGCTGCGGTTTCCCGAGATCCAGGCCGCGGCGCGCAGCGCCACGGGCGACCCGGCCGACCCGACGCAGGCCGCGTCGTACTCCGGTGGCCCAGCCGGCATCGACGACGTCACCGAGTACTTCCTCGTCGGCAGCTTCGTCAGCTGGCTCGTCGCGCTGAGCTCCCTCGCGCTCACGGCCTGACGCGAGCCATCGAGTCCCCCTGCGCGACAGGGGTTCTGGCGTCCGGCTCGCGGTCATCGGGCGTGATCGTCGTCACCCAGCCGGACGAGGCGTGCGGGATCCGCGATGCGAGCACGGGCACCCCCCGGCCCTGCACACACGCACTGATAGCGTCGGAGCGTCCAGCGCCACACCGATGTGAAGGGCCATCCCGTGAGCACTACACCCGTCAAGGTCGCCGTCACCGGCGCCGCCGGCCAGATCGGCTACAGCCTCCTGTTCCGCATCGCGAGCGGCGCGCTGCTCGGGCCCGACACCCCCGTGGAGCTGCGCCTCCTCGAGATCACCCCCGCGCTCAAGTCGCTCGAGGGCGTCGTCATGGAGCTCGACGACTGTGCCTTCCCGACACTCGCCAAGGTCGAGATCGGTGACGACGCGACGAAGGTGTTCGACGGCGTCAACCACGCACTGCTCGTCGGCGCCCGCCCCCGCGGCCCGGGCATGGAGCGCGGCGACCTCCTCGAGGCCAACGGCGGCATCTTCGCCCCGCAGGGCAAGGCGCTCAACGCAGTCGCCGCCGACGACATCCATGTCACCGTGACCGGCAACCCGGCCAACACCAACGCCCTCATCGCGATGAGCAACGCCCCCGACATCCCGACCGAGCGCTTCTCGGCGCTCACGCGGCTCGACCACAACCGCGCGATCAGCCAGCTCGCCGCCAAGCTCGGCGTGCCGGTCACCGAGGTCCGCAGGATGACGATCTGGGGCAACCACTCCGCGACGCAGTACCCCGACCTGTTCCACGCCGAGGTCGGTGGCCGCAACGCCGCCGAGGCCGTCGGCGACCAGGAGTGGCTCGCGAACACCTTCATCCCGACCGTCGCCAAGCGCGGCGCCGCCATCATCGAGGCGCGGGGCGCGAGCTCGGCCGCGTCGGCCGCGTCGGCGACCATCGACCACGCGCGCACGTGGGTGCAGGGCACGCCCGACGGCGACTGGGTCTCGATGGCCGTGCGTTCCGACGGCTCCTACGGCGTCGAGGAGGGCCTCATCAGCTCCTTCCCCGTCACGGTCAAGGACGGCGCCTGGAGCATCGTGCAGGGTCTCGAGATCGACGAGTTCTCGCGGGGCAGGATCGACGCGTCCGTCAAGGAGCTCGCCGAGGAGCGCGACGCCGTCAAGGGTCTCGGCCTGATCTGACGGCCTCAGCCTGACGTCGAGGGCGCCGGTCACCGCGTGGTGGTCGGCGCCCTTGCCCACGGGCGGCCCGGTCCGGTCAGCGACGCCGGCCGAGACGTTCGGCACGGGCCTTGAGGGCCTCGGTGAGGTTGGGTGTGCTGCTGCGCGGCCGGACGTGCGTGCCCCGCACGCGCCAGAACTTCGCCTCGGCCCACTTCGTCACCTCGCCCGGGTGCCGCCACCAGAGGCGCACCAGGCGTAAGCGGTGGGTGAGCTTCTCGCGGAGCAGCCGGACCGCGGGCACGTCGCGGGTGTAGACGAGCTCGAGGTCGAACCGTTCGTTGACGACCCGCGGCGACACGCGCGCGCCGACCGTCATGTTGAGCAGGTTGGTGCCGTGGATGACCTGCACCCACATGGGTGGCGCGCTCACCTCGCGCAGCGGCCCCCACTCACGGGCGCGGGCGTGCCTGGCCATGTACACCGTGCGCGGCGGAGTGCCCGGGCGCCGCCTCTCCACGAGGGTGAGGAACGGGCTCGAGAGCTGGTCGTAGAGGTACGTCCCGCCGCTGCGGTCGATCTGCACGCCGCGCGGGAAGTCGACGAAGAGCCCGTCGGTCGGCGTGAACTCCTGCTGCACCGCGGCCATGAAGTCCCGGGCGATGCCGTCGTCGCTGTCGAGGCGGGTCGTGAGCAGCCAGGGCGCCGGGGCGCCGCCGCGCGACCTGAGGTCGTCGACGGCCCGGCCGAAGATCGCGGGCGACCAGGGCTCGTGCGACCAGACCGGCGTGAAGGTGCCCTCGGCGAGCGCCTCGACGTCCGCGCGGAAGTCGTCCGGGCAGCGGTCGTCGAACAGGACGAGCCAGGTGAAGTCGGCGCCACGCTGGGCGCGCACCGACGACCAGCAGGCGTCGACGAAGAAGCCGAGGCGGTAGCGCAGCCAGTCCTCCTGGGCGGGGACCGCCGCCGAGAACGCCGCGCTGAAGCGGGTCAGCAGGACGTGGTCGAAGTGGGCGCCGTCCAACGCCGCACCGCCTTCGCGCGCTCCGCTCGACCCGGTCGGCACGGCCGTCAGCTCACCGGTCGGCGCTGCCGACCGCCGGGCGGTCGGCCACGTCGGCGCGCACGTTGACCGTCGCCGATGCGATGAGCACCCCGAGCCCGAGGGTCAGCAGGATGAGGACGTCGAGGGCCCGGGAGCGCACGTTGAGGCCACCCGCCTTGCGGGAGGGGCGGGCGACGAGCCTGATCACGGCGCCGATGAAGAAGGCCGCCGCGACGATGCGCCCGCCCCAGCGGACGTCGAGGAAGGCGATGACGAGCACCCCGACGGCCGCCATGCCGGCGACGAGGTACCACCAGCTGAGGACGACGAAGCCGCTACCTCGCCACTGCATCGAGGCTGCTCAGGAACCGGTCGCAGCCGCGGAGGCGACGGACTCGGCAGATTCGGCGGCAGACTCGGCGGCTTGGACGATGTTGGTCAGCAGCAGGGCGCGCGTCATCGGACCGACGCCGCCGGGGTTGGGGCTGACCCAGCCGGCGACCTCGGCGACGTCGGGTGCGACGTCGCCGGCGATCCGGCCGTCGAGGCGGCTGACGCCGACGTCGAGCACGGCGGCGCCGGGCTTGACCATGTCCTTGGTGACGATGCCGGGGACTCCGGCGGCGGCGATGACGATGTCGGCCTGGCGCACCTCGGCCGCGAGGTCCTTCGTGCCGGTGTGGCAGAGCGTGACCGTGGCGTTCTCGCTCTTGCGCGTGAGGATCAGCCCGAGAGGCCGCCCCACCGTCAGGCCGCGGCCGACGACGACCACCTTGGCGCCGGCGATCGGCACGTCGTGGCGACGCAGCAGCTCGATGCAGCCCATCGGCGTGCAGGGCAGCGGCGCGCGCTTGCCGAGGACGAGCCAGCCGAGGTTCGTCGGGTGCAGACCGTCGACGTCCTTGGCGGGGTCGACGCGCGAGAGCAGCGCCATCTCGTCGAGGCCGGTCGGCTGCTGCACGAGGAACCCGGTGCAGGCGGGGTCGGCGTTGAGCTCGTCGATGACGGCCTCGACCTCGGCCTGGGTCGCCGTGGCGGGCAGGTCGCGTCGCAGGCTCGTGATGCCGATCTCGGCGCAGTCCTTGTGCTTGGCGTTGACGTACCAGTGGCTGCCGGGGTCGTCACCGACGAGCACGGTACCGAGCCCCGGGACGACGCCCTGCTCGCGCAGCCGTGCGACCCGCTGGGTCAGCTCGACCTTGATCGCCTTGAGAGTGCTCTTGCCGTCGAGGATCTGTGCCGTCACGGGGAACATCCTGCCACCCCCGGCCCGGTGGCCCGTGCCACGGCCTCAGTCCGCCACGAGACCCATGAGGCGCTGGACGTTGCCCTCCCAGGTCAGGGACTCCGCACGGTTCCGCAGGGCCTGCCCACGGCGGAGGCGCTCGTCCGGCTGTGTCACGAGCGTGTGGAGCGCATCGGCGAGCCGCTCCGTGTCGTGCGGGTCGACGTAGACGCCGTCGGGCCCGAGGTACTCCGGTATGCCGCCGCTGCGGGCCGACACGACCGGCAGCCCCGAGGCCATCGCCTCGGTGACGACCTGTCCCGCGGGCTCCTGCCACTCGACGGGCATGCAGAAGATGTCGGCCGCTCCGTAGACCTCGGGCAGAGCACGCCGGTCGACGAACGGCGTGAACTCGACGAGGTCGCCGAGCGGCGCGGCCGCACGGCGCAGCTCGCGTTCGTAGTCGGAGAGCCCATCGGCCGGTCGCAGGCCCGCCGACCCGACGATGCGCACCCGGAACGCTTGAGTTCGCCGAGCGAGCGCGTGCGCCGCCGCGACCAGGTTGTGGGCGCCCTTGTGGGGCACGACGTTTCCGACGAAGAGGATTGTCGGCGGGCCCTCTGTCGCGCGGGCGGCAGGACGGAACGTCTCTGAGTCGACTCCGTTGCGCAGGACGTGCAGGTTGTCGGGCCGGAACCCGATGCGGTCGACGATGGAGCGGGCGAGGTACTCGCTGACCGTGACGGTGACGTGCGTGCGCGCGATGACCCGCCGGATCTCGGCGGGGCGCCACGACCGGAACACCTCGTTGCCGAGGTGCAGGACGACCTTGCCGCCGAAGCGGCGGTTCAGCCGACCGGTGAGGGCCCCGGCGTAGTTGTAGACGACGAGCGCCTGGGCGTCGGGCGGCACGGCGTCGAGCGCGTCACGGTGGAAGCGGGCGATGAGGGGGCGACGGCCGAACGCCAGGCCGCAGGCAGCGTCGACGCGCCGTTCGAGATCGGTGAACCACTCGCGCCTCGTCGACCTCGACGACGCGTACCGGACGAGAGTGCCCTCGTCGTAGTCGTGCTCACGCCGGTCGCTGACGACGACGTACGTCCGCCCGCCGAGTGCCTCATGCGCACGGGCCTGCGCGTTGATCTTCGTCGACATGGCGTTACCGGTGCCGTGGGAGTACTCGGAGAAGACGTACGTCACCTGTGCGATGGGACTGACGAAGGGCGCCGTGACGGCCCGACGGTCACCCGTCTGTCGTGCAGCCTCCATCGTCCTCACTCCTGTGCCGTGACCCCGAGATGTGTGGCTCTGCCACGGACAGAGCGTAGGAGACAACCCGGCGCCGCGAGACGAAAAGGGACATGACGGCATTCGGCGTCGTGGTACGCGTCTGGTTCGGGTGGCGCGATCGCCGGACGCCCCTGTCAAGCGAGGTCGGAGAGCGCCACGTCGGGGTCGGAGAGCCGGGCGCGGTCGACCACCGTGCGGTCGCGCACCAGTCGCTGGACGTCGTCGATGGTGTCCCAGACGTTGACGTGCATCCCGGCCAGGACGCGGACGCCGTTGCCGTCGGGCACGACCCAGAACGCCATGAACTCGTTGCCGGACGGGTCTCCGCGCAGCACCACCTCGGCATTGCTGCCGCGGGGCACGTAGCCCGCGTACTCGAGTCCGATGTCGTACTGGTCGGAGAAGAAGAACGGGATGGGGTCGTAGGTGACGTCCTGCCCCGCCATCGACCGGCCCGCGGCCAGCCCACCGTCGTTGGCGTTGGCCCAGTGCTCGACGCGGACGTTCGTGTCCAGGGTGGTGCTGCGCCAGTTCGCGACGTCGCCGGCAGCCCAGACCCCGTCCGCTGACGTGCGCAGGGCCGGGTCGGTGACGATGCCGTTGTCGGTGGTGATCCCGGCGCCCTCGGCGAGCCCGGTGTTCGGCGTGATGCCGACGCCGACGACCACCGCGTCGGCCGCGAGGGTGTCGCCCGACGTGGTGACGACGCCGGTCACCGACGAGTCACCCTCGATGCGCTCGACACCGTCGCCGAAGCGGAACTCCACGCCGTGAGAGCGGTGCAGGTCGGCGAACCAGCCACCGACCTGCTCACCCATGACGCCGAGCAGCGGCGCGGCCTGCGGCTCGATGATGGTCACCGCGCTGCCGGCCTCGCGTGCGGCGGCTGCGACCTCGAGGCCGATCCAGCCCGCGCCGACGATGACGATGCGGGCGCCGTCGGTAAGCCGCTGCTTGAGGGCCTCGGACTCCTGCATCTGACGCAGGTAGAGCACCCCGTCGAGATCGGCGCCGGGCACCTGGAGGGTCCGGGGCGACGACCCGGTCGCGAGGAGCAGCCGGTCGTAGGCGATGACGTCGCCGTCGCCGACGGTCAGCTCGCGCTTCGCGGCGTCCAGCGATGTCGCCGGGCTGCCGAGGCGCAGGTGGACGCCCTGCTCGGAGTACCAGTCGCGGTCGTGCGTGAACACGGTGTCCATCGGTTCCTCACCCTTGAGCACGGCCTTCGACAGCGGGGGCCGCTCGTAGGGCAACCGGTCCTCCTCGGCCACGACGACGACCGCGCCGTCGCGGTCGCTCTCACGGATGCCTTCGATCGCCTTCGCCACGGCGAGCCCGCCCCCGACGAGGAGGTATGCCGTGCGCTGCTGCTGTGCGGACGTGTCAGTGCTCATGTGCCCACCTTCACATGAGGTCGGGGGCCCGTCGAGCCCGGTCAGGAGGTCCAGGCCCGCCAGAGGGAGGCGTACTCGCCGTCGCGCTCCACGAGCTCGTCGTGGCTGCCGAGCTCGGCGACCCGGCCGTCGATGACGACCGCGATGCGGTCGGCGTCGTGGGCCGTGTGCAGCCGGTGCGCGATCGCGATGACCGTGCGGCCGGTGAGCAGCGCGTTCATCGAGCCCTCGAGGTGACGTGCCGTGCGTGGGTCGATGAGCGAGGTCGCCTCGTCGAGCACGATGGTGTGCGGGTCGGCGAGGATGAGACGGGCGAGGGCGATCTGCTGCGCACGCCCCGGAGTCAGCGCCTGCTGGCCCGAGCCGAGCCTGGTGTCGAGGCCGTCGGGCAGCCGCTCCACCCAGTCCAGGGCGTCGACCGCCCGCAGCGCCTCGCGCACCTGCTCGTCGGTGGACCCCTCGCGGGCAAGCACGACGTTGTCGCGCACCGAGCCGATGAAGACGTGGTGCTCCTGCGTCACGAGGGCCACCTCGGTGCGCAGCTGGTCGAGCGGCAGCGACGTCAGCTCGACGCCGCCGACCGTGACGGACCCGGTGCGCGGACCGTGGATGCCGGACAGGAGCCGGCCGAGGGTCGACTTGCCGGAGCCACTGGGGCCGACGATCGCGAGCCGCTCACCGGTGTTGAGGCTCAGGTCGATGCCGTGCAGCACGTCGTGGTCGGCCCGGTAGGCGTAGCGCAGGTCGCTGCCGGCGAGCTCGCGCCCGGACGGCTGGGCGTCACCGGCCACGCGGTCGGCCGGGACCGTCGCGATGCCCAGCAGGCGCGTCGTCGACGCGATGCCGACCTGCACGCGGTCGACCGTGTGGACGAGCATCTCGAACGGTCCCCACAGTGCCTCCGTGTAGAGGATCGCCGTCGTGATCTGCCCGAGCGTCGCCCAGCCCTGGGCGTACCCGACGGCGCCGAGGAGCAGGACGAGCACGCGAGGCAGGCTGAACGCGACGTCCATGACGGCGAAGAGCAGGTTGCGCAGCGTCATGGTGTAGCGCTCGGCCTGGCCCGACACCTCGATGTCGTCGTCGCCACGTCGCAGCCGGTGGCCGCTGAGCCCGAGCGCCTCGACGGTGCGCGCGCCCTCGACGGTCTCGGTGAGCGTCGTGTTGATGCGGGAGTACGTGCCGCCCTCGGTGAGGTAGCCCTTCGGCGCGCGGTCGAGGTAGCGGCGCACCTGAATCAGCGCCAGCGACATGAGCACGATCGACGGGAGTGCGAGCAGCGGCGAGTTGCTCACCATCGCCACGAGCGTGAGCACCACGGTGATGCTCGCGATGATGGACTCGGGCAGGGCCCAGCGCACGCTCTCGCTCATGGTGCCGACGTCGCGCGTGACCCTCGTGACGAGGTCGCCGGAGCTCGCGCTCTCGACCCGGGAGAGGGGCAGCCGCAGGATCGCCCGCACGACGTACTCGCGGGCGCTGGCCAGGACACTCTGGCCGAGCACGGCCGAGGAGGTCTTCGCCGCGAGGGTGAAGACGCTCTGCAGCACGACGAGGCCCGCGACGACGAACGCTGCGGCGTTGGCGCCGGCGAGCGCCGCCTCGACCCGCCCCGCCTGCACGTCGGTGACCGTCGAGTCCACCAGCTCACCGAGGAGGCGGGGGACGAGCAGCCCGGCCGTCGCGGCCAGCGCGTTGGCCAGGACGACGGCCAGGACGAGGCGGCGTTCACGCGAGAGCAGCCCGCCGATGAAGCGCACCACCCGGCGGGTGTCGGCGATGGGCAGGCCGGTGCGGGCGTTCATCGTGTCGGCGACGAACTCCTGGGCGCGCCGCTCACGCAGCAGGTGCCGGCGGTGGAGTGCCGTCAGGCGCTCTCGCACCGACGCCGACCCGGGCAGTCGCAGCTCCTCCGGCACGGCCGGCACGTGCGTCGCGACGTCCCACGTGCGCGCGGACTCGGCGGCGAGCTCGGGCGGCAGCAGCGACGTGCGCGGGCGGACGGCGACACCGTCGACGTCGATCGCACCGGGTGTCGTGACCGAGCTGTCGGCGCGGCTCATCGGGACTCCTCCGAGACATGGGCAAGGACGGACGTGTCACCCTCGCCGCGCACCACGACGGCGCGGTAGGCGGGCGAGTCGGCGAGCAGGTCGGCGTGGCGTCCTCGTGCGGTGGCCGTGCTGTTCTCGAGCAGGATGATCTCGTCGGCGTGGTGCAGCATCAGGGGCGACGCGGTCATGACGACCGTCGTGCGGCCGGCCCGGTGCTGCCCGAGGCGGGCGGCGATGAGGGCCTCGGTGTGGGCGTCGACCGCGGACGTGGGCTCGACGAGCACGAGGACGTCCGGGTCGGCGGCGAGCGCGCGCATGAGGACGAGGCGCTGGCGCTGGCCACCGGAGAGCCCACGGCCGCGTTCCTCCAGCTCGCCCTGCCAGCCCCCCGGCAGCGCGTCGAAGACGTCGTCGGCGGCCGCGGTGTGAAGGGCGCGCTCGGCCTCCTCGAGGGTGAGCCGTTCGAGCGGGTCGACGGCGGAGCGCAGGGTGCCGGCGAAGACCTGGGGCGAGGTGTCGCTGACGAGGATGTGACGGCGTACCTCGTCGAGCTCGACCCGCGAGAGGTCGACACCGCCGACCGTGACGCCCCACGGCTGGCGGGCGCGCTCCTCGTCGCGGAGGGCCTGCTCCTCACGCGCGCGTGCACGGGCGGAGCGCTCGCGGCGCGCAGCGCGGCCCTTGAGCTCCTCGGAGATCTCGTCGCTGACGAGGGCACCCTCGTCGCTCGGCAGGTAACGGCCGAGCCGGTCGGCGAGCGCCGCAGAGTCGTCCGGCACGGCCGAGACGACCATCGTGAGTATGCCGGGGCGGATGGTCGCGCCCGACTCGCCGTCGACGATGAGCCCGTCTCTCGACAGCGCGGCGGGCTCGTCGGGGTGCACCCACGGCGGCCGTTGGCCCAGGACGGCGACCGCCTTGCGGGCCGACACGACGGACCGGGTCCACTTCTGGGCGAACTCGACGAAGGTGCGCATCGGCTGGATCAGGAAGAGGCCGTAGCCGAGGAAGCTGACGAGCTGGCCGACGGTGAGGCGGCCCTGGGCGACCTCGCGCGTGCCGAGCCACATGAGCCCTACGACGAAGGCGCCCGAGAGGAGGACACCGACCGACTCGACCGCGGCCTGCCAGCGACCCGCGGCAACCCCGGACTGCCGCACGCGCTGGGACTGGTCGGCGTAGTTGCCCCCGAAGGTCGCCTCGCCGCCGATGCCGCGCAGGATCCGCAGCCCACCGACGATGTCGGTCGCCATCGACGTCAGCTCGGAGTTGCGGGAACGCTCGACACCCTGCCAACGCTGCATCGGCCGCAGGAGGGGCGTGCCGAGCAGCACGAGGAGCGGCGCCGCGACGAGCACGAGCACACCCATGCGCACCGAGGTGCTGAGGACGATGCCGGCCACGACGAGGTAGGCGGCGAGCTGCGAGACGGCGCGCGTCGTGATCTCCATGAGCGCGCCGAACTGGTCGCCGTCGCTGCCCGAGACCGAGAGGACCTCGCCGGTGGGCGTGCGCCGCGTCAGCACGTGGCCGAGCTGGAGTGCCTTGCGTGTCACGAGCTTCGTCGTGCCGTAGAGCGCGATGAGCCACTCGCGGACGATGACGGTGTGGTACGCGATGCCGCTGCAGGCGCCGAAGACCGTCACGGCGGCGAGGCCGAGCACCCAGCGGGTCGTCGCCGCGGAGTCGCCGGCCACGATGCCGGTGTCGATCGCCCGGCCGACCATCCACGGCCCGACGGTCTGCGGGACCATCCAGATCAGCGCCGCGAGCAGGCCCGCCAAGAAGAGGCCGCCGTTCTGCCGGACCATCCACCACAGGAGGGCTCGCGGGGTACGCGTGTCGGGCACCTCGGCGTCGCGGTCGGTGTAGGAACGGATGTGGGGCGGGAAGTCTCGCATGGCCTAACCACCCTAGGTCGGGCCACCGACACCGACCCACCGATTTTCTCCCCCGGCGAAAGCGCCTGGTGTCAGTGGCCGACCGCTTCCGCGAGCGCGGCGAGCGCCTGGGTGAAGCACTGCTCGGGCGGCGTGACGAGCCCGGCGCCGACCTGGCCGGTCCCGGCGACGCGTCCGGCCATGCCCGTGTTGATCTGCGGCAGGATCCCGGTGCGCGCGACGGCGACGACGTCGATGCCCGTCGGCGTCCCGCGGAACTCGAGGATCGGCACCTGGTAGGCGGTGTGCTCCCCCACCGTGATCTCGTACATCGTCTGGGTGGCTCGCAGCGCGAACGGCACGTCGCCGCCGACGAAGCGCACGATCGCCGGCGCGGCCGCCATGGCGAAGCCGCCGATGCCAGCCGTCTCGGTGATCGCCGAGTCGCCGATGTCGGGGTTGGCGTCGTCGGGGCCGTAGGAGCCGAGGAAGAGCCCCTCGGGCGTGTTGGCCGGACCCGTGAACCAGGCATCGCCCGTGCCCGAGACGCGGATGCCGAAGTCGGTGCCGTTGCGGGCCATGGTCGTGACGACGGACGAACCCGGGATGCCATGCGCGGCAAGGGTGCTCAGCTTGCAGGCCGGCATCCCGAGGTTGAGGAAGAAGTGCTCGTTGGCGCCCGAGAAACGCACCGCCTCGGCGATGTCGCTCGAGCTCGCGTCGGCCGTGATCATCGTCGGCAGCAGCTCGCGGAGAAGCATGAGGGAGCCGGCGCGGTTGCGGTTGTGGCCCTCGTCGCCCATCTGGAGCATCTGCGCGATGATCGCCTTGACGTCGATGCCACCCTCGCGGTCGACGCGCACGCGCACGGCCTGCTGGAGGATCGGGCCGAGCACGGTGTTCATCCAGTGCAGCCGGTCGATGACCTCGGGCCCGTAGGCGCCGTAGCGCAGCACCTTGCCGAGGCCCTCGTTGAGCGAGCACCACGACGTGTTGTCGTGCACCTCGTCGCGCAGCTCGTAGAGCCACATCGACGGGCTGATGACGCCGGCCATCGGGCCCACGGCGTCGCGGTGGTGGCAGGGCTCGAGGGTGATGCCGTCACCCTTCTCGAGCTTCGCCTCGGCCTCCTCGGCGGTGGTGGCGAGGCCCTCTAAGAGCATCGCGCCGACGAGGGCCCCGCGGAGCGGTCCGGACGCCCGGTCGAAGGTGATCGGGGGGCCGGCGTGCAGGAATGTGCCCCGCTCGAGACCGAGCGCCTCACTGGCCGGACGGACGTCGACGAGGTCGGCGCCGGCCGCGAGCATCCGCCGCAGCGCCTCGGCGTTCGCCGCGTCACGACGCGGGTCTGCGATCACCCGGCTGAGACCGAGTGCCGTGCCGGAGAGCGGCGGCTGCCACGCGGCCTCGATGACCGAGACCGCTTGGGCACGAAGGGCATCCGCGAACAGCGAGACCCCCACGGCCGCCACCGTGATGTCACGGCTGAGCAGTCCGCCGAGCAGCTCGGCACTGTCCGTCGCGCGCAGGCCACCCGGCGCGTATGCCGTGTCGTGCGTCGCGTGCTCGGCTTCCGCCACGTCGTGGCCGAGCAGGCGAAGGGCGCGACGGGTCGCTTCTGCGTTCGACAGGAGCACCTCCGCGCCCGCGGAGACGAGCAGGTCAGCACTGCGAGCCATTCCCTGCGGATCGCCCTGCGTGGCAGTGAGAGACACGACGACCGGCAGTGCGCGGCCGGCCGCGGCAGCCACCTCCCGGGCCGAGCGGATCGCGTCGGCGAGCTCGGGCGCCGGGTCCGCGTGCGCGCCGTGGCCGAGGACGAGGTCGAGGAGCAGCACGCCGCACGTCGGGTCGGCGGCCTCGGTCGCGATCCGCTCGAGACGCAGCGTCGGGTCGATCATCGGGTGCGCGCGGCCCTGCGTCAGCGCGTCGTCGCCGAAGTCGATGACGACGTGGCCGGTGTCGCGCAGGTCCGGCCCCAGAGACAGGTCGGGACGCAGCGGGATGTTGGACCGGATGTCGCCGAGCACCGCGCCCGCGACGAGCATGGCCTCGTCGGCAAGCGTGCCGCCACAGAAGAGCCCACGCAGCGAGTGTCCTTGCGGCACAGCATTCGTCGTGCCGGTATCGAGGGTCGGTGCACCGTCGGTGTCCGGACGCCACGACGGCCATCGCTCGGGCACGCTGTGACCGCTGGCGACGACCACAGCCTCGACCGCGGCGGTGAGGTCGGGACGACCCGCCCCGAGCGTGGCCCAGTGGACCGGCTTGCCGAGCCCGGCGGCATACGCCTGGAGGTCGGCCAGCACCTCGGCGGCTGGGGGCTTCGACACGACGACGACGGACTCTGTCGCGGGGTCGGCAGCGAGCGCGGCCAGCGCCTGCCTCGTCGAGCGCGCGGCGACGGCAGACGACAGGTCGCGCCCGCCGACGCCGAGGCAGTGGCTGATCCCCACGCCCGCCGCGTCGAGCAGGCACATCACCTGCTGGGCGCCGGTGCCCGAGGCTGCGACGATGCCGACTGGTCCGGGGCGCACGACGTTGGCGAAGCCGAGCGCGACGCCACCGACGACTGCCGTGCCGCAGTCGGGGCCCATGACGAGCACGCCCGCCTCGGCGGCGGCGTCCTTGAGCGCCACCTCGTCCTCGACCGGCACGTTGTCGGAGAAGACCATGACGGAGACGCCGGCGCGGATCGCGTCGAGGGCCTCCGTGACGGCGTGCTCGCCGGGCACCGAGACGAGAGCGAGGTCGGCACCGGAGAGACGAAGGGCGCCCCCCAGCGTCCGCGGCGGCGGCGCCTCACCGAGACCGCCGGAGGTGCTTGCGGCGGAACGGTTCTGGGCCAGTGCCGCCTCGAGAGCCGACTGCCCCGCGGCGATGCCGTCGTCCTCGCCGCGGATCGCGATGACGAGGTCGTTGGGCGCGGCCTGCGGGACGTCGAAGCCCATGCCGCGGATGACGTCGAGGTTGAGCTCGGTGGCCATGGCGACCTGGGCCGCGTCCACACCGGGCGCCGCCGCAACGGTGCGCGACACCTGCATGAGCGTCACGGAGTCGAGGTAGGCACCGGTTCTCAGCTCGACGTGGTCAGCCACGAGGGGCTCCTTCCTGGGCGGGGTCGAGGGCGTCGACGGCGCGGAGCGCGCCCGCGACACCGGACAGCAGGTCACGGCCGGACGTGTGCCCGATCGCGAGGACGCGGGCGACGAGCTCGGTCATGCCGCGCGACGGGTCGAGCGACGGGCTCGTCGGCCGGATCTGCCGGTCTTGCGGGCGTTCAGGGCCGTCGGTCCGGTCGGTCGACCCGGCCACGCAGCGGGTGACGAGGCGCACGACGTCCGGGACGGCATACCCCTCGCCGGCGGCCACGAGGAGCGCGGCGGACAGGCTCGTCGTCCACGGCAGCACGGTCCGGACGGCGGTGCGGACCGCCGACCTGGCGCGGCGGGAGCGGGGGGTGTCGACGGCGGCGAGCGTCAGCAGCACGCCGCACAGGACGTCGTCGCCGCTCGGGGTCAGCCCACGGCCGACGCCGATGAGGCCGCGCACGCCGGGCTCGACGGTGCGGTCGGCGAGCGCGGCCGACGTGAGGTCGCGGGCCAGGTCGCCGAGGACCCCTGCATCGGGCAGTCCGGCCTCGGGCAGCCCGTGCGGGGAGCCGGCGCCACGCGTCGTCGGGCGCACCCGAGCAGGCCGCTGGAGCCGCGCGGCGACGACCTCGGCGCGTGGGAGGCGTACGCGCCCCTCCCCCACGACGACGTGCGCGCCGGGGTCGACGCCCCACGACAGCTGCGCGGACGGCCTGGCGACGACGAGCCCGATGGGAAGGGCTACCGCGTCCGAAGCGAGGACCGCGAGCACCCGCTCGTGGGCGCCGAGGTCGAGGTAGAGGCACGTCGGGAACGCCGCCAGCACGCGGCACCTCCGCGGCGCACCGGCGACCTCCGCGGCGACGAGCGGGGACACGGCGGCCGGCAGCAGCGTCAGGTCGAGCCCGTCGTCCATGCGCCCCTCCGGCCGTGTCCAGGGTGTCCAAGGTTGTCCTCGGCGGTCCGCCGACAGGGACCGCTGCCGCGACGCTATCGACGCTGGGTATGGTGCGCTCATGGTGAAAGTTGCCAACGATCCGGGCGTCGTCGAGGGTGAGTTGCCAGCGGTGAGCCGCTACGGCGCTGCCGAGCCGGACGTGTCCGGCATCTCGCTGCGCCTCATCGCAGGTCTCGCGGCGACGGCCCACGGGTCCGTCCACGCGACCCCGCACCGCCTCGACGTCAGCGTCGACAGCACGGCGCCGCTGCGGTCCGCGCTCCGCGACGCCGGTGCCGCGGTCCCGCTGAGGCACCGGCTCGTCCTCGCCGACGCCGCCGCACTGGCGGAGCACGGCGGCCGGCTCGGCGAGATCGTCACCGCCCTCGACCGGTCCGGCGCCGCGGGCCTCGTCGTCTCCGGTCTCTCCGACCGCGCAGCCGGCGACGCCCGCCGCGTCGCCGACGCCACCGGGCTGCCGCTCATCGACGTGCCGCTCGACCACATCGCCACGTTCACGACCGAGGTGCTGAGCGCGATCCTCGAGCACCAGACGGCGATCCTGCGCCGTCTCGAGGACGCCGACCGCGCCCTCGTGCAGATCGTCCTCGCGGGCGGCTCGCTCGACGACCTGTGCGAGCAGGTCGTCGGCTTCCTCGACGGCGCCGCCATGGTCACGACCACCGACGGCCGCGTCATCGCCCGTGCCGGGTCCGAGCGCGAGCTCGAGCACGCCGAGTCGCTCGGGTGCTTCGACCGCTCCGGGCGGCTGCTGACCGAGGCCGAGCCGATGGGTCCGCGCCCCGACGGGCCGACCGCCGACCGCGCCGCGGTGCGGATCGTCGCGGGGCACCTCGACCACGGCGTCCTCATCGCGTTCTGCAGCCACCGGCGGCTCACGGTCGACGACGTGCGCCTGCTCGAGCGGGCCGCGACGGTCGCCGCCCTCGCCATCACGAAGGACCAGGCGGTCTCGGCGGTCGAGAGCAAGTACCGCGCCGAGTTCCTGCGCGACGCCCTCGCCGGACGCGCGGGCTCCCCCGTCGACGCCGTCGCACACGCGAGCTCCCTCGGCTGGGACATCGACCGCCCGATGGTCGTCGTCGTGGCCGAGACCGACGAGGACGACGACCGCACCACGCGCGACGCCGAGGAGGTGCGCTTCCTGCAGCAGCGGTTCGCACGGGCGTGGACGCACGCCGTCGCCGTCCGCGACCCCCGGTCTCCCGTCATGGGGTTCAGCCGTGAGGTGGTCGCCCTCATCGGCGTGCCGGCCGATGCCGACACCGACCACGTCATGCGCATCGTCGGCGACTACGTCCGCGTCGTCCGCGGCGACGGCGGTGGTGGTCGACGCAGCTTCTCCGCCGGCGTCTCGCGGCCGATCTCGTCCGTCGCGGCGTTGCCCCAGGCCTACGACGAGGCGCTGTCGGCCGTCACGGTCGGCCGCCAGATGCACGGCGACGGCGCCCTCACGCACGTCGACGGGCTCGGCATCTACCGCCTCCTCGCGCTCATCCCCGACGGGGCCGACCTGCGCCGGTTCGTCCACGAGTCACTGCGCGAGCTCGCCACCGACGACTCCCCGGAGTACGCCGGCCTGCGAGAGACGCTCGGGGTGCTGCTCGACACGAACCTCAACGTCGCCGAGACCGCGCGCCTCCTCTTCTTCCACTACAACACGCTGCGGTACCGCATCGGCAAGCTCGAGAAGATCCTCGGGCCCTTCACGACCGACCCCGACCTGCGCCTCACCCTGGCCCTCGCCCTCAAGATCCACCAGATGCGCGGCATCTGACCGCCGCCGACCGCCGCCCTGCCGTACGCCGCCCTCCCGCCTGTGGAAGATCGGACCCCCTCCCGAGGCGGTGACCTTCCACGGAGTCGCTCCCTGCGGAGGGACGGCGCGGGCGTAACCCCGGTTGGCCGACGATCGGCCGGTGGATGCGCTGCTCAGGGCCAGGGCCGCAGGACAGTCCGGCCTGCTCAGCAGGGCCCAGGCACTCTCAGGAGGCCTGAGCCCCAAAGCCGTCGAGTGGCGACTGGCCACAGGCCAAAGGCCGGTGGTGTGTCGTGCACCCCGGGATCTACCAGACGATGCCCGGCCGCGAGGGCTGGGAGACGCTCGCCGTGGCTGCCCTGCTGCACGCCGGACGCGGCGCCGCCCTCTGCGACAGGAGCGCCGGCCACGTGTGGGGGCTCGTCCGCCACGCACCCGACCCGATTGGCGTCGTCGTGCCGGCCGAACGACGGGTCCGTGACGTACCTGGAGTCGTTGTCACCCGCAGTCGCCGAGCGGCGGAGCGGGTGGATCCCCTGGCGTGGCCCCACCGTACGACGGTGGAGCACACGGTTCTCGACCTGGCCTCACCTCGACCAGCAGACGCCGCCATCGCTCTCGCCGCCAAGGCCGTCGGCCTCGACCTCACGACGCCCCAGCGCCTGCGAGCGGCCCTCGACCAGCGACCCAGGCAACCGGACCGGGCTTTGCTGCTCCAGGTGCTGACCGACGTTGCCGACGGATGTGAGAGCAGGGCCGAGCGACGTTTCGTGCATGACGTCGAACAAGCACATGGCCTCCCGTGTGGCCGTCACCAGTCCCCTGTCGGGCGCGCGGGGCGGCGCGACGTCGAGTATGAGTGGGGCGTGGTCGTGGAGGTGAACGGGCGACTCGGACACGCGTCATGGACCGACGTGCAACGTGACGGCCGCCGCGACCGGGCGACCACCGTCTCCGGGCGCGTCACGCTCCGCTGCTTCTGGACCGACCTCGTGCCGACCGCGTGTGCACTCGCTGCCGAGGTGGCCCAGGTGCTGCGCGTTCGTGGGTGGCTCGGGCGTCCGCGTACGTGCGGGCCGAGCTGCACCATCGACCCGCAATCGCCCTTGTGGAACATCGCACCCCGCTGAGGGGGTGCCAACCTCCACGCGGCGACCCAAGAACCGTCGGTACGGGGTGACGGCATACGTCATGACATGCCATAGGGCAGCCCTCGGCGTGTATCAACGTTTGACGAACGCAGTCCCCACCGGTGGGAGTAGTTTTCGCCCATCCCGGAGTGGGACGTGAACCACATCACCAGATGTGGCAACCATAGGAGTCGGAATGGCTTTGGGCTGGAAACTGCACGGGGACGGCAAGACCATGGGCCCCGACGACGTCGTCGCACCCGACGAACGACTGTCGTGGGGCAAGACGATCGGTCTCGGCGCCCAGCACGTGGTGGCGATGTTCGGGGCGACGTTCGTCTTCCCCCTGATCATGGGTCTCAACCCGCAGCTCGCGATCATGATGAGCGGCATCGCGACGATCTGCTTCCTGCTGATCGTGAACGGCAAGGTTCCGAGCTATCTCGGCACGTCGGCGAGCTTCGTCGGGGCCGTGGCGGCGATCCGGGCCCAGGGCGGCACCTCCCAGGAGGTCACCGGGGCCATCCTCGTCGCGGGCGTCGTGCTCGCGCTCGTCGGCGTGGCGATCCACTTCCTCGGTTCGTCCGTGCTGCACAAGGTGCTGCCACCGGTCGTCACCGGCGCGGTCGTCATGCTCATCGGGTTCAACCTCGCGCCGGTCGTCGCGAACATCTACTGGCCGCAGGACCAGTGGGTGGCGCTGCTCGTCATGGCCTTCACGATCATCTGCGCGGTCGCCTTCAAGGGCTTCATCTCCCGCATCGCGGTCTTCCTCGCGCTCATCTTCGGCTATGTCGTCTCGTGGCTCTTCGACAAGGTCTTCGGGCAGATCACCTCGTTCGACGCCGGCGCCGGCAAGGTGACGACGCACTTCCGCACGAACTTCGACAACCTCGCGAGCCAGCCCTGGTTCGGCCTGCCGCCGTCGACCACGACCGGAGCCGACGGCAAGGAGATCGTCGGCATCCACGCGCCGTCCTTCACCATCGCGGCGATCCTGCTCGTCCTCCCGGCCGTCATCGCCCTCATCGCGGAGAACACCGGCCACGTGAAGGCCGTCGCCGAGATGACGAAGGCAGACCTCGACCCCTACATGGGTCGCGCGATCGCCGCCGACGGAGTGGGCACCGCGCTGGCGTCCTCGGTCGGTGGGTCGCCGACGACGACGTACGCCGAGAACATCGGCGTCATGGCGGCGACGCGCGTCTACTCGACGGCCGCCTACTACGTCGCCGCGGCCGTCGCGATCGTCTTCGGCCTGTCACCGAAGTTCGGGGCGCTCGTCGCGTCGGTCCCCGGCGGAGTTCTCGGCGGCATCACGGTCGTGCTCTACGGCATGATCGGCCTGCTCGGCGCGAAGATCTGGAAGGAGAACGGGGTCGACTTCGGCAACCCGATCAACCTCGTCCCGGTCGCGGCAGGCATCGTCATCGGCATCGGCAACGTGTCGCTCGTGTTCACCTCCGACTTCTCGCTCGGCGGCATCGCGCTCGGGACGATCGTCGCCGTCGTCGCCTTCCACGCGGCCTGCGCCATCGCACCGGCCGACCTTCGCAACCGCGCCGACGGGGTGGTGGGAGGCACGATGATCTCGCTCGGCGAGAAGGAGGGCGACTACGGCGATGCGGACGGCGTCGACGACCTCTACCAGGACCGACCGGGCGGTCCGGACCGACGCCGGCCCTGAGCCCCGGTGACCAGCTACGCGTGACCTCGACGCCGTGGGCCCCCGATCTCGCATCGGGGGCCCACGGTCGTTCGGGCAGAAGTTGCCAAAAGCCCGTGGTCAGCGATGCACAACCATCACTAGTGCCACGCCGCATCGGAAGGCAGGATCAGTTCGGTGAAGCCCGCACCCTTCGTGCACCACGCACCCGTGAGCGTCGAGGAGGCCGTCTCGGTCCTCGACGAGGTCGGCCATGACGGCAAGGTCCTCGCGGGCGGCCAGAGCCTCATCCCGATCCTCAACATGCGCCTCGCCTCGCCGGGTCACCTCGTCGACATCAACCGGGTGACGGGGCTGGACTCCATCGAGGTGAGCTCGGGGGCCGTGCGCGTGGGCGCCCTCGTGCGCCACGCCGCGCTCGAGCGGTCCGAGGAGGCGTATGCCGCCCTCCCCCTCCTGCGCCAGGCGCTCGTCAACGTCGCCCACCCGGCGATCCGCAACCGCGGCACGACCGTCGGCTCGATCGCGCACGCCGACGCGGCCGGCGAGATGCCGGCGATCCTCGCCCTGACGAACGGCGTGGTCGAGGTCGCCGGCCCGGCCGGGCCGCGCGAGGTGCGGTGGTCGGACTTCTTCCTGGGCGCACTCGAGACCTCCCTCGCCGCCGAGGAGCTCGCGGTCGCGGTCCGGTTCGGGCGGTTCGTCGCGGGCACCGGCTCGGCGTTCGTCGAGGCCGCACGCCGGCACGGCGACTACGCCATGGCGGGGGTCGGTGTGGCGGTGACGGTGACCGACGGTGTCGTGTCCGGGGCCCGCGCGTCGTTCGTCTCGGTGACCGACGTCCCGACCGTGCTCGACCTCGGCGAGGCCCTCGGCGGTGTCGAGCCGGGCACCGGCGCGTGGACGGTGGCCGTCGACGTCGCCGCCGACGCGGTGAGCGGGCACGTCGACCCCGAGGGCGACATCCACGCGAGCGCCGACTACCGCCGGATGCTGGTCACCGAGCTGACCCGCAGGGTCCTCCCCCAAGCCGCCGCTCGCGCCGGTGCACCACTGAGTTCGAGACCGAACGACTCGTTCGGTGCCGAACGCGCCGGTGCACCACTGAGTTCGAGACCGAACGACTCGTTCGGTGGGCAGGAGGGGCAGGGGCGATGAACGAACGCGTCGACATGGTCGGACAGGCAGAGGCGCTGCACGCCGTCACCGTCACGGTCAACGGCGTCCGCCGCACCGCGAGCGTGCCTGCCCGCCGGCTGCTCTCCGACTTCCTGCGCCACGACCTCGAGCTGACCGGCACGCACGTCGGCTGTGAGCACGGAGTCTGCGGCGCCTGCACGGTCCTCGTCGACGGGGCGCCGATGCGCTCCTGCCTCATGTTCGCCGTGACGGCCCAGGACCACGAGATCACGACCGTCGAGGGCCTCGGCTCGGCGCCCGACGCCAGGGTTGCCCCGACCGGGGAGTCGATGAACCCCGTCCAGCAGGCCTTCGCCGAGTGCCATGGCCTCCAGTGCGGCTTCTGCACGCCGGGTTTCCTGACGACGGTCACCGCCTACCTCGAGGACAACCCATCACCGACGAGCGAGCAGGCGCGAGAAGCGATCTCGGGCAACTTGTGCCGGTGCACCGGCTACCAGAACATCGTCAAGAGCGTGCTGCGCGCAGCCGAGATCAAGAGCGAGCGCGCAGCCGAGGAGCGGTCATGACGACGCAGATGTTCGGCGCGCGGATCAAGCGCAAGGAGGACCCGCGCCTCGTCACGGGCGGCGGCCGCTACCTCGACGACCTCGGCCATGACGCGCTCGCGGCGGCGTTCGTGCGCAGCCCGCACGCCCACGCCCGCATCATCGACGTCGACGCGTCCGACGCGGTCGACGTGGAGGGCGTCGTCGGCATCTACGTCCACGACGACCTCCCGGGCCGCGTGGGCGAGCCGCTGCCCCTGCTCATCCCGCACCCCACGCTGACGCACGGCCGCACCGGCTACGCCCTCGCGCGCGACGAGGTCAACCACGTGGGCGAGCCGGTCGTCATGGTCGTGGCCACCGACCGCTACGTCGCCGAGGACGCCTGCCAGCGCATCCGGGTCACCTACGAGCAGCTGCCCGTCGTCGTCGGCATCGAGGCGGCCCGCGACGGCGAGCTCCTCGTCCACGACGACGTGCCGGGCAACGTCGCCGCTCACATGCTCCAGGAGGTCGGCGACGTCGACGCGGCGATGGCCGCGGCGCCCCGCACGCTGACGCTCGAGCTCGACATCGAACGCAGCGCCTGCACGCCGATGGAGGGCAAAGGCGTGTACGCGCGGTGGGACCTCGAGCGCGGCGAGCTGCGGATGTACTCCTCGACGCAGACCTCGACGGGCGTGCGCGCGGCCGTCGCCGCCAAGCTCGACCTTCCCCTCGCCAAGGTCGAGTGCATCGCTCCCGACGTCGGCGGCGGCTTCGGCGTCAAGATCATGCACCCATGGCCCGAGGAGGTGCTCGTCCCGTGGGCGGCACGCCTGCTCAGCCGCCCGGTCAAGTGGGTCGAGGACCGGCGTGAGCACTTCATCGGTTCGGCGCACGAGCGCGGCCAGCTGCAGACGGTCACGGTCGGCTTCGACGACGAGGGCCGCGTGCTCGCCCTCGACGTGAGGTTCTGGCACGACAACGGCGCCTACACGCCCTACGGGATCATCGTCCCGATCATCACCTCGACCCAGCTCCTCGGGCCCTACAAGCCGGGCGCGTACCGCTGTGAGTTCTGGTCGCTCTACACCAACACCGTTCTCGTCACGCCCTATCGGGGTGCCGGGCGTCCACAGGGCTGCTTCGCGATGGAGCGCACCATGGACGCCATCGCCGACGAGCTCGGCCTCGACCGCGCCGAGGTGCGGTCGCGCAACTTCATCCTCCCGAGCGAGATGCCCTACGACCACGGCCTGCTCTTCCAGGACGGGCGGCCGCTCAAGTACGACTCGGGCGACTTCCCCGCGAGCCTCGCCAAGCTCAAGTCCCTCGTCGGCTGGGACGACTTCGCCGACTACCGCGCGAAGGCGGAGGCCGAGGGCCGCAAGGTCGGGCTCGGGATCGGCTGCTACGTCGAAGGAACCGGTGTCGGCCCCTACGAGGGTGGCCACATCCAGATCGAGACGAGCGGCCGGGTCAACGTCGCCACCGGCCTGACGTCGCAGGGCCAGGGCCACGAGACGGTGTTCGCGCAGATCGTCGCCGACGAGCTCGGCGTGCGCCTCGAGGACGTCTACGTGACGACGGGCGACACGCGCAAGATGGCGTATGCCGTCGGGACCTTCGCGTCGCGCGCCGCGGTCATGAGCGGCAGCGCCATCGCCCTCGCGGCGCGCAACGTCCGCGCCAAGGCGCTGCGCATCGCGGCCGACGCCCTCGAGGTGTCGCCCGAGGACCTCGAGATCGTCGAGGGCACCGTGCGCGTCAAGGGCGCTCCAGCGACGTCGATGGGCCTCGGCACGGTCTCGGTGCTGTCCAACCCGCTCCGCTACGCGTTCGACGACGCCGCCAAGGCCGCAACGCAGTTCGCCGGCACGTTCGACCCCGACAAGCCCCCGGTGGCAGAGGACGAGGAGCCTGGGCTCGAGGGCAGGGACTTCTACTCCCCCACCCAGGCGACCTTCGCCAACGGCATGCACGCGGCGATCGTCGAGACCGACCCGGTCACGGCCGAGATCCGGATCCTGCGCTACTGCGTCATCCACGACTGCGGCACGATGATCAACCCGATGATCGTCGAGGGCCAGGTGCACGGCGGTGTCGCGCAGGGCGTGGGCGGCGCGCTCTACGAGCGGATGGTGTACGACGAGTCGGGCCAGCTGCTCAACGCGTCGTTCATGGACTTCCTCATGCCGTACGCATCCGAGGTGCCGACGATCGAGGCCGACCACCTCGAGACCCCGTCGCCGCTGAACCCCTTGGGCATCAAGGGTGCCGGCGAGGCCGGCTGCATCCCGGTGTCGGCCGTCATCGCGTCGGCGATCGAGGACGCCGAGGGCTTCCCCATCACCCGGATGCCGATCTCGCCGAACGACCTGTGGGACCTGCGCCGTCGTCACGCCGCCGGCGAGATCCCGCCGCTGCATCGCCTCTCACGCCCGTCCTCGAAGGAGCCGACCGCATGAAGATCACCGGATCCGCCACCCTGGCGGCCGAACCGCAGCAGATCTGGGACGCCTTCCACGACCCGGCCGTGCTCGCGCGGTGCCTCCCCGGCTGCGAGCGGCTCACCGAGCTCGGCCCGGACCACTACGCGATGACCGTCACCGCCGGCGTCGCGGCGATCAAGGGCACCTACGACGGCGAGGTGTCCCTGCGCAACCCGCACCACCCCGACTCGTTCACGATGAAGGCGTCCGGCGCGGGGGCGCCCGGCACCGTCGACGCGGACGTCGTCGTGCGTCTGGCTCCGTCGTCCACCGGCGGCACCGACCTCACCTATGACGCCGACGCGGCGGTCGGCGGCGTCATCGGGGGCGTCGGCCAGCGGATGCTCGCCGGCGTGACGAAGAAGATGGCGGGGCAGTTCTTCTCGGCCGTCGACGCCGATATCGCGGGCGCGCGGCCTGAAGCCGCGGCCGCGAGCGCGTCCGCGGGTGTCCCCTCGCCGGTAGCACCCGGCATACGGGCTGCGTCGACCGGACAACCCACCGGCGCAGGCACCGTGTATGCCGGCCGGCCGGCAGCCGCGGCCGGGTCCCGCGTTCGCGACTACGCCTTCGGGGTCGTCACCGGTGGCGTGGTCGCGATCGTGGGCGTGCTCGTCGGCTGGGCGATCGGGAGGCGCTGACATGCGTGCGTTCACCGCAGCCGCGGTCCAGGTGGCTCCACTGCCCGAGAAGCTGTCGCCCGAGACGATCCGTGCCAACGTCGAGGCCTGCGTCGACTGGACACGGCGCTGCGTCGAGATGACGGGCGCAGAGCTCGTCGTGCTCCCCGAGACGGCGACCACGGGCTTCACCCCGGGATGCTCGAAGGAGGAGCTGTGGGACCTCGTCACCGAGCTGCCCGGGCCGATGGTCGAACCGATCCAGGCGGTCGCGCGCGAGCTCGGCGTGCACGTGTGCGTCGGCAGCTACGAGCGCGGCCCCGAGCGCGGCGTCGTCTACAACTCGTCGGTGCTCGTCGGTCCGTCGGGAGACGTGCTCGGCGTCTACCGCAAGACGCACCCGTTCTGCTCGGAGATCGTCACGGGCGGCGGCTGGGTGACGCCCGGCGACACCGTGACCGTGTGCGACACGGAGCTCGGGCGCATCGGCATGATCATCTGCTTCGACGGCGACTACCCAGAGCTGTCGCGCATCCAGGCGGTGCAGGGCGCCGAGGTCATCTGCCGCCCCTCGGCGCTGCTGCGCTCTGCCGACATCTGGGACCTGACGTCGCGGGCTCGCGCCTACGACAACCACGTCTATGTCATCGGCGCCAACGCCGTCGGCGCCGACCCGGCCGGCGTGCTCTATTTCGGCAACTCCCACATCGTCACGCCGATCGGGCACGTCGTGGCCAAGGCGGCCACGCATCCGGGGTGGGTCACGGCGCGACTCGACCCCGCCGACGCCCTCGCGTCGCTGACGCCGGGGTCCAACATCGGGCAGTCGTTCGACCACCTGCGCGACCGCAACCTCGACCTCATCCGCAACCACCGCGAGGACCTCGAGCGGCCGGCCGAGTCGTCGTTCCCCCACGCCCCGATCCACCGCGGCGAGGCCGGCTGACGGGGCGGGCGGGCGGGCTAGGCTGACGGGGCGCTCAGGCGGTCAGGGAACGAACTGCACGAGCTCGAACGGCGTGCCGGGAGGCGCTCCGGGACCGATGGGCTTCGGGAACCCGAGGTCGAACTTGCCGTTGACCACGGCATACCGGTTCCCCGACTTCGCGATCGTCGTGGGGACCTGGAAGGCCGGGTCGGTGACGACCTGCGTCACGGCCCCCGACGTCCAGTCCGGTGACAGGCTCACCCGCGAGACCCGGTTGGCGAAGTTCTCGACGACCCACAGGTCGTGCCCGGCGAGCAGGATGCCGTCGGGCGTGCCCGGCGCGAGGGATCCCGACGTCAGCACGATCTGCGCGCTCTCGCCCGAAGTGGGGTCGACCGTGTAGAGCGCCCCACGCTCGGTGTGGTTGACGATGAGCGTGCGCCCGTCGGGGGTCGCGTCGATGCCGTTCAGGCCGAAGCCGGCCGGGCCTGTCGCCGGGCCGGTCACGTCGAGCGTCACCGGGGCGCCGAGCGAACCGTCCTCGTGGATGGGAACCCGGTAAAGCCGCGGTGCGAACGTCTCGGTGAACCAGGCCGCGTCCCGGGTGACGACGACGTCGTTGACGAGGGAGGCGCCGGGTGTGCCGAGGGAGAACTGAGCCACGTCGTCGCCCGTGGCGAGGTCGTAGACGTAGGCCGTGCCGTTGAACCCGCCCGCGACGAAGAGCAGGCCGTGGCGCACGTCCGCCTTCAGCCCGCCGGCCTGCCGCTGCTCGACGTCGACGAACTTCTCGACGGAGCGGTCGCGCAGGTCGCCGCGGTAGATGTCGCCGTCGACGAGCGAGCCGGCGTAGAAGGTGTGGTCCACCACCGCCACCCCCTCGGGGGCGAAGTCCACCGGGAGGTCGATGACATGGGGAAACACCGCCGAGGCGCCGGACAGCGCGACGACGAGGGCGGGGGCGGCGAGGACGGCAAGCGCACGCTGCGCGCGGGATCGCGGCCGGGGACGACGTGGACTCATGACGGGCTCCTTCTTCACGGATGACCGCGCGCGTGAACCACACCGCACCCCCGCGGGCCCGTCGTGGCGCGCTCCCTGCCTGCAGACCCTCCCCCGGACGGCGCGCCCCGCACGCCACTGTCCACGGTAGACCTGCCCTGCGCCCGGCGGGTGCGAAACCGTGACGACGGGGTACGGCCGCCGTCTGGCGAGGGTTGACCCGGACCGTGGCATCCGTTGGCAGGTTGTGCCAACGAATGAGCACCGGCGTCACCGCTTGAATCGGTGGTGCGAACGAGCCGACCCGACGTCCCAGGAGCGCGCATGCCCGCCATGAGTCCCACCACCACTGCCCGGCGCATCCGCATCGGCATCGACACCGGCGGGACGTTCACCGACGTCGTCGCCCTCGACGAGGACTCGGGCGAGCTCGTCACGACGAAGACGCCCTCGACGCCGAGCAACCCGGCCGACGGCTTCCTCACGGGCGTGCGCAAGGTCCTCGACCTCATGGGGGCGAGCGGCGACGACATCACGGCCGTCTCGCACGGCACGACGGTGGCGACGAACAAGCTGCTCGAGGGCAAGGTCGAGGCGCTCGGCTTCATCACGACCGAGGGCTACGAGTTCATCCTCGAGATCGCCCGCCAGGCCGTACCCGACGGCTACGGCAACTCCTACTTCTGGGTGAAGCCGCCGCGCATCGTCCCCGCCGACCACGTCAAGACGGTCGGCGGACGCCTCGACTTCGAGGGCAACGAGATCCGGCCGTTCGACGAGGCCGGGGCCGTGGAGGTGGCCCGCTGGTTCCGCGACCGCGGGATCACGACGATCGGGGTCTGCCTGCTCCACTCGTACGCCGACGACAGTCACGAGCTGGCGATGCGCGAGGTGCTGCGGCGGGAGCACCCCGAGGCCGTCGTCTCGATCAGCTCCGAGGTCCTGCGGGAGTACCGGGAGTACGAGCGCTCGATGACGACGCTCGTCGACGCCGCGGTCAAGCCCAACGTGTCGCGCTACGTCGCGAACATCCACCAGCGGCTCGACGAGTTCGTCGGCAGCAGCGAGAAGCTGCCCTTCTACATCATGAAGTCCAACGGCGGCGTGCTGTCGGCCGACGAGGTCGTGCACCAGCCGATCACGACGGTGCTGTCCGGGCCGGCGGCAGGCGCGCTCGGCGCCGGTCTCATCGCGAGCCGCGCCGGCTTCGACAAGGTGCTCACGTGCGACGGCGGTGGGACGTCCACCGACGTCTCGGTCGTCCTCGCGGGCGAGCCGACCCTGACGACCGAGGGCACGGTCGGCGCGTACCCGAGCAAGATCCCGATGATCGACGTCGTGACGGTCGGTGCGGGTGGCGGGTCGATCGCCTGGGTGTCGCCCGAGGGCTCGCTCAAGGTGGGCCCGCAGTCCGCCGGCGCGGACCCCGGGCCGCTCTGCTACGCCAAGGGCGGCAGCGAGCCGACGATCACCGACGCGCACGTCACGCTCGGCCGCATCCCCCCACACCTGCTCGGCGGAGAGATCCCCCTCGACGTCGATGCTGCCCGCTCGGGTCTCACCGGCCTCGCCGGCCGGCTCGGGCTCGACCTCGAGCGGTGCGCCACCGGCATCCTCGAGATCTCGGCGTGGAACCAGGCGAACGCCCTGCGCCAGGTCTCGGTCAAGCGCGGTCTCGACGTGCGCGACTTCATGCTGACCACCTTCGGCGGTTCCGGCTCGCTGCTCGCCTGCCGGCTCGTCGACATCCTCGGCCTCGCCGGCGTCGTCGTGCCACAGAACCCCGGCAACGTCTCCGCCTTCGGCCTGCTCACCGTCGACGTCAAGAACGACTACGTCCAGACGTCCGTCGCCCGGCACCACTCGCTCGACCACGCCGCCGTCCAGAAGACGTTCGACGACCTCACCGACCGGGCGGCGAAAGCCCTTGATGCTGAGGGCTTCCCACGCGAGGCTCACCGCTACTCCCGCACCGTCGACCTGCGCTACTTCGGCCAGGCGTACGAGGTCCGGGTCGCGGCCCCCGACGGTGACGTCGACGACGCGTATGCCGCCGGCGTGGCCTCACGCTTCCACGACGAGCACCGCGCGCTGTACGGCTACGACTTCAGGTCAGACCCGACGCAGCAGGTCGAGTGGGTCAACCTGCGTGTCACCGGAGTCGGCCCGATCACCCGTCCCGAGCTCCGAGAGCTCGCACCGGGCGACGGCACGTCCGACGTGCGTGAGCGCGCGCACCGCAGCAACCGCCCCGTCTGCTTCGACGCCGACACGGGGTATGTCGACACCGACGTCTGGTGGCGACCCGACCTGCTCGCCGGCGACACGATCCACGGACCGGCGATCGTCGAGGAGTTCGGCTCGACGGTCCCGGTACACCCGGGCTTCGTCGTCCGCGTCGACCCCTTCGGCAACCTCGTCATCACCAAGGAGGCCTGACATGTGCTTCTCCTGCCAGACCGCGCACACCCGGCTCGCCGCGGTCGGCGCGGCCACGGGATCGCACGCCGCCGGTTCACCCGCAGCCGAAGTCGGTCACAGCGCCCACCCCGGCGCCGGCTCGGAGGAACCGCCCGCCAACCCCGCAGGGCTCCCCACGGCCTACGAGCACGGCAACCGGCTGACGCCGGAGGGCACGACCGTCGACCCGATCCACGTGGAGATCGTCGAGGGCACCCTGGCGAGCGTCGAGATGGAGGTCGAGACGGCCATCGCCCGCACCTCGCGGTCGCCGATGATCCGCGACGCGCACGACTTCCGTGCCGGCATCCACGACCGGCAGCTGCGCAAGCTGACGGGGCGCTCCTACAGCGCGCTCGTGCACCCGATCGTCCGCGACTTCCCGCTCGCCGAGATGAGCGAGGGCGACGTCTTCTTCCACAACGACGTCTACGAGTCCGAGGGTGGCATCGGCCACCTGCCCGACCTCTGCGTCACGGTGCCGGTCTTCTCCGGCGGTGAGGTCGTCGCCTTCGTCCAGGCGTTCGGCCACCACGACGACATCGGTGGGGCGGTGCCGGGCTCGATGCCGAGCAACGCGCGAACGGTCTTCGAGGAGGGGCTCTCGGTCCCACCGATCAAGCTGTGGGACAAGGGAGTTCCCAACCAGGCTGCGCTGCGGATCATGACGCGCAACAGCCGGATGCCCGACAGCCTGGCCGCTGACCTCGATGCCGAGTGCTCGGCCTGCCTCATGGGCGCGCGCCGGCTCTCGGAGCTCTTCGAGCGCTACGGTCGCGACACGATCGAGGCCACCTTCGACGCGATCCTCGACCGGACGACCGAGACGTACCGCCGCGAGATCCTCAGCAAGATCCCCGACGGCACGTACGTCTGGGAGGACTACGCCGAGCACGACGGCGTCGACGAGCCGAAGCTGCACACCCAGCGGATCACGCTGACGAAGCAGTCGACCGGCGGGCCCGGGCGCTCTGAGCAGTACCCGGACGGCGGTCCCAAGCTCGTCATCGACTTCACCGGCACCGCACCCCAGGCCAAGGGCCCGATCAACCACTGCGGCGACTACGTCGGCGGCAACTTCCTCAAGAAGTGGCTCGCACCGATCCTGCGCAACCTCGCCGACACCCCCGAGCGGATGGCCGAGCTCGACGTCAACGAGGGCATCGTGCCGCTCATCGAGATGAGGTTTCCCGAGAAGGGCACCCTCCTGACGCCCATCTACCCCGCGCCGACGAACGCCCGCACGTTCGTCATCCTGCGCCTGCTCGGGGTGCTCGCCGGGGTCGTCGCCAAGGCGGTCGACGGCAAGATGCCCGCCGACCAGGAGACGATCCGCTACACCGGCGTCTACGGCAAGGACCGAGACGGCAACGACTACCTCATGCGCGAGGTCCTCGGGGGCGGGTCCGGGGGCCGTTACTACGCCGACGGGGAGGACACGATCCACGTCGTGCCCGACAGCCGCAACCTGCCGACGGAGTTCACTGAGAGCCGTTTCCCCTTCATCGTCGAGCGCCTCGGACTCGCGGTCGACTCCGGCGGTGCGGGTCGTCACCGCGGCGGCCTCGGCTACGAGAAGCACATCCGGATGCTCAAGGACGCCCACTTCATGTCGATCGCCGACCGGTCGATCCTCGCGTGCTGGGGAGTCAAGGGCGGCAAGGCCGGTCGACCGTTCCAGGTGACCGTCGACGTCGGTGGACCCGACGAGCGCACGGTCGACGCCCTGGCCGACGCCGAGGTCGTCAAGGCGGGCCAGGTCATCCGCATCCGCACGACCGGTGGTGGCGGCTGGGGCGACCCCCTGGACCGCCCCTACGAGGAGGTGGAGCGCGACCTGCGGTGGGGCAAGGTCTCCCTCGAGGGGGCCCGCCGCGACTACGGCGTCGTGGCATCCGGCACCAAGGACGCACCTGTCCTCGACACCGCCGCCTCGGACGCCCTGCGCGAGCAGCAGCGCGCCGAGCGCGCCGACGCCCAGCCCTTCTTCGACCGTGGGCCCGGGTACGCGACACTCGCCGCGGGCCGGTCGGCGGCCGATGTCGACTGGGTCTGATCCGCATGAGGACCGTTCTCGTGATCGGCGCCGCCGGCAAGACCGGCCGAGCCGTGGCACGCGCGCTCACCGCGGCGGGCGCCGAGGTGCGGGCTGCGGTGCGCTCGCCCGACAGCGGCCCCAGGGCGTATGCCGCTGGGGCCCGGTCGATCTCGGTCGTTGACCTCGAGTCCGGTGCAGGTCTCGACGAGGCCCTCGAGGGCGTCGACGGCGTCTACCACCTGGCCCCCAACGTCCACCCGGACGAGGTCGGCATCGCGGAGCGCGTCGGGTCGGCGGCGGCCCGCGCGGGTGTGCAGCGCTTCGCGTTCCACTCGGTGCTCCACCCCGACGACGCGTCGATGCCGCACCACGTCCGCAAGGCCGAGGCCGAGCACGTCGTCCGCTCCCTGCTGCCGGGTGCCACGGTGCTGCGCCCGGCGGCATACCACCAGAACCTTCTCGACGCAGCGCGGTCGGGACGCCTCGCGGTCCCGTACTCCCTCGACGCGCCGTTCACCAACGTCGACCTGGGCGACGTCGCCGCTGCGGCCGCCCTGGTCCTCACCCGCCCCGGTCACGAGGGCCTGACGCTCGAGCTGGCCGGGCCCGAGATGCTCACCGTGCGCGACCAGGCGGCCATTGCGGTCGACGTTCTCGGTGTCCCGGTGTCCGCCGAGCGGATCTCGCCGGAGTCCTGGGTCACCGGCCGCGGCGCGAGCCTGTCGGCACAGGCGCGCAGCGACCTGCTTGCGATGTTCGCCGCCTATGACCACCACGGGCTCGTCGGCGACGCAACGACCCTCAGGCGTCTGCTCGGCCGCTCCCCACGGACGTGGTCGGACGTGCTCCGGGCCTCGGGCAGCTAGGTCCGGGCGGCTCGCCGAACCCGGGAGTCCCGCTCAGGGACGGTCGATGTCGCGCTCCTCGATCGTCTGCCGCACCGTGTTGGTCGGGCTCGTCGCCCCGTGGGGGCGCTCCTCGCGCGTGATGACGCGCCGGCGCTGGTTGCCCTTGCGCCCCTGCCAGATGAGCAGGCCCCCGGCGACCATGAGGATGATGCCGACGGTCGGCAGGCTGACGACCGACGTGTTGGCCCGCACCGCGAAGGTCAGGATGGCCCCCACGACGGCGAGCAGGATTCCGACACCCACGTGCCCCCACCTCTCTCGGCTCGTTCCCGGGACGCTGCGAACCGCGCCCTTGTCATTATCTCCCCGTACCCGCCACCCGGACGCGAGTCACGACGCCTCGGTTCGGCCGCGGGACGGCATACATCTGCCAAGGTGCGGGTCTGCATTGGGCAGGAGGTGACAACGCGCCCGCCCGGCGGCTCTCCCTAGGCTCACGCCATGACGACCGAGGACACGCCGTGAGGGTGCTCGTGGCGCTGGGCGGCAACGCCATGACGGGGCCCGACGGCAGCGCCACGCCAAAGGCGCAGCGCGAGGCGATCACGGTCGCGAGCGGCCACCTCGCCGACCTCGTCGCCGCCGGCCACGAGGTCGTCGTCACCCACGGCAACGGCCCCCAGGTCGGCAACCTGCTCGTCAAGAACGAGCTCGCTGCGCACGTCGTGCCCCCGGTCCCGCTCGACTGGTGCGGGGCGCAGACGCAGGGCACCATCGGCTTCACCCTGGTCGACACCCTCGAGGCAGCCCTCTCCGCGCGCGACGCCGAGCGGCCCGTGGCCGCTCTCATCACGCGCACGCTCGTCGCCGCCGACGACCCGGGCTTCACCCACCCGACGAAACCGATCGGACGCTACCTGCCCCGCGAGCAGGCCCAGGCCCTCATCGACCACGGCGAACGCTGGGAGGACCGTGGCGAGAAGGGCTGGCGCCGTGTCGTCGCCTCGCCCGAGCCGGTGGAGGTCCTGGAGACCCGCACGCTGCTCGTCCTCCTCGCCGCCGGATACGTCGTCGTCGCGGCCGGTGGCGGGGGAATCCCCGTCGTGCGCAGCCACGGCGGCGGCGTCCACGGCGTCGAGGCCGTCATCGACAAGGACCTCACGGCCGCGCTGCTCGCCCGCGCGGTCGCCGCCGACGTCCTCGTCATCGCGACCGACGTCGCACACGCCGTCGCCGGGTGGGGCACCCCCGACGCCCACGACATCGGCAGGGTCACGCTCGCCGAGATGGAGGCGTATGCCGCCGACGGCCACTTCGCGTCGGGCTCGATGGGCCCGAAGGTCGAGGCCGCGATGCGGTTCGTCCGCTCGGGCGGCCGCCGCTCGATCATCACGTCCCTCGACCAGCTGGCCACCGCCGTTGACGGCCACGTCGGCACCGTCATCGAAACCCCTGAAAGAGAAAGGTGATTCACGTGCCCGAAGCCATTGAGGTGCGCAAGGTCCCCATCCACTCGGTCGCCGACGCCTCAGAGCTGGCGAAGCTCATCGACGACGGCGTCATGGAGGCAAGTCGGGTCATCGCCATCATCGGCAAGACCGAGGGCAACGGCGGCGTGAACGACTACACGCGGATCATCGCCGACCGCGCCTTCCGCGAGGTCCTCGTCGAGAAGGGCGCGCCGGCCGAGCAGGTCAAGCAGGTCCCGATCGTGTGGTCCGGCGGGACCGACGGCGTCATCAGCCCGCACGCGACGATCTTCGCGACGGTGCCGGCCGAGAAGGCCGAGCCCTCGGACGACCTGCGGCTCACGGTCGGGTTCGCGATGAGCGAGCCGATCAAGCCGGAGGAGATCGGCTACGTCGCGATGGTGCAGAAGGTCGCCGACGCCGTGAAGGTCGCGATGGAACGCGCCGGCATCACCGACCCGGCCGACGTGCACTACGTGCAGACCAAGACGCCGCTCCTGACGATCCACACGATCCGCGACGCGAAGTCGCGAGGCCAGCAGGTCTGGACCGAGCACACGCACGAGTCGATGGACCTGTCGAACGGGACGACCGGACTCGGCATCGCCGTCGCGCTCGGTGAGATCGAGATGCCGACCGACGCCGACGTCATGCACAACCGGTCGCTCTACTCGTCCGTGGCCTCGTGCAGCTCCGGTGTCGAGCTCGACCAGGCGCAGGTCGTCGTCGTCGGCAACGCCCGCGGAGTCGGCGGCCGCTACCGCATCGGCCACTCGGTCATGCAGGACGCGCTCGATGCCGACGGCATCTGGGAGGCGATCAAGGACGCCGGCCTGGGCCTGCCCGAGCGCGCTCACCCGAGCGACCTGCAGGGCCGGCTCGTCAACGTCTTCCTCAAGTGCGAGGTCAGCCAGGACGGCCAGGTGCACGGCCGCCGCAACGCGATGCTCGACGACTCGGACGTGCACTGGCACCGCCAGATCAAGTCGTGCGTCGGCGGTGTCACGGCCTCGGTCACGGGCGACCCCGCGGTCTTCGTCTCGGTGTCGGCCGCTCACCAGGGGCCTGATGGTGGCGGCCCGGTCGCAGCGATCGTCGACCTGGGCGAGGGCGAGCCCACCGGCTACCGCTGGACCCGCTGACCCGTCGAGTGGCCACCATCCGCTGCCCCACCCCCGTCGAGTGGCCACCATCCGCTGCCCCACCCCCGTCGAGAGGCCAGTTCCGTCACGCGACTGGCCTCTCGACGTGTCGGCGGACCGCGCGCTGTCTGTCCCCTGGCGCCAAGGACCGAACCGCACTATCTTGTGACGCATGGTACCGGGCGACGAACGCATCCTGACGCACCTGCGTCGCGGGGCCGTCGAGTACTGCGTGCTCGCGATGGTCGCCGAGGAGCCCGCCTACGGCCTGGACATCGCGCGCCGCCTCACCCGCGAGGGCATCCTCCTGACCGGTGAGGGCACGCTCTACCCCCTGCTGTCGCGGCTGCGCACGGCAGGGTTCGTCGAGACGACGTGGGAGGAGTCGACCGAGGGCCCACCTCGTCGCTACTACGCGATCACCCCGACAGGACGCGAGACGCTCGACGCCTTCCGCCGCACGTGGGCACCCTTCCGCGACGCCGTCGACGCCGCCGTCGACGCACCCAAGAGGAGACGACCGTGAACCAGACCCATCCGCTCGTCGATGCCTACCTCGATCGCCTCGAGCACCTGCTCCAAGGCGCCGACAGCGCGACGCGCAGCGAGGTGCTGGCGGGCGTGCGTGAACACCTCCGCAGCACCGCCGCCGCGGACGCCGACGACGCACGCGTGCGACAGGCCATCACGGAGCTCGGCAGCCCGGAGCAGATCGCGGACGAGGCCCATGTCGGCGGTACCGGCAGGAGCGGCATCGGCCCTGGCACGCCACGCGTCACCGAGCGACCCTGGCTGCCGATCCTCGTCATGGTCCTGTCGCTGGGCTGGCTGGTCCCCCTGGCGCTCCTCCCGCTTGCCGGTGTCGTTGACGCGGCCGCGGCCCTGCACCCGTCGGAGCTCATCTTCTTCTTCATTGTCGCGTTCCCGGTGTGGCCCGCCGTCGCGCTGCTCGTGGCGGCGTCACGGCTGTGGCCCCTGCGCGAGAAGGTCGCCCTCGCCGTCGCGCTCCCCGCGACAGCCGTGTGGCTCGTGGCCGTGTCCCTCGTCCCAGTGGCGTTCGTGCACGCTGCCGGCATGCTGGTCGGCGTCCTCGCCGCCGCGACGACGATCATCGTGGTCAGCCGTCGCGGACTCCGCAGAGCGAGGCAGGCGCGCTGACCGGGCTCGCCTCAGCGGTCAGCGGTCAGCGGTCAGCGGTCGGCTGGCGTGAGTGCCTCGTCGGCTCGGTCGGGAACCGGGACCGAAGGACGGTTCGACCACTGCTCGTGCACGGCCAGCCCCACGACCGACACGAGGACGACGGCAAAGCCGAGCCACTGCGAACCGGCGAGAGTGGCGTCCAGTGCCACCACTCCCACGAGCGCGGCCGTCAGCGGGAACGCCAGCTCGGCCAGTGTCGCGCGTGAGGCCGGAGTGCGACCCAGGGCCTTGTAGTAGAGCAGCAGGGCGAGCAGGCCGGGGAACAGCGCGAGCAGCAGGATGTTCGGCGCGGCATCGAACCCGACCGCGAGAGGCGTGGACGTGACGAGACTCAGCCCGAGCAGGGTGAGGAGGCCGACGGCGAACCGCAGTGCGGTGAGGTCCGAGAAGCGCAGCTCGGCGCTGGCCGCCCGTCCCAGCACCGTGCCGGCCGCCCACAGCGTGGCGGCGCCGACGGCGAGCGCCGCGGCCGTGGCGCTCGAGACGCTGACGCCGAGCGGGTCGGCAAAGGCCAGCAGCCAGGCGCCGAGGAGGGCAGGGACGGCGAAGAGTGCGTAGCGCGCGTGCAGCCGCTCACCGAGCAGGAGGGCGGCCAACGCGACGGCGATGACCGGCTGGAGCTTCTGCAGCACCTGCGGCGTGATGGGGTCGCCCATCCGGAAGGCGGCCGTGAACAGGGTCGTGGCGAGGGCGGACGAGCCCGCACCGATGACGAGCACGCTGGCCTTGGTGCGGGTGCTCGAGGCCATCAGCCGCCGGACGGCCGGGACGATCCATGGGCTGACGAGCACGACGAGGACGAGGTGCTCCCAGAAGACGATGGCGAGTGCGGGGTACTCCTTCGCGAGCGGCCCACGCCACAGCGCGGAGAGCCCCCAGAAGGAGGCTGCGACGGCCACGAGCCAGGTCCGGTCGGTACCACGGAAGCGGCCGGCCCTTGAGGCTGCGGCACGGATGTCGGTCATGGGCGTCAGCCTGTCACCCCCGCCCGCGCCACCGCCACGCGGTCGGCCTCCGCGGGCACACGGCATACGGCACTGGCACGGACGGCGACGGCCACGACCCGAGCGGGGTCGCGGCCGTCGGCCGAGCCGGGTCAGTGGGCGAAGTGCCGCGTCCCCGTGAAGTACATCGTCACGCCGGCCGCGCGGGCCGCCTCGATGATCTCCTCGTCGCGGATCGACCCTCCCGGGGCCACGACGGCGCGCACGCCGGCATCGAGGAGGATCTGGAGCCCGTCTGCGAAGGGGAAGAAGGCGTCGGACGCCGCAACCGAGCCGCGAGCGCGGTCCTCGCCGGCACGCCGCACCGCGAGGTAGCAGGAGTCGACCCGGTTGACCTGGCCCATGCCGACTCCCACGGCCGCACCGTCCTTGGCGAGCAGGATCGCGTTCGACTTGACGGCGCGGATCGCCCGCCACGCGAACTGCAGGTCGGCGAGCGTCGTGTCGTCGGCGGCCTCACCGGCGACGAGACGCCAGCTCGCGGCGTCGTCGCCCCCGGTGACGTCACCACCCTCGCCGCGCACGACGGCCGCGACCTTGTCGACCGACTGCACGAGCAGGCCCCCGCTGACGGGCCGGGTCTCGATCGGGTCTGCCGCCTGGGCCATGCCCGCCGGAAGACGCAGCACGCGGAGGTTCTTCTTCGCGGTGAGGATCTCGAGGGCCTCGGGCTCGAAGTCGGGCGCGATGATGACCTCGGTGAAGACCGGCTTCGCGGCCGCCGCCATGGCAGCCGTGACGGTGCGGTTGGCGGCGATGATGCCGCCGTACGCGCTCACCGGGTCGGTCGCGTGGGCGCGCTCGTAGGCCTGCTCGATGGAGTCGCCGACGGCGATGCCGCAGGGGTTGGCGTGCTTGATGATCGCGACGGTGGGCTGGTCGCCGTGGTCGTGCGCGGCCCGAACGGCGGCGTCGGTGTCGACGTAGTTGTTGTACGACATCTCCTTGCCGTGCAGCTGCTCGGCGCTGGCCACGCCCGGACGCCAGTGGCGGTAGAGCGCCGCGCTCTGGTGCGGGTTCTCGCCGTAGCGCAGTACGGCCGCCCGGTCGAAGGTCGCGCCGGTCCACGCGGGGAAGCCGGTGCCGTCCGTCGTGTCGGCGACGACGTTGCCCATCCAGTTCGCGACCGCGTTGTCGTAGCTCGCCGTGTGCACGAACGCCTCGGCCGCGAGCCGGCGGCGCTGCTCGAGCGTGAAGCCGCCGACACCGAGCGCCTCGACGACGTGGCCGTATGCCGCCGGGCTCGTCACGATCGCGACGCTCGCGTGGTTCTTGGCGGAGGCCCGGACCATGGAGGGCCCGCCGATGTCGATCTGCTCGACGCACTCGTCCTCGCTCGCACCCGAGGCCACGGTCTCGCGGAACGGGTAGAGGTTGACGACGACGAGGTCGAACGCCTCCACACCGAGGTCGGCCAGCTGCTGCACGTGGTCGGGGTTGCGGGTGTCCGCGAGGATGCCGGCGTGCACCTTCGGGTGCAGCGTCTTCACCCGGCCGTCGAGGCACTCGGGGAAGCCGGTCAGCTCCTCGACCTGTGTCACGGGGACACCCGCGGCGGCGATGGTCTTCGCGGTGGACCCGGTCGAGACGATGGAGACGCCGGCGGCGTCGAGGGCGCGGGCCAGCTCGTCGAGGCCGGACTTGTCGTAGACGGAGACGAGCGCCCGCTTGATGGGGCGGCGGCCGTCGGTGCCGGTGGCGGCGGTCATGTGCACTCCTGGTTCGGTGACGTCGGTCGCGGCGTGCGCCGGGTCGGTGGGACCCGACGGCATCCGTTCTCGCGAGGCACCCAGGCGTTCGATGCTCCCGACGTCACTCCCCGGTGGTGGCCCACCTGCGCCAGTCGTGTGGCGACCAGCGTAGCGTCAGACGCCGCCGATCCGAACTCGTCGCCCGTCGACCGAGAAGCCCTCGCGCGCGAGGCGGCGCACGACGTCGACGAGCAGGTCGCGCTCCTGGACCTTGATCCGCTCGTGCAGGCTCTCCTCGGTGTCGTCGTCCTCGACGGCGACGACCCGCTGCTCGATGATCGGGCCCGTGTCGACGCCGGCGTCGACGACGTGGCACGTCGTGCCGGTCACCTTGACGCCGTAGGCGAGGGCGTCGCGAACGCCGTGCGCGCCGGGAAAGCTGGGCAGCAGGGCCGGGTGGGTGTTGACGACGGGCTGCGCGCCGAGGGTGGCCGGCCCGAGGATCCGCATGAAGCCGGCCGTGACGACGAACCGGGGCCCTGCCGCTGCCACCTGCTCGGCAAGCGCGAGGTCCCACTCGTCCCGGTCGGCGAAGTCCTTCGGGCGCGCGACGAACGTCGGGATGCCGGCCCGCTCGGCACGCTCGAGGCCGACGCACTGCCGGTCGGCGCCGACCGCGGCGATCCGCACGCCGTACGCGGGGTCGGCGGCCGCGTCGAGCAGGGCCTGCAGGAGCGTGCCCGATCCGGACACGAGGACGACGACGTCGACAGGTTGCGGTCTGGCGGCGGCGTCGGTCGTCACGCGCACAGGGTAGCGGCCGGCGCGCTCACGGCCCGGTGGGGTCCGGGCCCTCGACATGGGCGAGGATGGAGGGCATGACCGAGCCCCAGCAGGAGCAGGAGATCGCGTTCGCGCGCGAGAAGGCCAAGCGCACCCTGCCCGTCGCGCTGCTCGTGCTGCTCGGCCTCGTCGCGATGTACCTGCCGCTGCCGAAGCGCTTCGTCGCCTTCCTGCCGCTCATCGTCGCGATCGTGCTGACCATCCGGCTGCTCCGGTTCCTGTCGATGCGCTCCGGCCGGGAGAAGATCTGGCCGGTCTTCACCCTCGTGATCGTCGGGATGCTGCTGTCGACCCTGGTGTTGCAGGTCGCCTTCTACGGCACGGTCAGCGCCTACGAGGAGTGCCTCGCCGGCGCGCAGACGAACCTCGCCCAGGCCGACTGCGAGAAGCTCAAGGAGTCGAGCATGCTGGGGCTCATCGTCCGCTGAGGGCCCACGCGCCCGAGCGCTAGGCGCCGTCGGCGTCCGGCTCGGGCTGCGGCGCCCGTCGCTCGCGGACCCGCTCGGCGAGGAGCACCGCCCCGGCCCAGAGCAGTGCGCCGCCGACCACCTCGGCCGCGAGCGCCGCGGCGAACGGGCCCAGGTGCGGCCCGACGGCCGAGAGCCGGTCGACCCCGACCGCGCCGTTGCCCAGGGCGGTGAGCCCGACGACGACGGCGACCGCGATGAGGGCCGCGACGGCCGTGGCCGAGACGCGGGAGCGGACGTTGCCGAAGAACTCGAGCTCCGCGTCGACCCGGTGCCCGAGCCACACTCCGGCCGCGACGGGAAGGAGCACGACGGCATACAGGGTCGCGGGGTAGTCGGTGGCCTGGGGCAGCGCGCCGAGCACCGGCACGAGCGGAAGCAGCCCGGGCTGCGCGGCGGCAGGTGCGATCGTCGAGCCGAGTGCGATCTGGAAACCGGGGCCGGCGAGGAACGACAGGGCCCACGTGGCGGCGTTGCCGAGCAGCGCGAGCTGACCGAGACCGATGATGACCAGGGCACCGACGTTGGCGCCGTACTGGTCCTGGACGTCGGCCACTGCCGACCACGACAGGACCAGCCGCAGCGCCACGACGACGATCCCGACACCGAGCAGCAGTCCCGCACCACGCCAGCCGACGCGCCACACGGACGGCAGCCACGTCGGTCCGCGACGGAACCACGAGCGTACGAACGCGGGAGCCGTCTCGTCGTCGGGGCGGACCATGACGAAGCCCAGAGCAGCGAGCGGCACGAGCAACGAGCCGAGCACCGCAGCCACGCCCGGGGTGGCCGGCCCGCCGAGCGTGAAGAGCGCGAAGGCCGCCGACGCGAGGCCGTAGCCCGTGACGAAGCCGGGCACGACACCCCACTGCGCGACCCGGCTCCAGTCGGCGGCCCCGACGCGGAGACGTTCGGTGGCGGCGAGACGCCGCGCCCACCGGTAGGCGACGAGGACGAAGACGAGCAGGAGCAGCAACGGCGTCAGGGAGATCGCGACTCCCCCGGCGCCGACCGACTGGCCGTGCCCGAGGAACCAGACGGCGCTGGCGACCGACACCGCCGAGAACCAGCCGACCGAGGTCTCCGGCGCCGCGAGCCAGCCGACGAGCGCGGGCAGCACGACGACCGTCCACGTGCCGACGGCGGCGAGCAGCCCGGCGCGGAGGGCTGCGGGCATCGCCGATGCCGCACTCGTCGTGGCGGTGGCCGACGATGTCGTCGACGTCGTGGGCGTGCTCGGCGGGGCCAGTGGTCTCACTCCTGCGCTCGGTCTGTCGCGTCCATGGTCACAAGGACTCCGGCGCGGGGCGAGCACCCACGCCGGGCGTCCCCGGTCTTCTTCTTCGTGACGTGAACGCCGCTCATCCGTGACGTGAAAGCCCGCGCTCGCGTGGTGGGGCGGAGAGACACTGTGAGTGGGGATACACCCCGGGCGCCCGCCCGGGGCGAGGGGGTCGATGGGGGATCAGCCATGAAGGGAACCAGTCTGCTTGCCGTCCTTCTGACGGCCGTCGGCGTCGGTCTCGTAGGAGCCACGCCATCACCGGGGGAAACCGGGTCGGTGGGACCGCCCGAGGTGCGGGTGTCACTGACGACCACGACGACGTCGGCGGGAACGGTCTACCTCACGTTCGACGACGGTCCGCACCCGACCTGGACGCCCAAGATGCTGGCCGTGCTGCGCAAGTACGGCGTCCGGGCGGTGTTCTTCGAGATCGGCCAGAACGTGGCGAGCTATCCGTCGGTCACGCGCAGCCTGCGCACCTACGGCAACCTCATCGGAAACCACACGTGGAGCCATCCGGACCTCACTCTGCTGTCGAACACCGCGGTCACCTCGCAGCTGGGCCGGATGGAGTACGCGCTCGGCTACCGGCCACGGTGTGTGCGACCGCCCTACGGTGCGACGAACAGCCGCATCGCGACGATCATCGCCGACCGGGGCCAGCGGCAGATCCTCTGGACCGTCGACCCCCGGGACTGGTCGCGGCCCGGCACGTGGACCATCGTCAACCGGGTGCTGGCCAACGTGGCCCCGGGCTCCCGGATCCTGCTGCACGACGGAGGCGGTGACCGGTCGCAGACCGTGGCCGCCGTCGACCTGCTCATCCCGAAGCTGCGGGCCCGCGGCTACGTCATCGGCCTCATGGCCTGTTGACCGACCCGGGCGTATGCCGTCACGTCGTCTCCGGGACGCAGTCCGGCGGCATACGCCCTGGGGTTGCAAACATGCGAGCGGGCGGTCACCGGAAGGTGGCCGCCCGCTCGGGAACGCTTGTCGCTCAGGCTACTTCGCGAGGCCCTGCATGATGTCGCGCATGAGCTGAGCGGTCTCGGACGGCGTCTTGCCGACCTTGACACCGGCGGCCTCGAGGGCCTCCTTCTTCGCCTGCGCGGTGCCCGAGGAGCCCGACACGATGGCGCCGGCGTGGCCCATCGTCTTGCCCTCCGGAGCGGTGAAGCCGGCGACGTAGCCGACGACCGGCTTCGTCACGTGCTCCTTGATGTAGGCCGCCGCACGCTCCTCGGCGTCGCCGCCGATCTCGCCGATCATGACGATCGCGTCGGTGTCGGGGTCGTTCTGGAACGCCTCGAGGCAGTCGATGTGCGTCGTGCCGATGACCGGGTCGCCACCGATCCCGACGGCCGAGCTGAAGCCGAAGTCGCGCAGCTCGTACATCATCTGGTAGGTGAGGGTGCCCGACTTCGAGACGAGGCCGATGCGGCCCGTGCCCGAGATGTCGGCCGGGATGATGCCGGCGTTCGAGACGCCCGGCGTGATGAGGCCGGGGCAGTTCGGGCCGACGATGCGGGTGGTGCCCGTCGACTTCGCGTAGTTGTAGAACTCGGCGGTGTCCTTGACGGCGACGCCCTCGGTGATGACGACGGCGAGCGGGATCTCGGCGTCGATCGCCTCGACGGCGGCGGCCTTGGTGAACTGGGCCGGGACGAAGATCACCGACACGTTGGCGCCGGTGGCCTCGATGGCCTCCTTGACCGTGCCGTAGACCGGGACGGCGACGCCGCCCTCGAAGTCGACGGTGGTGCCGGCCTTGCGCGGGTTGACGCCGCCGACGATGTCGGTGCCGGACTTGAGCATGCGCTGCGTGTGCTTCATGCCCTCGGAGCCGGTCATGCCCTGGACGATGACCTTCGAGTCAGCGTTGAGGAAGATTGCCATGGTTCGTCGTTCTCTCTCTGGACTCGGGTGTCAGTTGGCGGCGGCGAGCTCGGCGGCGCGGCGCGCGGCGCCGTCCATCGTCGGCTCGATCGTCACGAGCGGGTGGTTGCGCTCCTGCAGGATGCGACGTCCCTCCTCGACGTTGTTGCCGTCGAGGCGGACCACGAGCGGGCGGTCCTCCTCGTCGCCGAGGGCGTCGAGGGCGCCGACGATGCCGTTCGCGACGGCGTCGCACGCCGTGATGCCGCCGAAGACGTTGACGAAGACGCTCTTGACCTGCGGGTCGGACAGGATGATGTGCAGGCCGTTGGCCATGACCTCGGCGCTGGCGCCGCCACCGATGTCGAGGAAGTTGGCCGGCTTCTGGCCACCGAACTCCTCGCCGGCGTACGCGACGACGTCGAGCGTGCTCATGACGAGGCCGGCACCGTTGCCGATGATGCCGACGGAGCCGTCGAGCTTGACGTAGTTGAGGTCCTTCTCCTTGGCGGCGGCCTCGAGCGGGTCGGCCGCGCCCTTGTCCTCGAGCGCCTCGTGGTCGGGGTGGCGGAAGTCGGCGTTGCCGTCGAGGGTCACCTTGCCGTCGAGGGCGATGATGTCGCCGTCCTCGGTCTTGACGAGCGGGTTGACCTCGACGAGCGTGGCGTCCTCGTCGCGGTAGACGGCCCACAGGGTCTGGAGGACGGGGGCGACCTTGGCGGCGGTGTCGGCGTCGAAGCCGGCTGCGGCGACGATCTCCTGGGCCTTGGCCTCGTCGATGCCGACGTTCGGGTCGACCGCGACCTTGGCGAGCGCCTCGGGGCGCTCCTCGGCGAGCTGCTCGATGTCCATGCCACCCTCGACGGAGCACATGGCGAGGTAGCTGCGGTTGGTGCGGTCGAGCAGGATCGAAAAGTAGTACTCCTCGGCGATGCGGGCGCCCTGGGCGATCATCACGGTGCCCACCGTGTGGCCCTTGATGTCCATGCCGAGGATCTGGCCGGCGAGCTGCTCGGCCTCCTCGGCGCTCTTGGCCACCTTGACGCCGCCGGCCTTGCCACGGCCACCGGTCTTCACCTGGGCCTTGACGACGGTGACGCCGCCCGACTTCGGCCCGATCTGCTCGGCGGCTGCCCGGGCCTCCTCGGGGGTTGTGGCGGTGGCACCGGCCAGCACGGGGACCCCGTGCTTCTCGAACATGTCGCGGGCTTGGTACTCGAAGAGATCCACGGGTGGGGTCCGTCCTCGTCGTCGATTCGAATCGTCGTCGACTGCGCCGCTGCGGCGTTCCCGGGCTCGCGCACTCGCGCTCTCACGCTCGAAGGGGGCCCTGCGCCGGAGCGCAACCGAATCAGGCTGTCCCCCGGACTCTAGTGGCTCCGACCGCTGGCGACCCCATCGGGTCCACCCGACCGGACGAAGATCACACGCCCGTCCGGGCGAAACCCTGGCTCCCCACACGGCTCACCCGAGGTCGTATGCCGCCGAGCTCGCTGTTCGACGCGGCTCACCCCGCGTCGTCGCCCGGGACGTCGGCCGCGGGCGCAACCACGTGTGGAGGCCGAAGCCGAGCCAGACCGTGGCGACGACCAGCAGTCCGAGACCGGCCCAGGCCGCCGGCGGCGCGTCGGCTCCCTCCAGGCCGGGCCGGGCTCCCAGCACCGTGGCGGCCAGGCCCGCGACGAGCGCGACGACACCCACCGTGCGCGCCCGGAGGCTCTGCGAGCCCCAGAACCTGATGGCCAACGCTGTGCCCACCGCACCCGGGAGGAGGATCATTCCCGGACTCGCAAAGAGGAGGAGGCCCGGCACCCCCACCAGGCGCCACCACGCGCTCCGCCGCTCCCGTCTGGCCTGCGCCGTGACCCACCACCCTCCCCAGAGCACCGCACTCAACCCGACGATCGACGCCGTGCCCGCCCAGGAGAACTCCGGGTTCGTCGCGAGCAGCCGCATGAAGGCCCGTGCCAGCAGTCCCCACGCGATCCCGACGAGCAGCCCGCGGCCGAGGGCTCGGTACATCACCATTCCACCGGCAGGCAGGCCAGTCGCGGACCGGCCGCGCCCGTGGCCGGGTCGGTGGGCGACGCGTGCACGACCACGGACCGCGCCCCGGGCTCGACCGGGAAGCTCACGGCGGCGCTCGAGTCGCCTGCACCGGTCGAGTCGACGGTGAAGTCGAGCCACACCTCGGTCCGACCCGACACGACGACGAGGTCGTGGCCTGCGTGCGCGTCGGCGTTGTAGTGCCCGAGCGCAGCCGCCGGGGCGTCGGTACCGCACGGCCCGTTGTGCACGTGCGCCCCGAACGTCGTGCCCGCCACGGAGGGATCGACGCCGCGGACGTGCAGGACCGCGGTGGTACCCGACGTCCGGTCCACGAGCTGCAGCTGCGCCGACGCGTGGTCGAACGGGCCCGCCGTGGCCGTGCTGTAGTCCCGCAGCTCGTCGGCGAACCGCAGGACGGCCGCCCCCGCGACCGCTGTTGCCGCCAGCGCGACCGAGGCCGACACCCCGACGAGTACTGCCGTTCCCCCACGAAGTCCCTTGCGTTCCATGGCTTTCGCCTCCTCCAAAGTCGAGTGAACCTACACTTGGGAGACGCTCGTCACGGGGGCTCGGGGCGACAAGGATCCGACACAAAGATTCTTGAATCTGCTTGTCACCCAAACGCATTCATCGCTCGTCTGTCGAAGTGATGGACGGACTCACGGTAGGGGTCTCGACGACGAGAGATCAGGTCCCCGACGACTTCGAGTCGCAGGCCGCCGCACTCTTCAACGCGGAGGCCCCCTCCCTGCTGCACCTCGCCCGCTTCTACGTGGAGGACAAGACCGCGGCCGAGGACCTCGTGCAGGAGGCGTTCATCCGGTTGAGCCGGAGCATGGCAAGGCTGCGTGATCCAGCCCGTGGAGCCGCCTACCTCCGCTCGATCGTCATCAACCTCGCTCGCGACCACAACCGCCGCGGGCTGGTCTCGCTGCACCACCGCCCGCCACCGCCCGACGACGCCCCCTCGGCGGAGGAGGCGGCCCTGGGACACAGCATCCGCCAGGAGGTCATCGACGCCCTGCGTGCACTGCCGGGACGCCAACGCGACTGCCTGACCCTCCGCTACTACTACGACATGTCGCCGGCGGACATCGCCGACGGACTGGGGATGTCGGTCAACTCCGTCAAGACACACCTGCAGCGCGGCCTGCGCTCCCTGTCGGTCGCGCTCCGGGAGGACTCATGAGCGATATCGAGCACCTCATCGAGAAGGCGCTGCGCCCCCTCGGCGCGACACCCCCACCACCGTCGCGCGACCTCTTCGCGCGGGTCCTGAACTCGGTCGCCGACGACCGCGTCCGCCGCCGCCGCACGCGTCGCGTCCTGGCCCTGTGGGTCGCAGCCGTGGCAGCCGTGACCCTCCTCGTGACCACCCTGACCCCCCAGTCGAACGGAGAACTGCTCATGCCCTGGTGGATCCTCGAGCTCGGGACGAATCTCGTCCTCGTCGGCATCGCCCTCTGGCTCGGCCCCTTCATCAAGAGGTTCGGTCGCGCCTACGCCGCAGACGTCTTCCACGACAACCCGTTGACCGGCAAGAGCTACATCGTGCTGACGGACATCGTCTACTACCTCATCTTCACGGCCTACATCTGCTTCACGGTGAACTTCGCGCCCACGTCGGACTGGCAGAACGTCGGGACCGGCCTCGTCACTCCGCAGCAGCTCCAGTGGGAGGTCGTCCGGATCGGCGGCATCCTGCTGATCATCGGTGTCCTGCACGGCCTCAACATCGTGCTCATGCCCGTGCTGGGCCGGCTCTTCTCCCTCAACCGACGCGTCGACCGCACCTGACGGCGCTACGTCCCACAGGCATACGGCCGCGGCTCGCTCGAGCCAGCGGGCTCCAAGGGACGCGTCAGGCCGGGTGGACGTTGGCGCGCACCCAGCCGACGATCTCCATCGTCGTTGCGCCCGGTGTGAAGACCTTGGCCACCCCGAGCTTCTCGAGCTGCGGGATGTCGTCGTCGGGGATGATGCCACCGCCGAAGACGACGATGTCGCTCGCGTCGCGCTCGGCGAGCAGCTCGACGACGCGGGCGAAGAGGGTCAGGTGCGCACCGGAGAGGACGGAGAGCCCGACGACGTCGGCATCCTCCTGGATGGCCGCCTCGACGATCTGCTCGGGTGTCTGGTGCAGCCCCGTGTAGATGACCTCCATGCCGGCGTCGCGCAGTGCGCGGGCGACGACCTTTGCGCCACGGTCGTGGCCGTCGAGGCCCGGCTTGGCGACGACGACGCGGATGACGTCGGTCGACGGTGCACTCGACGTGGCAGGGACGGCAGCGGCCTCGGTGCCGGGGGTCTCGCTCATGCCGGGCACTCTAGCCAGCACCGTGAGACGCGGCGCGCAATAGTGATGCATCGCCCACCCCTCGGGGTACGGTCGGGAGGTGGCAGTGGCAGCACGAGCGGCAAAGACGCCGCGCCAGACCAGCACCGCGACGCGTGGCGCGAAGGGCCAGAGGGGCTTCTTCGCGGCCGTCGGGGAGGTGGCGGGTGCGCTGCTGAGCCCGACCGGTCTCGCGGGTGCCGCTCTCGAGGCGTCGTGGATGGGGCTGCACCTCGGGCTCTACCCCTTGGGGCTGCTCGGTTCCCGCGCCAGCGACCGCCGCCAGGGCTACCGCCTGGGGCACCTGCCACCGACGCAGCGGGGACTCGCCATCCGCAACGTCGAGGCGGCCGAGACGCCGATCCTGCTCGTCCACGGCATGGTCGACAACCGCTCGATCTTCACGGTCCTGCGCCGCGGTCTCGTCCGGCGCGGCTTCGGGCGCATCGAGACGATCAACTACTCGATCCTGACGGGCGACATCAGGGCGGCAGCCGCCGACCTCGGCGCCGAGGTCGAGCGGATCGTCGAGGAGACCGGCTACGAACGGATCCACGTCATCGGCCACTCGATGGGCGGCCTCATCGCCCGCTACTACGTGACCCGCCTCGGCGGCGACGCCCACGTGCACACGCTCGTCACGCTCGGCACGCCGCACCGCGGCAGCTACCTCGCCTACACGTGGAACAACAGCCTCACCCGGCAGCTGCGGCCGGGCAGCGCGCTGCTCGACGAGCTCGCCGGCCCGGTGCGCGACTGCCAGACCCGTTTCATCGTCTACTGGTCCGACCTCGACCAGGTCGTCGTCCCCCAGCGCAACGCGGCGCTCCACCACGACGACCTCAACGTGCACAACATCGCGCTGCACGGCGTCGGTCACATGAGCCTGCCCATCACGAGCAGCGTCGTCCATGGAATCTCCACGGCGCTCGCGCACCTCGACACGAGCGGCGCGACGGTCACACCCGGCGTGAGCGCCCTGCGCAGCCGCCGCGATACCACGTCGGACCCCCGTCGCGGTGGCAGCGGAGCCCGTGTCGCGGCACCTCGTTGATGCCGGGGCGCCACATCCGGCCGGCTCCGAGCGCGACACGGATCCGGCGTGTGCAAAACCTGTTGCGAGCCGCCTCGATGCCCTAATGTCGTGCGCAGTCGCGACCTCCACCGCGACTTTGTGACGTCCAGAGACGTGGCGCCCGATTTTGGATAACGAAATGGTCACGTTAGGCTGGCGGCTCGCAACCTGTGAACGATAGGTAAGTCTTTCGTGCCCAAAACCAGTTACGTCGGTCGACATCGGCCGGCAGCCAAGCCATCGCGGGGTCGACAGTTCGTCGTCCCCGTTGCTCTGCTCTCCTCCACCGTCGCCGGTGGCCTCGTCATCCGTGACGCGGGCGCGAGCCAGCTGAGCGCCGAGGCTGCCGCCATGAAGAACGTCTCGAACTCCGTCGCCGGTCTGGGCCTCGCCGCAGACCCCGACGCCGTGGCCGCGGCCGCCGCGAACCGAGCAGGGGCACGCTCGTCGCGCGACATGGCCCGTGACGCGAAGACGCTGATCGTCGGAGCCACCGAGACTGCCGAAGGTGCCGCGGCCAGGGCGAAGGCCGCCGCCGACAAGGCGGCCGCGGACAAGGCCGCCGCCGCCAAGGCGAAGGCCGATGCCGCCGCCAAGGCCAAGCGTGAGGCGCTCGAGCGCGCGATCGCCCGGTCGCACCGCTGGGTCTCCCCCGTCTCCGGCTACACCCTCACGTCGGGCTTCGGCTGGCGCTGGGGCAAGATGCACCCGGCCCAGGACCTCGCCTGCCCCACGGGCACCTCGGTCCGCGCGCTGTCCTCCGGCACCGTCGTCTTCGCCGGCTGGTCCAACGAGGGCTACGGCTACATGGTCAAGATCCGCTACTGGGACGGCACCGTCTCGTGGATGGCCCACAACAGCCGCCTGCTCGTCTCCATCGGCGAAGAGGTCTCCCCCGGCCAGCGCGTCGCCTACAGCGGGAGCACCGGCAACTCGACCGGTCCCCACGTGCACCTCGAGATCCACCCCGACGACGGCTCGGCCGTCGCCCCCGTGACCTGGCTCGCCAAGCGCGGCGTCTATCTCTGACCGAGGTCCTTCACGACCCGAGGCCCGTCCCCTTCCGGAACGGGCCTCGTCGCATCTCCGGCGTATGCCGTTGCGCCAGAAGGAGACCGGGGCATCGGCCCCTAGAGCTTGACGAGCGGGGCGTAACGCAGCAGCAGGCGCTTCGTGCCGGTGTCGGCTCCGAAGTCGACGTGGGCCATCGACTTGTCGCCATCACCCTCGACACGGACCACGGTGCCGAGCCCGAACGCGTCGTGGCTGACGCGGTCGCCCGACTGGAGCGCGATGACGGGGCGCTTGCCGGCGCTGCGGACGCCCGGACGTGCCGCCAGCGTCGCGACCGCCGGCTGGCCGGCGCCTCGCGCGCCGCTGAACGACGGGCCGAGCCGCTGCCAGTCGAGCAGGTCGCCGGGGATCTCGTCGAGGAAGCGCGACGGCGGGTTGTACTGCGGCGCACCCCAGGCCGAGCGAACTGCCGCTCGTGAGAGGTAGAGCCGCTCCCGGGCTCGGGTGATGCCGACGTAGGCGAGGCGACGCTCCTCCTCGAGCTCCTTCGGGTCACCCAGGGCGCGCATGTGCGGGAACGTGCCGTCCTCCATGCCGGTCAGGAAGACGACCGGGAACTCGAGACCCTTGGCGGTGTGCAACGTCATCAGGGTGACGACCCCCTGCGCCTGCGCCTCGGGCTCGTCGGGGATCTCGTCGGCGTCGGCGACGAGCGAGACCTGCTCGAGGAACTCCTCGAGATCGGTTGCGGGGCCGACGTCCTCGGCCTCCTGGCCGGGCACGACGCCCGCTTCGATGTCGGCGCTCTCCTGCGCCTTGCGGTCGTCGAACTCCTGCGCCACGGCGACGAGCTCGGCGAGGTTCTCGACGCGGGTCTCGTCCTGTGGGTCGTGGCTCGCGCGCAGCTCCGCGAGGTAGCCGCTCTGCTCGAGCACCGCCTCGAGGAGGATCGCGATCCCCCCACCGCCCTCGCGGACGACACGCAGGGCCTCGAGCATGTCGGTGAAGCCCTTGATCGCCGCCACCGAGCGCGTCGCGATGCCCGGTGCGTCCTCGGCCCTGCCGAGCGCCGCCACGAACGGGATGCGCTCGCGCTCGGCCAGGGCCGCGACACAGGCCTCGGCGCGGTCGCCGATGCCGCGCTTGGGCACGTTGAGGATGCGCCGCAGGTTGACCGTGTCGGTCGGGTTGGAGATGACCCGGAGGTACGCGAGGGCATCCTTGATCTCGCGCCGCTCGTAGAAGCGGGTGCCGCCGACCACCTTGTAGGGCAGCCCGACTCGCACCAGCACCTCCTCGATGGCGCGGCTCTGCGCGTTGGTGCGGTAGAAGACTGCGACGTCACCGGGCTTGACCTCGCCCTCGGCGGCGAGGTCGTCGATCTGCTTCGCGACGAACGCTGCCTCGTCGTGCTCGTTGTCGGCGACGTAGCCGACGATCATCGCGCCGTCGCCGGAGTCGGTCCAGAGGTTCTTGGCGCGGCGCCCCTCGTTGCGGGCGATGACGGAGTTGGCCGCGCGCAGGATGCGCTGTGTCGAGCGGTAGTTCTGCTCGAGCAGGATCGTGCGCGCGTCGGGGTAGTCGTTCTCGAACTCGAGGATGTTACGGATCGTCGCGCCGCGGAAGGCGTAGATGGACTGGTCGGAGTCGCCGACGACGCACAGCTCGGCCGGCGGCACGGCATAGGCGCCCTCGGGGCCCTTGACCTCGCCCACGAGCTCCTTGATGAGCTGGTACTGCGCCTGGTTGGTGTCCTGGTACTCGTCGACGAGGACGTGGCGGAAACGACGGCGGTAGTACTCGGCGACGTCGGGGAAGGCCTGCAGGATGTTGACGGTCATCATGATGATGTCGTCGAAGTCGAGCGCGTTGGCCTGGCGCAGGCGGCGTTGGTACTGGGTGTACGCGTCGGAGACGGTGCGCTCGTAATGGTTGCCCTCACTCACCTGGCCGGCGTAGGTCTCCTCGTCGATGAGCTCGTTCTTGAGGTTGCTGACCTGCGCGGAGAAGCTGCGCGGGGGGTAGCGCTTCGGGTCGAGGTCGAGGTCGCGCAGCACGAGGCTCATGAGCCGCTGGCTGTCGGCGGCGTCGTAGATCGAGAAGGTCGACTTCATGCCGACCTTGGCTGCCTCGCGGCGCAGGATGCGCACGCACGCAGAGTGGAACGTCATGACCCACATGGCCCGCGCGCGCGGCCCGACGAGCGCCTCGACTCGCTCGCGCATCTCGGCGGCCGCCTTGTTGGTGAAGGTGATCGCGAGGATCTGGCCCGGCTGGGCGTGACGCTCACCGAGCAGCCACGCGATGCGGTGGGTCAGCACGCGCGTCTTGCCCGACCCGGCGCCGGCGACGATGAGCAGGGGTGTGCCCTCGTGGACGACCGCCTCGCGCTGCTGCGGGTTGAGGCCCGCGAGCAGCACGGCGGGATCGAGCTCGGCCCGCACCTCGGGGGACACCTCGACGCCACCGCGCGCGGCGGCCTCGGCCCACGTCGGGACACCCTGGTCCGTGACGTCGGCACGCCTCGGCCGCCCCGACCCTCCCGACCGCGCAGACCCCTCGGAGGGCCCGTCCTGACCGTGCTCGAATCCGGGGATGGGAAGGTCGTCGAAGAGCGTGCTCATGATGGTCCAAGCCTACGTCGGACCGCCCACAGCGCCTGACCGCCGCTCCACAAGGACCGCTACGACGTACCGGGCCTCGACGCACCCGGGCCGGCAGGCAGGATGGGGCGGGTGAGCGACATCGAGATCCGCGAGGCCACAGCGTCCGACGTGCCCGACCTCATCCGGCTCGTGCAGGCCCTGGCCGCGTACGAGAAGGAGCCCGACGCGGCCACCGCGACTCCGCAGCAGTTCGCCGACGCCCTCTTTCCCGCCCAGGGCGACCCCACGGCATTCGCCCTCGTCGGGGTGCGGGAGGGCGCGGTCGTCGCGATGGCGATCTGGTTCCGCAGCTTCTCGACGTGGACCGGGCAGGCCGGCATCTGGCTCGAGGACCTCTTCGTCGACCCGCACCAGCGGGGCCACGGCATCGGCAAGGCGCTGCTGGCGCGGCTCGCGGCGACCTGCATCGAACGCGGCTGGACCCGGCTCGAGTGGGCGGTCCTCGACTGGAACACGCCGTCGATCGAGTTCTACCGCGCGCACGGCGCCCGCACGCTCGACGACTGGACGACCTTCCGCCTCGACGGAGACGGGCTGGCCCGGCTCGCCTCCGCCTGATGCTCCCCGGGAGGCCGGTCGTAGGGTGGCGGGCATGACCCACGCGACCAGCGTCTTCGTCTCCGAGCCCGGCGACCGCAGCGTCCTCGAGGTGCGCACCCACGACCTGCCGGACCCCGCAGAGGGCGAGGTGCAGGTGCAGGTCGCCGCCGCCGGCGTGAACTTCATCGACGTCTACAAGCGCCAGGGCGTCTACCCCATGGCGACGCCGTTCGTCCTCGGCGAGGAGGGCGCAGGCACCGTGACGGCGGTCGGCCCCGGCGTCACGGGCGTCGCCGTCGGCGACCGCGTCGCCTGGTGCCAGTCGACGGGCAGCGAGTCGACCCTCGTCAACAAGCCCGCCCCCCTCGTCGTGCCCGTCCCTGACGGCGTCGACCTCGAGGTCGCCGCCGCCGCCATGCTCCAGGGCCTCACCGCGCACTACCTCGTCACGAGCACGTATGCCGTCAAGGAGGGTGACATCGCCCTCGTGCACGCCGCAGCGGGCGGGGTCGGGCAGCTGCTCGTGCAGATGGTCACGGCACGCGGCGCCACCGTCGTGGCGACGGCCGGATCCGACGAGAAGCTCGAGATCGCAAGGCGGCTCGGCGCCCAGCACCTCATCAACTACTCCACGACAGACGACCTCGCCGGGGCCGTGCGGTCGGCTGCCGGGCGTGGCGTCGACGTCGCCTACGACGGTGTCGGCAAGGCCACCTTCGACGCGTCGCTCGCCTCCCTGCGACCGCGCGGCATGATGGTCCTCTTCGGCGGAGCCAGCGGCCAGGTGCCTCCCTTCGACATCCAGCGGCTCAACACCAGCGGGTCGCTCTTCCTCACCCGTCCGACGCTCGGCAGCTACGTCGCCGAGCGGGCCGAGTTCGAGTGGCGCGCCGACGAGGTGCTCGGCGCGGTCGCCGACGGCTCGCTGTCGATCGACATCGGCGGGCGCTACCCGCTGTCGGAGGCGGCGGCAGCCTACGAGGCGCTCGAGGGACGGCGCACGACGGGCAAGCTCATCCTGTTGCCCGGGGCTCCCGGGGCTCCCGGGGCGCCCGGAGCATGAGCCGCACCCTCTTCCAGCACGAGCGCATCTGGACCGGCACCGCGTCCGACCCGTGGACCGACGCCCTCCTCGTCGAGGACGGACGCGTCGTCGCGGTCGGTGCCGAGGCGCGGGAGGCCGCGTCCGCCGGCGCCGCGGGCAGCACGGCATCCGTCGTCGACCTGCCCGGAGCGCTCGTCATGCCCGGTCTGCACGACGCCCACATCCACACGGCCTGGCTCTCGCGCGACGCGTCCTCGGTCGACCTGCGCGAGGCACGGTCGCTCGAGGAGACGCTCGACCTCGTGCGCGCCCACGCCGAAGGCCTGCCCGAGGGCGAGTGGCTGCACAGCGGGCGCTGGAACCACAACCGATGGGCCGTGCCCGAGCAACCCGACCGGCACGCACTCGACACCGTGTCCGGCAACCGGGTCGCCGCTCTCGCGAGCACCGACGGGCACACCATCTGGGCGAACTCCCTTGCGCTGCAACGAGCCGGTATCACTCGCGACACGCCTGACCCCGTCGGCGGCGAGATCGTGCGCGACGCGCACGGCGAGCCGACCGGCATCCTGCGCGAGTCGGCCCAGGAGCTGCTCGACGTCATCCCGCACGAGCGGTCACCGCTCCGGCCCTGGCTCGAGCGCTGCCAGGACCGGTTGCTGTCTGTCGGGCTCACGAGCATCACCGACATCGACGGCGAGGACGCGCGGGCCGCCTACGCCGAGCTGCACGCCGACGGCGCACTGCGGTTGCGCGTCACCAAGTGCACCCGTGACCCCGACCTCGAGCTCGCGATCTCCGAGGGCCGGCGCTCGGGGCAGGGGGACGACCGCTTCCGGGTCGGGCCCGTCAAGTTCTTCAGCGACGGTGCGCTCGGCTCGCACACGGCGCACATGACCGAGCCGTTCATCGGCCACGAGGGGTGCGGCATCGCGGCCATGCCCTACGAGGTCCTGCTCGAGCGCACCCTCCTCGCGGCGAGGTCGGGGCTCGACGTCGTCACCCACGCCATCGGTGACGAGGCCAACCGGCTCGTGCTCGACTCGTTCGCGGCGGTCCGGGCGGAGGACCTCGACGTGCTGCTGCGCGTCGAGCACGCACAGCACGTGCGGCCCGTGGACATCCCGCGGTTCCGGGCACTCGACGTCGTCGCCTCGATGCAGCCGAGCCACTGCACCGCTGACCTCGAGCTCGCCGACGAGATCATCGGGCCACGGCGGCTCGCCTCGTACGCCTGGCGCAGCTTCCTCGACGCCGGCGTCCGGGTCGCCTTCGGCTCCGATGCTCCCGTCGAGGACCCGAACCCGTTCCACGGCCTGCACGCCGCCGTCACCAGGACGCGGGCCGACGGCACGCCCGTCGGGGGTTGGCGCCCCGAGGAGCGGGTCTCGCTCGACGAGGCGGTGCACGCCTTCACCGTCGCCGCGCACGAGTCGGTCGGACGCACCGACGTCGGTCGGCTCGCGCCCGGCCAGCTCGCCGACCTGCTTGCGGTCGACCGCGACCTCTGGGCGCTCGAGGAGTCGTCTCCGGCCGACATCCGCGACGCCGTCGTGCTCCAGACCTGGGTCGGCGGGGAGCTCGCCTTCACGCGGGACTGAGCGAGGCGGCATACGGCCGGAGCCGCTCAGGGGCAGCGCCGAGGACGGTGCGCACGGGGCCGAGGTACGTCCATCCTGTAGGGAGGAGGACGCATGCGCGAGATCGACGCCGACTTCGCCGCCTACGTGCGGGCGCGACAGCTGCGACTGCTTCGCGCCGCGCAGCTCGTGTGCGGCGACCTCGCGCGGGCCGAGCGCCTGGTGCTGCACGCGTTCACGAGCCTCGCGCTCCACTGGGACCACGTGCGCGCGAGGACGCCCGACGCCTACGTACGCCCGCGCGTCCACCGCGCCGCCCTGACCGCCGCGGAGGCCGACGAGCGTGCCGGCGGCACGTCCCCCGCGGTCCCGTTTCGCCTGCGCCGGCTCACGCCCCGACAACGGGCAGTGCTCGTGCTGCAGTGGTACGACGGGCGGACGGTCGACGACACGGCCGGCGTCCTGGGGATCTCCCCGGAACAGGTCCGCGAACTTGCCGACGCCGGCCGGGTCGCCCTCGCGTCCGGCGACGAGCAGCCCCCGTACGACGTCGAGGTCATGGCGTTGCTCGAGGCGGCGAGTGCGCCGGTCCGCGAGGTGGACCTGGCCGAACGGGCCTGGCACGACGCGCTGCTGCACCGATCGACGACGCGTCGGCGGGCACTCACGGGCGTCGCCGCGGCCGCGCTCGTCGTCGGTGGCGCAGCCCTCGCCGGTCATGAGCCGACGGTGACCGGGCTGACCGTTCCCTCGCCGGTGAGCCTGACTCCGGTGCCGCGGGCCGAGCAGGCGGTGTGGCGCACGACCGCCGACGGCCTCCGGTACGTCGTCGCGCCGCCTGCCGGCACCGAGTCGACGCTCCCGCCGATCCGTACAGGGCTCCCAGAGGTCATCGACCCGAGGAGCAACCACCGTCGGGTGAGCACGCTGGCCCCCGGTGTGCTGGGGGCGTTCGGCGACGCCGTGTACCTCGAGGAGCGATCGCCCGGCCGGTGGGTTCCGGTCGTCGTCTGGGGCGACGGCGAACAGCTCACCGTGGACACCGTCCTGCTGACCGACGTGCGTACGACGGCTGGTGTGTCGAAGCCTCCGCTGGGGATCTGGGCGTTCTCGGGCGACAAGACCATGATGGCCTTCGCCCAGCCGGGCAAGGTGGTCGTCTTCGACGTGGGTACGCGCACCGTGCGGACGACGGCGATCCCCTCCCCGACCCTCGAGTGGGCGTCGTGGCGCGGCAACCACCTGCTGGCGGGCTCCGCCGACGGCACGTGGTCGCCCGGCCTGTCGCCGCTCTGGCCCGGGCCGGAGCCACCACGACGTCCAGGCGCGAGGGAGTACCGCGTCGTGGGCGCTCGCACCGTCCTCGACGACCACCCGCCGAACCCGGCTGACCGGCCCACGCCCGTCGGCTGGCCGCGTACCCGCCCCGTCGGCGAGACCGTGTCGGACGCCGACCAGTACGCGTCCGCGTTCAGCATCGACGCCGACGACGCGCGCGACCTCGTTGCCGTCCGACCTCGAAACGTCATCGTCGCGACGAACGCGCTCGGCCGCGACCGGATGCTCGTCTTCGGCGAGGAGCAGCCGCGATCCACCGACTGCTGCTCGGTGCTCGGGTGGACCGTGCGCGGCGAGCTCGTGTACCTCTCGGTCGCGCCCTCCGAGACGTGGGTCATGGCGTGGAACGTCGAGACCGGCATCGTGCACCGGGTCTCGCACTTCCTCACGTCCGACGCCGTGCCACCGGTCATCGCACTCGGAGCGCGCTTCACCGTCGGCTAGGGCGCCCCGGGGACGACGGAGAGCAGCAGGGTGGCGAACCACGTCAGCCCTCCGACCGCGAGCAGGAAGATCCCGATGACGGCCATGTTCCCCGCCCCTTCGGCCTGCGAGACGAGGCGGCGCCGGCGCCCGAGGACGACGAGAGCCGTGCCGACGAGGAGCCACACGAGTCCGACGAGCAGACCGGCGAGAACGCCTGCGTTCCAACGCATCTCAGGCGCCGCGCGGTGGGAGGACGACCGTCACCACAGTGCCGCGACGAGGACGTTGACGGTGGCGCCACCGCCGGCGATGTCGAGGAGCCGGCCGGTGTCCTCGCCCCTGCGGGCGCGGGCGGCCCCGATCTCTGCAACGGCCACCACGACGAGCGCGATGGCGAGCTTGACGGCGATCTTCGTGTTGTTGACGACGTGCTCGTCGTCCTTGACGGCGGAGGCGATCCCGACGAGGAGGAAACCCGTGAGGATCTGGGCGCGGGCGCCCCACAGGATGGGGGCGGTCACGGTGCGTCCCGTCCGGACGGCGACCCACCCGCCGACGACCGCGGCCATGCCGAGCAGGTGGAGGGCGACGAGAAGGTTGTAGGCGAGGTCCATGGCGGTCATCCTACGGAGCGTCGGAGAGGGGTCCGTGCCGGGCTGTGAGACTGCGCGACAACGGCGGCATGGGCAGTCCGTCGATCTCGTCGGGCGAGAACCACCGGGCATCCGACGTCGTGCCACCGACGTCGTGGATGACGGGGTCCGACGGTGACGCACAGGTCGCCCGGTAGATGAGCCGCACCGCATGGAAGTCCTCGACGACCCCGTTGGGCGCGCGCCCGACCCAGTGGTGCGACTGGATCTCGACGAGGGCACCGAGCTCGATCAGCTGGCCCGTCTCCTCCCACACCTCCCGGTGCACCCCGTCGACCGGGGACTCGCCGGCGTCGAGCCCACCGCCGGGCAGCCCCCAGTCACCGGCGACGTGGGTCTGCGTGTTGAACTGCGTCAGCAGCACGCCACGTTCGCTCGTGACGACGGCATACGCTGCGACGCGCTGGTACGCCTCCCCCACCTCGTCGTCGCCGACGCCGACGTCCCTGCGGACCGTCGCCGACCGAGGCGGTATGCCGTCAAGCTGGACCACGCGGAAGCCGAGCTCGAGCGCCCCGTCCTGGCGCACCGTCGCGAACGCCGGCGCCTCGATCACCCAGCCCGCAGCACCGAGGACGACCTCGGGGTGCTCGCCGTGACGCAGTGCCACCTCGAGGAGCCGCTCGTCGTCGGAGCCCAGCGCGACGAGGCGGATCCCGCCCGGGATGTTCGTCCTCATCGGCGCACCAGCCCGACAGCGCGTTCGTACTCGGCGACGGCCATGGCGGCGACGTGCGACCACTCCTGCTCGGGCGGGTGGGAGACGTTCCAGGCCCGCATCCGCTCGACGTCGTCGGGGTCCTTCGCCAGGCGGGCGATCGCCTCGCTCATCTGCGAGTCACTCGACACGACAAGGCCGTTCACACCGTCCGCGACGAACTCGCCCACCCCCGAGCCGGATCGGCCGATGACAGGGAGCCCCACGGTCCGCGCCTCGAGGGCGGCGATACCGAACGACTCGAGGCGGGCCGGTGACAGGTAGACGTCGGCAGCGGCATACCTCTGGCGCAGCTCGTCGCGCGTGACCCGGCCGGGGAGCGAGACCCAGCCGAGACCCCGGTCGCGCACGAGTGCCTCGACCTTGCGGCGGTCGGGTCCGTCGCCGAGGACCGTGAGGGACACCGACCCGGGGCCTGCCGCGAGCTCGGCCCGGGCGACGAGCTCGACGAGGGCCGCCGGACGCTTGCGCGCGGCGAGGCGCATCGCGGTCACGAGGCGCAACGGCCCCGGTGCTCGCGCGACCGGACCGACCGCCCACCGTGCGACGTCGATGCCGTTGGGCAGCACGCCGACCCCCGCCTCGGGGCCGACGAGCCGGCGCAGTGGCTCGGCCGCGACATCCGACACCGCGGACATGGCGACTCCCCTGGCCGCCCACCGGCGCACGAAGTGCGCCGCCCGGAACACCGGCGCCATCCCGGCGAGCATGCAGTGCCACGTCATCGCGGTCGGGAGACCGAGGCCGAGCGCCACCCGGGTGCCGTCCCACGCGAACGGTGAGACGACGCCGGTCTGCACGTGGGCCACGTCGAAGCCGCCGCGCACGAGGCGGCGGCGCAGCTCGGCCGGTGCCAGCGGGTTGACCGGCAGCTCCCACGGCATCCGGGCGGCCAGTCGGTGCACGGGCACCCCGTCGACGACCGTGACCGCGCCGTGCATCTCGCCCTGTGCGCCCCGGGTCGCCGTGAACACCTCGACGTCGTGCCCCGCGGCCATGAGGTGTCGCGCGAGGTCGTGCGTCTGGACCTCGATCCCGCCCAACCGGGGCAGGTAGCAGTCGGACAGGAGGGCCACCTTCACGGGCACCACTGTGTCATGGGCCAAGATGGTGACTGTGCGGCACACCCTCCTGGCCTTCCACGCCCACCCCGACGACGAGGCCCTGCTGACCTCGGGGACGATGGCGCGTGCGGCCGCCGAAGGGCACCGAGTCGTGGTCGTCGTCGCGACCGACGGCGAGCTGGGCCTCGCCGCGAGCGAGTACGCGGGCGCCGGCACGTTGGCCGCGACGCGCATGGACGAGCTGCGGGCGAGCGCCCGAGCTCTCGGGGTCGGCAGGGTCGAGCACCTCGGGTACGCCGACAGCGGTCTCGGCCCCGAGGTCGCGCCCGACCCGCCGGGTGGCACCCGCTTCGTGCGCGCCGACGTCGAGGAGGCCGCCGAGCGGCTCGCCACCATCCTGCGTGAGGAGCAGGTCGACGTCCTGCTCCACTACGAGCCCAACGGTGGGTACGGCCACCCCGACCACAGGCAGGTCCACGTCGTCGGACGCCGCGCGGCCGAGCTCGCCGGCACGCCGAAGGTGCTCGAGGCGACCGTGCCCCGCGACACCATCTGTCGCGCGATCGACCTCGCCGCCCGCGTCTACCGGTTCCCGCCGGAGTTCGACCGGCCGAGCTTCGACCGGGCCTTCTCGGCGCGCAGCGAGATCACCCACCGGATCAACGTCCGTCGCCACATCACGGCCAAGCGGGCCTCCATGCGTGCTCACGCGTCCCAGGCGAGCGCCGACGGAGGCGCGGACCGGACTCTCGCGGCGTTCCTGCGGATCCCCCGGCCGCTCTACGACCTCGTCTTCGGGCGGGAGTGGTTCGTCGACCGGTCGCTGCCGGCCGGGTCGCCGATCAGGCGCGACGTCTTCGAGGGAGTGGACTGACGGTTCTGGCCTCTCGACGGGTGGGAGGCCGCGGACTCTGGCCTCTCGACGGTCAGGTGGAGGGGTGCTCGAAGACGACTGCCATCGGGGTCTGTTCTGAGCCCTGGCCGAGCGGGTTGTCGGCGAACATCGCCTCGTAGCGCTCCTTCGGTCCGGGCGCGTCCTTGCCGAGGACGTTGCGACCGATGTCGTTGGCGTCCATGACGACCGTGCCGCCGAACGTCTCGCGGTAGGTCTCGGGGACCTGCTCACGGATCACGGCAGACAGGCGGGCTGCGACCTCGTCGGGATCCTTGGGACCGAGCTTCGCCGAGACGTTCGCCGGGTAGACCGAGTACTCGGTGGGCCCGTCGATGGCGCGGATGTCGCCGCCCACGAGGTCGTAGAACAGGCCCCGCCTGCCGAGCACCTTGCCCACGGCGCCGCCTGCCGACGCGAGGAGGACGCGGGGCAGACCGGCCTCCTCGATCGCGAGCTGCATCGTGAACGGCGACCCCAGGCCGATGCCGGCCGGCGTGCGCGTGACGTAGCGGCTCAGCAGCCGTGCCGGCCTGCCGACCTTGATGTCCCAGATGAAGAACGAGCGCCCCTGCGTGATCGCGACGATCTTCTCCGAGATGAAGAAGTACCACCGGCCGGTCGTCGCTCCGGCGTGCTCGGCGCCGGCGCCCGGCAGACCGGAGAAGAAGCGGTCGATGTACGTGAGGGTCTTGGTCTCGAGGTCGTCCTCGCGGGCATAGAGGTCGGTCCGCAGCGGGTAGCGGCGCACGGACGTGCCGTCAGGGGTCACGAGGTCGAGCTGCTTTCGCGTGTTGGGCTCGTAGTCGGTCTTGACGTGCTCCTCGCCGGTGTCCTCCTCGGTGTCGTGCTCGTCGAAGAACTCCTGGAGCCACAGCTCGAGGTTGAGCATCCGCCAGACGGTCATCGAGTCGATGGAGTTCGTGCCCTTGATCCAGCCCTCGAAGGCGTGCAGCACGGCGCTCTGGTCGAAGTAGGGACGGTTCGCGAACGACTCGGACAGGAACTCGCCGTAGATGTGGTTCTTGAGCCGCATGAACCACTCGCCCTGCGGCGTCGTCGAGCCGACCTTGTCGCGGCGGTCGACGACCGAGTCGGGCAGCAGGCCACGCATCGCGTCTCGGAGCACGCGCTTGCCGACGCCGTCCTTGACGAGCGCGTCGTCGTCGAGGCCGAAGACGAAGCGCACGAGGTCGCGGTCGACGAACGGCAGCCGGACCGACACCCCGAAACGCCGGGCGTTCTTGTCGGTGTAGCGCAGCCGGGCGGGCAGCGAGCCCGAGAACAGGTCGTCGGCGAGGCGAGCGCGCAGGTCGGAGCGCTCGACGGCATACGTCTCGGTGGCGTGCTCGCGCGCGAAACCGGCGTCGAGGAGCGAGGTGACGGGCACGTCCTTTCGGCCGTGCAGGCGGTCGCCGATGAGGGGTCGGCCCCGCCGGTAGAGCACGTCGAGCGAGTGGCCAAGCTCCGTCGCCGCCGCCACCGCGCTCCGGGACCGCAGCTCGCGCAGGTGGATGAGGTGGTGCGGTCCGAATCCGGCCAGCGTCTCGTCACCACCGTGGCCGTCGAGGACGACGGCGTCCTGTTCCCCGGCCTCGCGCAGCACGCGGTACTGGGTGTACGCGCCGGTCGAGACGAGAGGCTCCTCCTGCGTGCGCACGAGGTCGCGCAGGTCCTTCTTGAACTCGGTCGGCGTGGGCTCGATGCGGTGGTGGCGGACCCGGCCTGCGAGCGCGGACACGACGGCGTCCATGTGCGCGACCTCGTCGTTGCGCGACCCCGGGTAGGCGGCGGACCACGCGTCGTGGACCTCGTCGGCGAAGGAACGGCCGGGCTCGCGCTCGACCTCGTCGAGCAACGCCACGATGGCGGCCGAGTCGAGACCCCCGGAGAGCGAGGTGCCGATGCGTCCCGACGTCGTCGCACGTCGTCGCACCGCTGCCGTCAGCAGGGCGCGGAACTCCCGCGCGACGTCCGGTGAGTACGCACGCGGCGCGCTGGAGAGCTCGGCCAGCTCCTCGCGCAGCCGGGTGAACGGCCGGCGCTCGAGCCCTTCCGGGCCCAGCGTGACGATCTCACCCGCACCGACGCGCTCGATACCCGCGAAGAACGTCCTCGGCCCGTCGTCGTGGACCCGGAAGCGCAGGTAGCGGTAGATCGTGCGGTCGTCGGGCCGCCGCTCGTGCAGGCCGCTGTCGAGGATGCCGCGGATCTCGCTCGCGAAGAGCCAGCCGCCGCCTGCTGCCGCCACGTAGAGCGGCCGGAGGCCGAAGTGGTCTCGGGCGAGTGTCAGGCGGCGCGTGTCGGCGTCCCAGACCGCGAGGGCGAACGCGCCGTCCAGGCGATCGAGGCCGTCGGTCCCCCACTCGGTGAAGGCGGCCAGGACGACCTCGGCGTCGCTCCCCACGGAGAAGTGGTGGCCGAGGGTCTCGAGGTCTGCACGCAGCTCACCGCGGTTGTAGAGCTCACCGTCGAGGGCGAGCGTGAACCGTTCGCCCCGCCCCTTCACGAGGCGGGCCGGTTCGCCGCCGTCGCGCGGCACGCGAGCCCCGAGACCTGCGTCACCGTCGCGCGACACGGCCGCTGCCGGAGCCGTCGGGTGCGCCCCGAGAAGTCGGTCGAGCAGGGCATCGTCGGCAGGGACAGCAAGGTGTCCGGCGATTCCGCACATGGGTTCCACCCTAGTTGGGTGCAGCTCCCCGGCCGGATGCCGTGTCGCCGAGCGGACGTCCGCACGCAGCTGGGGTCAGGCCCCGGTCACTCCCACTCGATGGTGCCCGGCGGCTTGCTCGTGACGTCGAGCACGACGCGGTTGACCTCTTCGACCTCGTTGGTGATGCGGGTCGAGATGGACGCCAGCACGTCGTAGGGCACGCGCGCCCAGTCGGCGGTCATCGCGTCCTCCGAGGCCACGGGCCGCAGCACCACCGGGTGGCCGTACGTGCGGCCGTCGCCCTGGACACCCACGGAGCGCACGTCGGCGAGGAGCACGACCGGGCACTGCCAGATGTCGCGGTCGAGCCCTGCCTTCGTCAGCTCCTCGCGTGCGATGGCGTCGGCCCGGCGCAGGACGGCCAGACGCTCGGCGTCGACGGCACCGATGATCCGGATCCCGAGGCCGGGGCCCGGGAAGGGCTGGCGCCAGACGATGACCTCCGGCACACCGAGCTCGAGGCCGACCTGGCGCACCTCGTCCTTGAAGAGCGTGCGCAGCGGCTCGATGAGCGAGAACTGGAGGTCGTCGGGCAGGCCCCCGACGTTGTGGTGGCTCTTGATGTTGGCGGCGCCCTCGCCACCGCCGGACTCGACGACGTCGGGGTAGAGGGTGCCTTGCACGAGCCACTTGACGGGGTGCTCCTCGTCGCCGCGGTCGTGCACGACGTCACGGGCCGCCTGCTCGAACACCCGGATGAACTGCTCACCGATGATCTTGCGCTTCGCCTCGGGGTCGGTGACGTCGGCGAGAGCCGCGAGGAAGCGCTCGCGCGCGTCGACGACGACGAGGTCGACTCCGGTGGCCTCGACGAAGTCCTTCTCGACCTGCTCGGCCTCGCCCTCGCGGAGCAGGCCGTGGTCGACGAAGACACATGTCAGCTGGTCGCCGACCGCCTTCTGGACGAGGGCAGCCGCGACGGACGAGTCGACGCCGCCCGAGAGGGCGCAGAGGACGCGGTCCTCCCCGACCTGCTGGCGGATCGTCGCGACGAGGTCGTCGACGACGTGGCCGGGGGTCCAGTCCGGGGTGATGCGGGCGCCCTTCCAGAGGAAGTTCTCGAGGACGCGCTGGCCCTGCTCCGAGTGGAGCACCTCGGGGTGCCACTGCACGCCGTAGAGCCGACGCTCGTCGTCCTCGAAGGCCGCCACGGGCGTGCCGGAGGTCGAGGCCGTCACGGCGAACCCCTCCGGGGCGGCGCTGACGGAGTCGCCGTGCGACATCCACACGACCTGGCTCGAGGGCTGGCCCGCAAACAGCGTCGAGTCACCACCACTGATGGCCGCGTCGGTCTTGCCGTACTCGCGTGCGCCGGTGCGCGCCACGGTGCCGCCCAGAGCCTGGGCCATCGACTGGAAGCCGTAGCACATGCCGAAGACGGGCACTCCGGCGTCGAGGAGCGCCGGGTCCAGGCGCGGTGCGCCCTCCTCGTAGACCGAGCTCGGCCCGCCGGACAGGATGATCGCCGCGGGCTCCTTGGCGAGCATGTCGCCCACGCTCATCGAGTGCGGGACGACCTCGCTGTAGACCTGGGCCTCGCGCACGCGGCGGGCGATCAGCTGGGCGTACTGGGCGCCGAAGTCGACGACGAGGACGGGGTGGCTCTGCAGGTCGGTCGGCTGCGCGTCGGTCACGCGGGCCAGCCTATCGGCCGTCCGGAGCGGCTCGGTCGCCGCTTCGGTCGGCGCCCCCGGATCCGTCGCCAGCCAGGTACGCGCGCGACAGCAGCGCCTCCGTCTCGGCCGTGTTGCGCCGCTCGGCGATCCACGGCACGACGGGCACGAAGCCGGCGAGCAGGTTCTTGACTATGCGCACCGGACCCCAGGCCGCCTTGAGGCCGAGGTTGGCGACCGAGGCGGCGTACGCCATGTAGATGACGCCGTGGACGGGGCTCCAGTACTCCGTGAGGAGGTTCGTCTGGTCGAACACGTACTTCATGACCATCTCGAGGATGAGCACGAACAGCGCGATGCCGGCGACGATCGCGAGAACGCGGTAGACGGACAGCGCGGAGCGGATCTGCTTCGGCTTCGCCAGGGCCTGGGGGTATGTGCTCACGGGTCGGTACCTTCTCTCGGTGCAGCGGGCGGCTCTCCCGCCGGCTGCTCTGCTCGGAACATCTTCCACCACATCCAGATCGCGAAGAGCGCGAAGACCCACCACTGCACGGCGTAGGCCGCGTTGCGCAGGTTGAGGGGGGCATCGAGCTCGGGCGGTGGCACCCGGGTGAGGCCCGACGGCGCGAGGTCGGCCCCCGGCGCTGCCCCCTCGGACTCCGCGGACGCGAGGACGACGACGTTGTAGAGGGCGCCCGGCCACTCGTTGACGAGGGAGGCGAGGTCGATCGAGCGCACCTGCGGCGCAGGCAGATCCGTGCCGTCGCGCGGCGACTCCGTCGGCCCGAGCGTGCCGGTCACGGTGACGACGCCGGCCGGTGGCTCGGGCGCCGACGTCGGGGTGCCGGGGACGAACCCGCGCAGCACCGCGACCGTGCCGCCCGCCGTCTCGAGCGGCGTGACGACCCACGAACCCTCCCGGCCACCCAGCCGACGGTCGACGACGACGATGCTCCGCCCGGCGGCATACGTCCCCGTGACCGAGACGGGACGGTTGGAGAACTCCGCCCTGAAGTCGGCATGAGGCGCCGTCACTCGCTGGAGGGGCGCGCGCGGGAGCGAGGAGGCCGCGGCGACGGCCTCCAGGCGTCCGGAGTCGCGGGCCACGCCCAGCTGCCACAGGCCGAGCAGGACGCACGCGGTGACGACGACGGCGAGGGCCGCGACCATGCCGACCCAGCGAGGGGTGAGCAGCCGCCGGAACACGCCCCAAGGGTAGGTCACCCCGCGACGCCGACCTGACCGGGTCACCGATCCGTGCCAGACTCCTCGGCCATGTCCACGCTGCACGGCCGCCGGGGCCGTATGCCGTCCCGTGCCCTCCTCGTCGTGGCCGCGCTGTCCGCCATGGCCCTCCTGACCGGCTGCGGCGCCACCGACATCCCCACCCCACGACGCACGGTGACCGTGTTCGTCGATGCTCCCGGCGCGACGCCGGCACCCAGCCCGAGCGCGAGCCGGCCAGCCGTCGGCACGATGCAGCCCGCGGACTCCGCGAGCAGCGTGCCGACCGCCCTCGCAGTGGGCCGCCAGCGCGGCGCACCGCACTCCTACGCGGAGGCCAGGGCCCGCCTCGAGGCGGCGTCACCGGCCGCGGCGGCCACGGACCGCTTCCGGAGTCCCACCGGCAACATCGTGTGCACCATCGGCGGCTCCTCGTCGCTCGCGGCGTGCGAGGTGAAGAAGGGGCGCATCGACCCGCCGCTCCCCTCCATCTGCCCACCGGACGGACCGAAGGACGTCGGACGCATCGAGCTCGACGCGTCGGGCGCGGTCCCGGTGTGCAACTCCGACACCCTCCGTGAGGGTGACGAGCCGCAGCTCCCCTACGGCTCCCGCACCGCGTCGGCCGACCCCGTGGGCTGCGTGAGCGAGGAGTTCGGCGTCACGTGCGTCGACGCCTCGACCCAGCACGGCTTCTTCCTCGCGCGGGACACGTTCGTGACGTTCTGAGCCGGCAGGCGCCTGCCAGCGAGGGATTGACCTCACGTCCGCTTGAGCTCCTACGGTCGGCGCGTGAGCCCGACGGAAAATCGCATGAGGCGCAACCTCGCCGAACGTAGGATCGAGCAAGTGACCTCGCTGCCCCACGCCGACCCCGGAACCCCCGACGTGACCAGCCCGACGGCATACCTCCGGTGGGTCGGCGCGAGGCAGTCGCGGACCCTGGTCATCGCGACGGCCTTCGGCATCGTCTGGCTCGTGAGCCAGGCGCTCTTCCCGGCCGCCATGGGAAAGGCGATCGACGACGGCATCATCGGAGGCGACGCGGGCTCGCTCCTCAGGTGGTGCGCCATCCTGCTCGGGCTCGTCGTCGTCAGTGCGCTCGCCGGCGTGATGCGGCACCGGTACGCCGTCGAGAACTGGATGCAGGGCGCGTTCCGCTCGGCCCAGCTCATCGGCCACAAGACCGCCGATACCGGCGAGGCCCTCACCCGAACGGTCCCCACCGGCGAGGTGGTCGCGACCGTCAGCTCGGACGCCATGCGCATCGGCGGCTTCTACGACATCCTCGCGCGCTTCGCGGGGGCGGTCGCGTCGTACGTCGTCGTCGCGCTCATCCTGCTCGACGCGTCGACGCCTCTCGGCCTCGTCGTGCTGGTCGGTGTGCCGGTGCTCGTCGGCTGCCTGGCCTTCGTCGTCCGCCCCCTGCAGGCGCGCCAGCTCGCGCAGCGCGACGAGACCGGCAAGCTCATCGGCCTCGGCGCCGACACCGTCGCCGGGTTGCGCGTGCTGCGCGGCATCGGAGGGGAGCAGACGTTCCTGACCCGGTATGCCGCCCAGTCCCAGTCGGTGCGCGAGGTCGGCAACCGGGTGGCGGGCTACCAGGCCGCGCTCGACGCGGCCCAGGTGCTGCTGCCCGGGATCTTCGTCCTCGTCGTCGTGTGGCTCGGTGCGCGCTTCGCCATCGCCGGCGAGATCACGGCGGGCCAGCTCGTCGCCTTCTACGGCTACACGGCCTTCCTCGTCATCCCGCTGCGCACCGCGACCGAGATGGTCGACCGGGCCACCCGCGCCCACATCGGCGCGCGCAAGCTGACCCGGATCCTGCGCATCGGCGCCGACCAGGTCGAGTCCACCTCGTCGCAGGCGCTGCCGGACGGGCCGGCACGGCTCTTCGACCCGCAGAGCGGCGTCAGCATCGAGCCCGGCAGCCTGACGGCCGTGGTGTCGGCCCGGCCGGAGGAGTCCGCGGCGCTCGCCGACCGTCTCGGTCGCTTCGGTGTCGCCGCGACGGACGTGCGTCTCGGCGGGACTCGGCTCGCCGACGCGCCCTTGGCCGAGGTGCGCCGCCGCGTCGTGGTGTCGGAGACCGACCCGCGGCTGTTCACGGGCACGCTGCGTGAGGAGCTCGACCCCAAGGCCGAGCACGACGACGCGACTATCCTCGAGGCGCTGTCCGTGGCGAGCGGCGAGGACGTGCTCGAGGCCCTGCCCGGCGGCCTCGACAACGAGGTCGAGGAGCGCGGGCGGGCCTTCTCCGGTGGCCAGCGCCAGCGCCTCTCCCTGACGCGAGCGCTCCTCACCGACGCCGAGACGCTCGTTCTCGTCGAGCCGACGAGCGCCGTCGACGCCCACACCGAGGCCCGGATCGCCGGGCGACTCGCCGCCGCTCGCGCGGGCCGGACGACCGTCGTCATGTCCGCGAGCCCGCTCCTGCTCGACCAGGCGGACCGGGTCGTCCTGCTGCGGGACGGGAAGGTCGCCGCCACGGGCACGCACAGCGGGCTCATGGCCGAGGACCCCGACTACCGACGAACCGTCGTCCGAGGAGAGGAGGACTGATGAGCCCGACACCGGCGCCCACCACCCGCACGCTCCCGGTGGCCGACATGGACTCGGTCAGGGCGCACACGCGCGGCCTCGTCCGTCGGCACCGAGGCAGCCTGGCCAGGGTCATCGGCCTGCACGCCGTCGCCGCCGTCGCTGCCCTCGTCGCACCGCGCGTCATGGGCCTGCTCGTCGACGAGATCAGCCACGGCCGCTCGCTCGACGTCGTCGACACGCTCGCGACGTGGATCGCCGGCGCGGTCGTCCTGCAGACGGTCGTGACGTGGTTCGCCCGCCGGGCGTCCTTCGTCATGGGCGAGACGGTCTTCGCGGAGCTGCGCGAGCAGTTCATGGGCAGGGTCGTCGAGCTGCCGTTGTCCACCGTCGAGCGAGCCGGCACTGGCGACCTCGTGTCGCGGACCACGAACGACGTCGAGGCTCTCTCGCGCGTGATCCGCTTCGGCGTCCCGGCGATCTTCGTGGGCGCCGTGACGACGACCATCACTCTCGTCGCGGCGTTCCTGACGGGGTGGCAGGTCGCCCTCGCTGTCGTCGTGGGCGTGCCCATCCTCGTGCTCTCCACCAGGCGCTACCTCCGCTTCGCCCCGGAGGGCTACCTGCGCGAGCGCGCGACGTACGCCGTGCTGGGCGGGGTCGTCACCGAGTCGGCGGACGGCGCGCGCACGGTCGAGGCGCTCGGCCTGGGTAGCCGCCGCCGGCAGCGCATGGACGACGCCCTGCGCGAGTGCTACGACGCCGAGCTCTACACGCTGGGACTGCGCATGCGGTGGTTCCCGGCCGTCGAGTTCGCCTTCTTCGCGCCGGTCGCCATCACGCTGCTGTGGGGCGGTTTCCTCATCTCGCGCGACGTGGCGACGGCCGGCACGGTCACGGCAGTGGCGCTCTACGTGCAGCAGATGGCCGGCCCGCTCGACGAGCTCATCTCGTGGCTCGACGAGATCCAGGTCGGTGCGACGTCGCTCGCCCGCGTCATCGGCATCGGCGACGTCCCCGCCGACCGGGCGGCCACCGGCGAGGAGCCGGCCGACGACCACCTCGAGGTCGACGACGTCCGCTACTCCTACCGCGCGGGCCGCGACGTGCTGCGCGGCGTATCGCTCGACCTGAGGCCCGGTGAGCGCCTCGCCATCGTCGGCCCCTCGGGCGCCGGCAAGTCGACGCTCGGGCGGCTCATGGCCGGCATCGACGGACCCCGCGAGGGTCGCGTCGCCGTCGGTGGCGTGCGCCTCGTCGATCTCGAGCTGGCCCAGCTGCGCGGACAGGTGGCGCTCGTGACGCAGGAGCACCACGTCTTCGTCGGCTCGCTCGAGGACAACCTGCGGCTCGCCCGGCCGGAGGCCTCGCGCGAAGAGCTGCTCGGGGCGCTCGCCGCCGTCGACGCGTACGACTGGGCGCAGGACCTGCCTGCGGGACTCGACACGGTCGTGGGCTCCGGCGGCCACCGGCTCACCGAGCCGCAGGCCCAGCAGCTCGCGCTCGCCCGACTCGTCCTCGCCGACCCGCACACGCTCGTGCTCGACGAGGCCACGTCGCTGCTCGACCCACGCGCAGCGCGCCACCTCGAGCGGTCCCTCGGCGCGGTCGTCGAGGGGCGCACCGTCGTCGCGATCGCGCACCGGCTGATGACGGCTCACGATGCAGACCGCGTCTGCGTCGTCGAGGACGGGCGGATCAGCGAGATCGGGTCGCACGAGGAGCTGCTCGCGGCCGATGGGGCGTATGCCGCCCTGTGGCGGTCCTGGCGCGACGAGCCCCAGCCGGCCGTCTGAGCGACGGCCGCGGCGCCGTCGAGGCCACGCACCAAGCATCGAGCCACTCGCACGGCACCCAGCCACCCGGATGCGGGTGGCTCGGTGCCGTTCCGGAAGCTCGGGATCCGATGCGTGGCGTCGGTGCGGAGGTTAGTTGCAGGTCCAAAAAGACCAAGGCAAAGAAATGACAAGGCCCGTAACCCTGTCCGACGTGCCTCGTTGTCAGCGCGGTGCCGGGCTGGCTCTCGACCGGTTGCTGGCCGGGCACCAGTGGGTGGGGCCGTCTCTGAGGGGTGACGGCCTCACCCTCCTTCTGACCCAGGCGCTCAGCCACCGATGCGAACGGGCGCCTTCTCCCACGCGAAGCCGTCCGGGTCGGCGAAGGGCCCGGCATCACTGCCGATCGCGAGCCGGTGCGATCCCGTGCCGTCGACCGGCACGCCGGCGTCCTTGGCCAGGGCGCGGCGGCCGTACAACGCCAGCTTCACCGGGCTAGACGGAGTGGCGAACTCGACGTACTTGCGGCCGAAGCTCTTCGCCACGGTGAGGCCGCGGTCGACGTAGAACTTCTTGCTCGCGGCCACATCCGCGACTCCCAGCAGCAGGGCGATCTCGTCGATCTGCCTGGTGGCCGGGCCGGTGTCCTTCTTCGCCGACGTCGCGACCTTCCAGATGGTCCCGTCGGGTGCCCGGACGACACCGCCGGTGCCCCAGAAGGACTTCGCGGCCGGCTTGAGGACCGTGGCGCCGGCGTCGAGGGCGGTGCCGATGAGGCTGTGCACGGTGGACGGCTGGGACACGATGAGCGACAGCGTGAACCCACGGAAGCCGGTGCTCGGCGCGTCCGAGGCCCGCACCTGCACCTGGGAGTCCAGGCCGAACGCGGCGGTGTGGAAGAGGGTGGAGGCCGAGGGGTCGGCCACTTCGAGTGTCACTGAGGTGATGGTTGTCATGCGTTTCACGCTAGATGTGGCTCGGTGACCGGTGCTTCTCGATTCCTGACCGGTCCTGCTCGGTACGCCTCTCCCTGTGCGGGGCGTGGGTCGGCCTCGCCGCACGCCGGCCACAGCGACACGGCGCGCTCGGCCTGCGCCGCGATGGTCAGGCTCGGGTTGACGCCGAGGTTCGCCGAGACGGCGGCCCCGTCGAGGACGTGCAGCCCCGGATAGCCCCAGACACGGTGGTACGGGTCGATGACCCCGGTCTCGGGAGAGTCGGAGATGACCGCGCCCCCGAGGAAGTGCGCCGTCATCGGGATGTCGAGCACCTCGCCGACGGACGAGCCGGGCCAAGCCCGCTCACCCGTCGTGCGCGAGAGGCGAGTGGCCAGGGCGCGGACCGCCTCGTTGCCCTCAGGGATGTACGTCGGGTTCGGCTCCCCGTGGCCCTGCGTCGAGCTGAGGTGCCAGCCGAAGAGGCCGCGCCGCCGGCGGACGGTGATCGAGTTGTCGCTCGTCTGCATGACGAGCGCGATGACCGTCCGCTCGCTCCAGCGCCGTGACGACAGGGACCGCGCGAACACCCACGGGTGCCTGACCGCGGAACCGGCGAACCTCAGCCACCGGGGCACCGGGCCACCGCCGTCGACCTGCATGACCGCGAGGGCTCCCATGAGGTTGGAGCCCTTGCCGTACCGGACGTTCTCGACGTGCGTCGTGTCGGAGACGTGGAAGCTCGAGGTGATCGCGACGCCTCGGGTCAGGTCCACGTCGCGCGGGACCCGAGCCGTCATGGCGCCACCGAGCGCCTCGGAGTTCGTCCGGGTCAGCTCGCCGAGCCGGTCCGAGAGCCGCGGCAGGCCACGCTCCTCGGGCTCGGCCTTCATCGCGTGGAGCAGCGAAGCCGTGCCCCACGCCCCCGCTGCCACGACGACCTGGGACGCCGTGACGGTGCGTTCCTGCGCCCGACGCCGACCCCAGGCCCCGCTACGGAAGCTCGTGACGGCATACCCGTGCTCCGGCGCAGCCGGGTCGAGCGGGCGTACGCGGGTCACCGTGCGCAGCGGCTCGATCGTGACGCCGCGGCGCTCGGCGAGCGCGAGGTAGTTCTTGACCAAGGTGTTCTTGGCGCCCACGCGGCAGCCGACCATGCAGTTGCCGCACTGCGTGCACCCGGTGCGCGAGGGTCCCTCGCCGCCGAAGTAGGGGTCGGGCACCCGCCTGCCGGGCTCTCCGAAGAAGACACCGACCGGCGTCTTGCGGAACGTGTCGCCCACACCGAGGTCGGATGCCGTGTCGCGCATGAGCTGCTCGACCGGTCCCTCGCACGGGTTGACGGTGACGCCGAGCATCCTCTGGGCGGTGGCGTAGTGGGGCGCGAGCTCGGCCTGCCAGTCGGTGATGTGGCCCCACTGGCGGTCACGGAAGAAGGCGGCCGGCGGGACGTAGAGCGTGTTCGCGTAGTTGAGCGAGCCGCCCCCGACGCCGGCGCCCGCGAGGACGAGGCAGTCCGGCAGCCGGTGGATGCGCTGCACGCCGAAGAGACCGAGCCGCGGCGCCCAGACGTAGCGGCGGACGTCCCAGCTGGTGCGGGCGAAGTCGTCGTCCTCGAAACGGCGTCCCGCCTCGTAGACGTGGACGCGGTACCCCTTCTCCGCGAGCCGCAGCGCGGCGACCGAGCCGCCGAAGCCGGACCCGATGACGACGACGTCGTGGTCGAACTCCATGCCGACAGCCTAGGGACCGGGATGCAGCAGAGGCTACTCTCAGTAACCTTTGCCACAGGCGAGGCTCAGGCTCCGGGTATGCCGTCCAGCGCCGTCCGCAGCGCCTTCGACACCTCGGGGTAGAGCGTCAGCGAGAACGACTTCGTCATGTGGCCGTGGTCGAAGTACGTGATGAGCCCGCCGAGGACGGCGGGACACGAGCCGTTGCGGCAGAGCAGGTCGGTGACCTCGAGGCGGGTCACCTCGCGTCCCTCGCGACCGGCCGCGGCGTCGGCCAGCGGGTCGGGCTCGAGACCCGACGTGCCGGCATACGCCTCCTTCGTGGCACATCGGCCCACGTCGTCGAGGTAGCGGGCGACGCAGTCCGGGACGCTCTCGGCGGATCCGGGCGTGTCACGGATGACGAGGATGCGCGAGCCGGCCTTGATGAAGGTGTCCATGACGCGGTTGTAGGCCGCCTTGGCCACGCTCGTCTTCTGGCTGGCGGGCACGCCGGCGAGGGGCTGCAGGGTGCGGTCCGACATGACGACGAGGTCGTAGTCGCCCGTGGTGATGCGCTCGCGGGCCCACGCGTTCCAGGCGACGCAGTTGTCCTCGAGGGCCTTCGTCCCGAACTTGACCGGGATGTCGACCGAGTAGCACTCCGACGCGATGTAGGTGTCGACCCGCCAACCGCGCTCCCGAGCCGTCTTGAGGATCGGCGGATGCCACTGCCCGGCGTGCGAGTTGCCGTAGAGCGCCACCTTGACCGGCGCGTTCCTGGGCCCGTAGGTGCAGACCTTGTGGCGCGTGAACGGGCGGTTGTTCCAGCAGTCGTCGGCGTAGACGTCCGGCTTGTCCTCCGCGGCCTTGATCGGGTTGGACAGCATGCCCATCTCGCGACCCGCACACGCCGCGTCCCGGAGGTAGTCGACGCCGACGCACTGGGCCGTCGAGTCGATGACGACGGCCTCGGCGGCCGCGGTCGCGCGTTGCGTCTGCCAGAGGGAGAGCCCCGCGACCATCAGCGACAGCCCGAGACAGGCCGCGAGGAGCACGAAGGAGCGCTTCGTGCTCCTGGCGATCCGCGGCGTGAAGCGCATCAGGTCCTCGATCCAGCGCTTCGACAGGCCGGACAGCGCCAGGACCACGACGAGGATCAGGATCTTCTCGCCCCACATGACGTTCTCGACGTCGAGGGCGAACGGCGCGATGACGATCGCCGGCCAGTGCCAGAGGTAGACGGAGTACGACACGTCGCCGAGCCACTGGACGGGGCGGTTGGACCAGAGCCGCCGGGGGCCGGCGGCGAGGTCGTCGGACCGGGCGGCCAGGACGGCGGCGGCACCCAGAGTCGGAACCAGCGCCGCCACGCCGGGGAACGGGGTCGCGCCGGTGAAGGTGAGCGCGGACCACAGGATCGCGGCGAGCCCACCCCAGACGAGGCCGGCCCGCACGAGCGGGCTGCGGACGCGCAGGCCCGCGTACACCGCTGCGGCCAGGGTCGCGCCGACGCCGAGCTCCCAGATGCGGGTCGTCGAGACGAAGTACGCCTGCGCGGCGTCCTCGCCGGTGAACCACGCCGAGAAGCCGAGCGACGCCAGGCTCACCGCGCCGATGACGTAGAGCGGCGGGAAGCGGAAGGACCGCCCGAGCCGGCGGCAGACGAGCAGCGCGAGACCGATGAGCACCGGCCACACGATGTAGAACTGCTCCTCCACGGACAGCGACCAGTAGTGCTGGGTCGGCGAGTGGAGCTGGTCGGTTGCGAGGTAGTCGGTCGAGGTCAGCGCCAGCATCCAGTTCTCGACGTAGAACGCCGAGGCGATGACCTCGGTGGACACCCGCGCGTGGACCGTCTGCGGCAGCCAGACGAGACTGGCGGCGAGGGTCGCGACGAGCACGACCGTGGCCGCGGGGATGAGGCGGCGGACCCGGCGCGCCCAGAACGACAGGAGGTCACGGGTGTGACGGATCGGCCGCTCGAGCAGGTGGAGCGTGATGAGGAAGCCGGAGATGACGAAGAAGACGTCGACGCCTACGTAGCCGCCGGTCAGGCGCTGGGGCCAGAAGTGGTACAGCACGACGAGCGCGACAGCCACCGCGCGCAGGGCCTGGATGTCCTTGCGCGGTGCGACCTGCTCGCGCCGAGCCGCCGCCGCCGGGTGGGGTCGGGTCGCGAGATCCGTGGGGCCGCCGACGATGGCTGCGCTCGTCGCGTCGGGTGCTGCCAAGGAGGTGCTCCGTACTACTGGGACTGCTCGTACACGGCGGTGGACCGCGAAAGGACCACGACAAACTAACGCACCAACCTGCCAAAGACCGATTCGCCGCAGGCGTCGCGGGAGCTGACGCGACCGACCGACACGGCGTGAGGCCCACCGGAGCCGACCGGTGGACCGCAGCGTCCCGGCTACGATGGGCGGCCGCCACCTCGACCGGAAGACGACCTGCGTGGACACCCCCTCCCCCCTGCTGCTCACCGTCATCTCCAACGTGCACAACGACCCCGACAGGCTCCCCCGCGCCGTGCGGTCCGCGCTCGCCGGCTGGGACGGTCCGGGCATCGAGGTGCTCGTCGTCGACGACGGTTCGACGGACGAGACCGGCGCCGTCGCCGACGCCCTGGCCGCCGAGGACGACCGCGTCCGCGTGCTGCACCGTGGCGAGAACGACGGCGCGCCGGGCGCCCCCCGCAACCTCGGACTCGACGCCGCGCGGGGCGAGTGGGTGGCGTTCGTCGACAGCGACGACGAGTACCTCCCCGGCTCGCTGCGGCGACTCGTCGACGCGGCTCTGGAGGCGGACGCCGACGTCGCGACCGGGGCGGTCGCGCGCTACAACGAGCGCACGGACCGGGTCACCGCCTTGCCCGCCACGGACTACGTCACCGGCCCCGTCGACCCGCTCGAGCCGGGATCACCCCTCTGGCAGGACACCATCGCCGTCGCCAAGGTCATGCGGCGAAGCCTGCTCGACGACCGCGGCATCCGCTTCCCCGAGCGGATCCTCTACGAGGACCAGCCCTTCACGGTCGCGCTGTGGTCGAGCGCGCGCCGCATCGCGACGCTCGACGAGGTCGTCTACCACTGGTACGTCAACAACGTCGCAGGCGAGGAGTCGATCACGGCCCGGAGGCACGAGGTCGAGAACTTCCACGACCGCATCGCCGCCAACCGTGCCATCGACGCCCAGCTCGCCGACCGACCCGACCTCGCCGCCGCCAAGCTCGACAAGTTCGTCCGGCACGACCTCGCCCTCTACGGCAAGGACCTCGACGCGCGCGACGCCCACTACCGCACCGCCTTCATCACCGCGGCACGCGACTACCTGCGGGAGCAGCCCGTGCAGCTGCGCGAGGCCCTGCCGCAGCCCTACCGGCTCGTGGTGCGCGAGCTCGTCGACGGCGACCCCGAGAGCGCGGTGGCCGCCGCCCTCTTCGCCTACCGCCGCAAGCACGTCGAGCGTCCACTCGACCACCGTGCGGGTCGCTGGTGGTGGCCCTACCGCTCCCCGGATGGCGCGAGCCCAGACCATGACCTGACGCTGCTCGTCGAGAAGGAGCACGCCTTGGGTCGGCAGCTGCGCACGACCACGGCGAACGCCGTACGCGTGGAGTCCGGCGCGCTCCACCTCGAGGGTGTCGTCGTGGACGGCGACGACAGCCTCGGTGCGATGTCGCGGCTCACGGTGCTCCTCGTCGAGCGCGACTCGGGGTCGACCCTCGCCTCGGCGACGACCCGGCTGCGCGACCGCGGGCGCTTCGACGTGCGTCTCGCGCTGCCCTCAACCGACCTGCCCGCACCCGACCTGCCCGCACCCGACCTGGACGCACCGCCGTTCAGGGCGTGGGACGTCAAGGTCACGTTCCCGAGCAGGCTCGCGCGCCTGCTGCCCGGCCGCGGGCGCAAGCCCAAGCCGGTCGAGGTGCCCGCCGCACTCGAGCTCCCGCCGCTCGACGGCGGGGTCGAGCTCTACCGCACCCGCAACGGCAACCTCTCCTTTCGGCCCGTGCTCGAGAGTGCCGAGGGCGCAGAGGGCGACGACTGACGGAGGGGACGACTGGAGGCGACGGCTGGCTCGTCGTCGCCTGCCGGGGTCAGCGCCGTCAGCGCCGGTCGAGGGCCTCGATCGCCGCGGTCACCCGCGCGCAACACCCACCATCACGCATCGGGAACGTCGCCTCGATCCGCTCCTGGAACACCGGACGCGCCGCATACCCGTTCTCCGCGA
>NZ_JBHTFG010000003.1:0-5423 GCF_042666095.1 Terrabacter sp. GCM10028922 | reverse complement strand
GGGGGTTTGCGTGTTCCCGTTTGTATCTCGGGAACCGCACAGTGGACGCGTAGCATCTTTGTAAGTCAAGTTATCGGCTTATTAGTACCGGTCAGCTCCACACATTGCTGTGCTTCCACATCCGGCCTATCAACCCAGTCGTCTAGCTGGGAGCCTCTCGCCCTCGCGGGCCTGGAAACCTCATCTTGAAACGTGCTTCCCGCTTAGATGCTTTCAGCGGTTATCACTTCCGAACGTAGCTAATCAGCGGTGCTCTTGGCAGAACAACTGACACACCAGAGGTTCGTCCATCCCGGTCCTCTCGTACTAGGGACAGCCTTTCTCAAGTTTCCTACGCGCACAGCGGATAGGGACCGAACTGTCTCACGACGTTCTAAACCCAGCTCGCGTACCGCTTTAATGGGCGAACAGCCCAACCCTTGGGACCTACTCCAGCCCCAGGATGCGACGAGCCGACATCGAGGTGCCAAACCATGCCGTCGATATGGACTCTTGGGCAAGATCAGCCTGTTATCCCCGGGGTACCTTTTATCCGTTGAGCGACGGCGCTTCCACAAGCCACCGCCGGATCACTAGTCCCGACTTTCGTCCCTGCTCGACATGTCTGTCTCACAGTCAAGCTCCCTTGTGCACTTACACTCAAAACCTGATTGCCAACCAGGCTGAGGGAACCTTTGGGCGCCTCCGTTACCTTTTAGGAGGCAACCGCCCCAGTTAAACTACCCACCAGGCACTGTCCCTGATCCGGATCACGGACCGAGGTTAGATATCCAGAACGACCAGAGTGGTATTTCAACGTTGACTCCACCATCACTGACGTGACGGCTTCACAGTCTCCCACCTATCCTACACAAGCCGTACCGAACACCAATACCAAGCTGTAGTAAAGGTCCCGGGGTCTTTCCGTCCTGCTGCGCGTAACGAGCATCTTTACTCGTAGTGCAATTTCGCCGAGTTCGTGGTTGAGACAGTGGAGAAGTCGTTACGCCATTCGTGCAGGTCGGAACTTACCCGACAAGGAATTTCGCTACCTTAGGATGGTTATAGTTACCACCGCCGTTTACTGGCGCTTAAGTTCTGAGCTTCGCCGTGAGGCTAACCCGTCCCCTTAACGTTCCAGCACCGGGCAGGCGTCAGTCCGTATACATCGTCTTGCGACTTGGCACGGACCTGTGTTTTTAGTAAACAGTCGCTTCTCCCTGGTCTCTGCGGCCGATCACGCTCGGGAAGCTAGTTCCGTCACGATCAGGGCCCCCCTTCTCCCGAAGTTACGGGGGTATTTTGCCGAATTCCTTAACCACGATTCACTCGATCGCCTTGGTATTCTCTACCTAACCACCTGAGTCGGTTTGGGGTACGGGCGGCTCGAACCTCGCTAGAAGTTTTTCTCGGCAGCATAGGATCACCCTCTTCCCGCATTCGCGGTCACTATCAGGTCTCAGGCTTCATGCGATCCGGATTTGCCTGGATCGCGCCCTACACCCTTGGACGTGGACAACCATCGCCACGCGGAGGCTACCTTCCTGCGTCACTCCATCGCTTGACTACTACCAGATCGGGTCGTGCGCTCCACACACCCGGTAACCCCGAAGGGTTGGTGGGCGTGCTTCAGGCACTTAGCATCACTAGGTTCATCATGGGCGGTTCTTCGCCGGTTCCGGAATATCAACCGGATGTCCATCGACTACGCCTGTCGGCCTCGCCTTAGGTCCCGACTTACCCAGGGCAGATTAGCTTGACCCTGGAACCCTTGGTTATTCGGCGGACGGGTTTCTCGCCCGTCATTCGCTACTCATGCCTGCATTCTCACTCGTGTAGCCTCCACGGCTGGATCACTCCGCCGCTTCCCTGGCAACACGACGCTCCCCTACCCATCAACACGCCTGGACACCGAACCCGCAGGTGTCGGTGCCGAGCAATATGTCAATGCCACAGCTTCGGTGGTGTGCTTGAGCCCCGCTACATTGTCGGCGCGGAATCACTTGACCAGTGAGCTATTACGCACTCTTTAAAGGGTGGCTGCTTCTAAGCCAACCTCCTGGTTGTCACAGCAACTCCACATCCTTTCCCACTTAGCACACGCTTAGGGACCTTAGCTGGTGATCTGGGCTGTTTCCCTCTCGACTACGGAGCTTATCCCCCGCAGTCTCACTGCCACGCTCTCACTTACCGGCATTCGGAGTTTGGCTAACGTCAGTAACCTGGTGAGGCCCATCGGCTATCCAGTAGCTCTACCTCCGGCAAGAAACACGTGACGCTGCACCTAAATGCATTTCGGGGAGAACCAGCTATCACGGAGTTTGATTGGCCTTTCACCCCTACCCACAGCTCATCCCCTCAGTTTTCAACCTAAGTGGGTTCGGTCCTCCACGCAGTCTTACCTGCGCTTCAACCTGGCCATGGGTAGATCACTCCGCTTCGGGTCTAGACCCAGCGACTCAATCGCCCTGTTCGGACTCGCTTTCGCTACGGCTTCCCCACACGGGTTAACCTCGCCACTGAGCACTAACTCGCAGGCTCATTCTTCAAAAGGCACGCTGTCACCCCACACGTCCAACGACGGGAGGCTCCAACGGATTGTAGGCACACGGTTTCAGGATCTATTTCACTCCCCTCCCGGGGTACTTTTCACCTTTCCCTCACGGTACTTGTCCGCTATCGGTCACCAGGGAATATTTAGGCTTAGCAGGTGGTCCTGCCAGATTCACACGGGATTTCTCGGGCCCCGTGCTACTTGGGAAATCCACCGGGAGTCCACACCATTTCGTCTACGGGGGTCGCACCCTCTGTGCCGAGCCATTCAATGCTCTTCGACTATGACGCAGATTTCTTACTCCCTACAGGCCTGTCAGAGCCTGTTGGCGGGTCCCACGACCCCGGACATGCAACGCCTGACAGCTATCACACACGCCCGGTTTAGCCTCATCCGCTTTCGCTCGCCACTACTCACGGAATCACTGTTGTTTTCTCTTCCTGTGGGTACTGAGATGTTTCACTTCCCCACGTTCCCTCCACGCACCCTATATATTCAGGTGCGGGTGACTGGACTTGCCTCCAGCCGGGTTTCCCCATTCGGAAATCCTCGGATCACAGTCTGGTTATCGACTACCCGAGGCTTATCGCAGATTCCTACGTCCTTCTTCGGTTCCTGGTGCCAAGGCATCCACCGTGTGCCCTTAAAAACTTGACACTACAAAGATGCTCGCGTCCACTGTGAAGTTCTCAAAATACAACCGGCACCCCGCACCCGACACAGCGAAGCTGCGCCATCGACAGGGCCCACGACCAGAAGAAACCCGGCCCCACGGAACCCGCCCCCCACCCGGCTGCATCGCAGCCGGCCAGCAGAGCCATCCGTGTCGCCCGATCCTTCAGGACCCAACAACGTGTCAGACACCGCACCCACCATCCCCCACGTTCCACTGCCGCACCCCCGAAGGGGACGCAGCACCCGTTTGACGGGGAGCTGCCGGCTTGTACTAGTCAGAGACACCAGGACGGTGCCAAATAATCGATGTTCCACCCTTGAGCACCCGCTGAGTGACGTTCGCACTCAGACCGGGCTCTGGATCACGGACACGAGGCCCGTGAGCAGATGCTCCTTAGAAAGGAGGTGATCCAGCCGCACCTTCCGGTACGGCTACCTTGTTACGACTTAGTCCCAATCGCCAGTCCCACCTTCGACGGCTCCCCCCACAAGGGTTGGGCCACCGGCTTCGGGTGTTACCGACTTTCGTGACTTGACGGGCGGTGTGTACAAGGCCCGGGAACGTATTCACCGCAGCGTTGCTGATCTGCGATTACTAGCGACTCCGACTTCATGGGGTCGAGTTGCAGACCCCAATCCGAACTGAGACCGGTTTTTTGGGATTCGCTCCACCTCGCGGTTTCGCAGCCCTTTGTACCGGCCATTGTAGCATGCGTGAAGCCCAAGACATAAGGGGCATGATGATTTGACGTCATCCCCACCTTCCTCCGAGTTGACCCCGGCAGTCTCCTATGAGTCCCCACCACGACGTGCTGGCAACATAGAACGAGGGTTGCGCTCGTTGCGGGACTTAACCCAACATCTCACGACACGAGCTGACGACAACCATGCACCACCTGTACACCAGTCCGAAGACGCACCCATCTCTGAGTGATTCCGGTGTATGTCAAGCCTTGGTAAGGTTCTTCGCGTTGCATCGAATTAATCCGCATGCTCCGCCGCTTGTGCGGGCCCCCGTCAATTCCTTTGAGTTTTAGCCTTGCGGCCGTACTCCCCAGGCGGGGAACTTAATGCGTTAGCTGCGGCACGGATCTCGTGGAATGAGACCCACACCTAGTTCCCAACGTTTACGGCATGGACTACCAGGGTATCTAATCCTGTTCGCTCCCCATGCTTTCGCTTCTCAGTGTCAGTAATGGCCCAGAGACCTGCCTTCGCCATCGGTGTTCCTCCTGATATCTGCGCATTCCACCGCTACACCAGGAATTCCAGTCTCCCCTACCACACTCTAGTCTGCCCGTACCCACTGCAAGTCCGGGGTTGAGCCCCGGATTTTCACAGCAGACGCGACAAACCACCTACAAGCTCTTTACGCCCAATAATTCCGGACAACGCTCGCACCCTACGTATTACCGCGGCTGCTGGCACGTAGTTAGCCGGTGCTTCTTCTGCAGGTACCGTCACTTTCGCTTCTTCCCTGCTGAAAGAGGTTTACAACCCGAAGGCCGTCATCCCTCACGCGGCGTCGCTGCATCAGGCTTTCGCCCATTGTGCAATATTCCCCACTGCTGCCTCCCGTAGGAGTCTGGGCCGTGTCTCAGTCCCAGTGTGGCCGGTCGCCCTCTCAGGCCGGCTACCCGTCGTCGCCTTGGTGAGCCACTACCTCACCAACAAGCTGATAGGCCGCGAGTCCATCCCAGACCGAAAAACTTTCCACACCATACCCATGCGGATTGGTGTCATATCCGGTATTAGCTCCGGTTTCCCGGGGTTATCCCAGAGTCTGGGGCAGGTTACTCACGTGTTACTCACCCGTTCGCCACTGATCAGACCAAGCAAGCTTGATCGTCACCGTTCGACTTGCATGTGTTAAGCACGCCGCCAGCGTTCGTCCTGAGCCAGGATCAAACTCTCCGTTGATGTTCAAACACCCACCACACCCAAAGGCGCGACGAGCAAACATTGAACCCAGAAGGGCTCGAAAACCTGACTGAAGTCAAACAACCAGCTCAAAAAAGCTCGTCATTCAATTCAACCAAAGGATAATTCGCTCAGAACCCCAACCAGCCACCCACAAAAGGCAACCAGCCAAAGCCCCAAAACGAGGTAATTGGCATCGATTTTTGACACGCTGTTGAGTTCTCAAGAATCGGACACACACCATCAACCACCTCACCGAGGAGGCCTCCGGGGCAACCCTTCAAACTTACCCGCC